>NZ_MECK01000511.1 GCF_014596465.1 Streptomyces sp. CBMA123 | reverse complement strand
CTGGCGGCCGGCCGGGCCGTGCAGCACCACCGGCTCTCGGTCGTCGGCCAGCAGCTCGGCGACCAGCGCGTCTGCCGCCTCGGCCGGCTCGACTTCGACCAGCCGGACCGTGCTGTCCGGGTACTCGCGCGCCAGCGTGCGGAACAGCCCGCGCAGCCCGTCCGCCCGGCCACCGGCGGACGGCGCCGTGGGGCGGGCGGCGAGCAGGTGGCGCGGTGCCAGGGCCAGTGCGGCCTGCAGGGCGGGTACACAGCCGGGCAGCACCGGCGCGCCGCGCTCGGCGAGCGGGTCGAGGAGTAGCACGCCGTCAAATGGGCCGTCTGCGGTAGACAGTTCGTGTGCCGCATCGAACGGCAGGGCGTCTGCGCTGGCCGCGCTGAGACGGGCGGCGAGCGCGGCGGCCAGGCCGTGGCCGTCGTCGCCCAGCAGGGCGAAACGGCGGCCCGCGAGCGTGTCCGGCGATCCGGTGGGGTCGGGCAGCGGAACGGCGGCGAACCGCAGGCGGACCGGTTCGTGGCCAGCCACGACGGCGGCGGGTTCAGGGGCGGCCGCGGGTTCCGGGTTCGGTTGGGTGGCGGGGGTGGTGTGGGTGGTGAGCCAGGTGGTGATGGCTGTGACGGTGCGGGCGCGGGAGAGTTCTTCGATCTGTTGGTCGTCGAGGGTGGTGATGTCGGTGTTGGTGGTGGTGAGGCGGCGGGCGAGTTGGCCGATGATTTCGGTGCGCTTGATGGAGTCGATGCTGAGGTCGGCTTCGAGGTCGAGGTGGGGTTCGATCATGTCGGCCGGGTAGCCGGTGCGTTCGCTGATGATCTCGACCACGACGTGCAGCAGGTCCACCGGTTCGGACGCCGCGAACACCGTCGGCTCGGCGGCCCCGGCCCCGGCCCCGGCCCCGGCCGCGGCCGCGGCCGGCAGC
>NZ_MECK01000510.1 GCF_014596465.1 Streptomyces sp. CBMA123 | reverse complement strand
CCGACGCGGGGCCGGCCGGGCACACCGGGACCGCCGGGAAGGGCGCCGAGCCCGTACGGCGCGAGATCCGGGGCGGACTGGCCCTGCTGGCCGGGGTGCTGGGCCTGCGGCTGGCGCTGATCAGCGCCGCCGCGCCGGGCCTGGCGGGCGAGGACCTGACCGTCGGGCCCGAACTGTCCGCGCGCCTGGCGCTGGCCGGGTACACCGCCGTGGGCATGCTCCACACCACCGTGTGCCTCACCGCGCTGCTGCGCGAACTGGTGCGGCGCACCCGCGCGGTCGGCTCCGGGCGGCCGGGCACCGGGCTGCGGCTGCTGACCGGCGGGCTGGTGGCCGGGCTGCTGTGGAACGCCTGGAGCATGGACGACGTCCTGCGCGCGGCCGTCACCGGCAGCCAGGACGGCCCCGAGGACACGCTGTGCGCCGTCCTGGGCGGGCTGTGCGCGGCGCTGATCGCGGCGGGCCTGGGCAGCACCCTGTGGCCCGCCGCGGCCGGGGCGGTACGGGGCTGGCTGCGCGCCCACCGCCGCTACCGGGCCCTGACGCCGCTCTGGCGCGACCTGCACACCGTGCTGCCGGAGATCGCCCTCGACCCGGCCCGCCGCCTGCCGCTGCCCCCGCGCGACCCGCGGTTCGCGCTCTACCGGCGGATCATCGAGATCCACGACGCCCGGCTGATCCTGCGCCAGCACCTGGACCCGCGTGCCGCGCAGTGGCTCGACCGCGCCACCCTCCGCTTCCCGCCGTCCTCCGCCCACGCCGGCGCCACCGCCGAGGCGGCGGCGCTGGCCGCCGCCCTGGAGCTGGCGGCGGCCGGCGCCGTGCCCGTCGCGACCAGCGGGGGCACGGGGACCGCCGCCGGGGACACGACGGCGGGGCCGGACGGCACGGACACCATGGACGGCGAGGCCGACCACCTCGCCCACCTGGCCCGCGTC
>NZ_MECK01000509.1 GCF_014596465.1 Streptomyces sp. CBMA123 | reverse complement strand
GTAAGCTATCGCATAGCTTACAACTCCGTTCAGATCGGAGTTTTAGACCTGTCCTTTTGCGCCTATGACAAGGGCGACGCTGTCTCCAGACTGGAGATTGCGGGAGACGTTGCTGCGGATGCGGATTGGCCCTGCAGAGGGGTCATTGTATCCGCATGCCATTACGAACTGGTTTGGTTCGTAGAGGCTCCCTTGCAGCTGGCTTTCGCTGAAGTAGGGGAACAAGGCGTTGGCTTGGTAGCCCTGCGGCACGAAGACTAGCGCCCAGTAGAACTCATACTGGTAGTCGCCGTCGCCTGGATGGGTGAGTGTGACAGTGAGATGCTTAATCGCACGTACACCTTGAACATCCGTAGCAGGAATGATAGTCTGGCCGTTCTGGTGTATGCCGTTTACGATTTCTTCTGGCATCGTGACGCTTACGCCGACGTTCTCAACCGAGTACTTGACCCTTTTTGAGCCCTTCCTTGAAAAAGAACGACGCGCCATTTGATGTGGAAACGCCCGAGGCGAGGCGCGGTTACCCGCGCAACGAGCCGCACACTGTTCGAAATTGACGGATCTTCCCATCCCAGACACATGTCCCCCAGGTCCCTTATCGGTGTAAAGGCCAGGACGACCATGGGTCGCTCCTCTAGTATTACCTTTACACCGTTAGGGGACCCAGGGACACATTCGTATTATCACGGCCGAATCTGGTAGAAGATCGACCGAATCTGCACAAAAATAACGAATCCGTTACGGGACCCAAGGACTCGTGACGAATTTCGGGCAGCCACCGAACTTTTCCCTAGAAAAGTGACAAAAATCACTTGTAAGCTATCGCATAGCTTACAACTCCGTTCAGATCGGAGTTTTAGACCTGTCCTTTTGCGCCTATGACAAGGGCGACGCTGTCTCCAGACTGGAGATTGCGGGAGACGTTGCTGCGGATGCGGATT
>NZ_MECK01000508.1 GCF_014596465.1 Streptomyces sp. CBMA123 | reverse complement strand
GGAGCCGGCCACGCCGGCCCCCCGGGCGGACCCCCTGCCCCCCCCCGCCGCGCTCGCGGTGCCGGGGGCGGGGCGGTACGTCTCGGCGGCGAGCCGGGCCGCGTCCTCGGCGGCTTCGGAGCGTTCGGCCTCGGCCGCGGCCGCGCGCCGGTTGGCGGCGCTCTCCTCGGCGCGGGCCCGGGTGAGGGCGAGCTGGGCGCCGTTGTAGGCCTCGACGGCCTGTTCGGCGCCGCGGCCGGCCCGGTCGAGTTCGGCCCGCGCGGTGGTGAGCGCGGCTTCCAGGGCGGCGGCCGAGGTGGCCTTGCCGTCGGCCTCGGCGCGGGAGCGGTCGATCTCCTCGGCGGAGGGGTACGGGTCCTGGCCGGCCGGGGGGCCGGCAACGGGCGGTTCGCCGGGGGCCGGGGCGGCCTGGGCGGCGGGGATCAGCCCGAGCAGGGCGGTGAGGGACAACAGGAGGGTCGGCAGGATCCTGCGCGCCACGAGACATCCCTTCTCACGGGGGCGGAGGGGACGGCGGCGGAGGCCGGGCGGCGCGCGGCCTCCAGGGCTGCGGTCGAGGCGGCGGGGATCCGACGAATCATCCCATCACATGACAGAACGGTCACTCGCCGATCATGTTCTCAACTCCGAGGGTTTTCACACCGCGAACGCGCTCCGCCGGCCGGGTGACCATCCGATGATCCGATCAGGAGTCAACTCCGGTCAGGAGCACCGGGCACACGAACTACCGGTGGATCCGGCGGGTCCGCGTCCGCAGGTGGGGGTGTCGCCCCGGTCGGCGCTCCAGCCCGGTCGGGCCGACCGCGTACGTCCGGCTGCGCCCGGCGCGGACCGTACGGCGGCGCCGCTGCGTCCCGGCCGCGCGGCCCGGGACACTGCCGGCGGCCTCCTCGGCGGGCTGGGCGACGGGGCTGGCGACCAGCTTGCGCCCGCGCCCGGCGGGGGCGTCGG
>NZ_MECK01000507.1 GCF_014596465.1 Streptomyces sp. CBMA123 | reverse complement strand
GGGCAGCTCCCGGGCCCGGGCGGTCAGGCGTTCGGCGAGCACCTCGCGGTCCCTGGCCCGGCCCAGCGCGGCGCCCAGCCAGCGCAGGTCGGCGGCCAGGGCGTCGGTGGCGCCGGGCTCGAGGAGCCGCCGGAAGGTCCGCAGGGCGCTGCGCAGCCGCCGGCAGGCGACCCGCATCCGGTGGACCGCGTCGGGTTCGTCCGCCCGGACGGCGTCCTCCAGCCCGGCCAGTACCACCGCCTGGGCCTCGATGCGGTCGAGCAGTGCCCGTCCCGCCGTGGTTTCGGGCTTGGCCATCTACGTGCACCCCCTCGTCGGGGCCACCGGGAACGTCTTCCAGGCTAGTCGCGGCGCGGCGGCTGTCGACTCCGCGACCGGCTGAGGGGGCGTCACCCGGAGGGAGTACCCGTACGCGCCCTCGTGCCCGGTGTAAGGGCCATGGCATACTCCGGAGCGTGATGACGTCCACCCATGCGACCAGGGCCCTGCGGGCCGCGGTGTTCACCGCGCTCGCCGTGCCGATGGCCGCGTTGGGCCAGGTGGTCATCACCGGTCGCCCGCTGCCGTTGTCGCTGGTGGCCACGGCGAGCAGCATCGTCTTCCTGGTCGCGGCCGTGCTGGCCGGCGGGGAGCGGCGGATGCTGCACATCTCCGCCGTGATGGTGCCGGTCGAGCTGCTGCTGAACACCACCTTCAACCTGGGCCAGACCGGCTGTGGGCCGGTGCTGTCCGAGCACGTGTCCGCGCGCGGGGTGAACCTGCTGGTCTGCGGCGGCGGTTCGATGGACGGCTCGCTGCTGAGCGGCCCGCTGGGCCATGCCGGGCAGTTGGCGCCCGCCGCGACCCAGCTGCTGCTCCTGACGGTGCACCTGGCGATCGCCCTGGCGGCCTCGGCCTGGCTGCGGCTGGGCGACGCGGCGCTGTCGGGCCTGGCCCGGGCGCTGCGCGCGCTGCGCCAGTCGTCG
>NZ_MECK01000506.1 GCF_014596465.1 Streptomyces sp. CBMA123 | reverse complement strand
ACCAGCAGGTCCGGCAACACCCGGCTGCGGAACAGCCCGGCCCCCGCGCAGTGCAGCGCCACCACGACCGCCACCGCGCAGTACCCCGCCCACAGCGCCACCGGGCCGCCCCAGCGCGAGCGCAGCCCGCGCCGCGCCGCCACCCCGGCCCCCGCCCGGTACAGCCGCACCACCGCCAGGGCGCCGAGCAGCAGCGGAGTGACCGTCAGCGGGGCGTCCGCCCTCCCGCGCAGCACCGGCGCGCCGTGCCCGAGCAGCCAGAGCGCACCCGCCAACCGGGTGGCTCCGGCCGCGTCCGAATCCGCGTACGGCGTCGCCACCCAGAGCCCGAGCACCGGCACCCCGACCACCGCCAGGCCGACCAGCGCCGTCCGCACCCCCGCCAACAGGTCGGCCAGCACGGGGCGTCCACCCAATTCGCCCGGCACTTCCAGGATCGGACGGCCCATCAGCTGCGTCATGCGCCTCATGGTGCCAAGACGACTCGCCATGCTCCGTGAACCGGCAAACCGCCGCCGTGTCCCAGATTATTGTCTTATGCGCCTTTTCAGACCCTGCCCCCAAGCCGCCGTCGCCCCGGCCCGGAGCGTCTGATGACCACGCCCCCCACCCGCGCCACCGACCCGCTGCGGAAGCTGACCCCCCGTGAGGCCGAGGCCATCGCCCACCTGACCGCAGGCCACGGCCTCGACCACACCGCCGCCGCACTCGGCGTCACCACCGCGACCGCCCGTAGTTATCTCCACCGGGCCATGCGCAAACTCGGCTGTCCCACCGAAGCCGCCGCCATCGCCCTGCTCGGAACCGCACCCCCCGCCGGCCCGGGCCTGCGCCCCCCGGCCACCCCCACCGGCACCAACCGCACGCGAGTGGCCCCCACAGCCCCGGGAGAACGCAGCGGCATGACACAGACCACCCCGACCACCGGAGAGCCCGGCACCCCGGCGACGTCCGCGGCGGGCCGGCCGCAGCCGGCCGAACGAGG
>NZ_MECK01000505.1 GCF_014596465.1 Streptomyces sp. CBMA123 | reverse complement strand
CCTGCTCCTGGGCGGCCTGCTGCGGCGCGTGCCCGCCCGGCGCCTGCTGGCCGCCGACAGCGCGGTGCGCGCGGTGCTGCTCGGCTGCGTGCCCGCGGCCTGGGCGGCCGGGGTGCTGCACCCGGCGCTGTACCTCGCCCTGCTGGCCGGGTCGTCGGTGCTGCGCCCCTGGGGCAGCGCGGGCACGTACGCCCTGCTCGCCCAACTGCTCCCGCCCGGGCAGCGGCCCGCGGCCAACGCGCTGGTCAGCGCCATCGGCTCAGCGTCCGTCATCGTCGGCCCCGCGCTCGCCGGGTTCCTGGCCGGCGCCGTCGGCCCCGCCTGGATCATCGGCCTGGACGCGCTGTCCTTCGCCGCCCTCGCCGTGCGGGCCACCCGGCTGGAGGGGCCCGCCGCCGGGGAGGCGGGCGCACCGGCGACGGCGGCCGGCCCGCACCCACTGCGCCGCCGGCCCGAACTGCTCGCCCTCCTCGCCCTGACCTGGGCCTTCAACCTCCTCTACGGGCCGGTGGAGGTCGCGCTGCCGCTGCACGTCACCGCCGACCTCCACGCCGGCCCGGGCCTGCTCGGCCTGTACTGGACGCTCTTCGGCGCCGGCGCCGTCCTGGGCGCCCTGGCCGCGGGCACCCTGCGCCGGCTCCCGCTGTGGCCGGTCACCCTGGGCATCGTCGCCGGCTGGGGCCTGGCCCTCGTCCCGTTCGGCCTGGGCGCGCCGGCCGCCCTCTCCCTGCTCTGCTTCGCGCTCGGCGGCGTGGTCTACGGCCCCTTCACCGCCCTGTCGCTGACGCTCTTCCAGGACCGCACCCCGCCGGGGGCGCTGACCACCGTCCTGGCCGCCCGCAGCACCGCCCTGCTCACCGCGGCCCCGGTGGGCACCGCCCTCGGCGGCCCCCTCACCACCGCCCTGGGCCCCCGCCAGGTCCTGGCCGCCTCCGGCCTGGCGACCCTCGCCCTCGCCCTCGCCCTCGCCGCCGCCACGGCCGGCGCCGCAC
>NZ_MECK01000504.1 GCF_014596465.1 Streptomyces sp. CBMA123 | reverse complement strand
CCCGCAGCACCGGCACCGGCGCCCGGGGCGGCTCCGGACAACCCCGGACCGCCGCCCGGTGCAGCAGCCCGCTCAGCCCGTCCGCGAACCCCGGCGCCGCCGGATCCGGCCCCACCAGGTCCGGCACCCACTGGGCCAGCGCCTCCCGGGCCGCCCACACCCGCCCCTCGGCCGCCGCCCGGGTCGACTCCACCTCCACCGCGATCGCCGCGGCCGGCAGCCCCAGCCCGTCGTGCAGCACCAGCGCCCGCCGCTGCGGCCGGGACAGCCGGCGCAGGGCCTTCAGCAGCGCCTTGTCCCGGTCGGTCAGCCGGTCGTGGTCCGGCAGCACCGACTGCGCCTCGTCGGCCGGCCGCACCCGGATCCGCCGGTGCGGCAGCGTCCAGGCGTGCATCCGGCGGGGCCCGCCCCGCCGCCACGGGGACAGCGCCAGCTCGCAGGCCCGCACCCGCACCCAGCCCTCTGGGTCGCCGGAGCCGACCACCCCGCCCCAGTCCTGCCGGGCCTCCCCGAACGCCCGCCGCACACAGTGCACCGCCCGGTGCCGGCACGCCGTCAGCAGGAACACCTGCTGCACCAGCCGGGTGTGGGCGCCCTCGTACAGCTCCTCGAAGCTCTCCGTCAGGTCCCGCCCGTTGCCCGCCTCGGTGAGCGCCTGACTGATCCGCTCCCGGGCGTCCGCGGTGTCGCGCCCGGCGGGGGCGACGGCTGAGTCCCGTCCGGCCTCTTCGGCCTCTCCGGCCTTGGCCCGGGCCGGGGGCATCCGGTGCCCGCCCTCGGTGGGGCCCGACGCCGCGCCGGGGGACGACGGTACGGCCGGTTTGGCCAGGGCCTTGGGTAGGGACGTGGTCTGGGCCTTGGTCGTGGCCCGGGTCGGGGCGGTGGGCACGTCCCGCCCGCTCCCGGCCGTGCGGCCGTCACGCCGGCCGTCGTCCTTGCCGCGCCCGGAGGCCGCGCCGGGGTCGGTGGGGCGCTGCTCCCCCCGGGCGGTGACGGCGG
>NZ_MECK01000503.1 GCF_014596465.1 Streptomyces sp. CBMA123 | reverse complement strand
CCGGTCGCCGCCGCGCTGCGCCGGGTCGCCGAGACCTGGGGCGCGCCCGCCCTGGACCCGTGGCTGCACCGGATCTGGCGCGCGCTGGACCTGCGCCCGCCGGGCAGCGAACCCGCCTGGTGGGCGGCCCGGTTGCTCACCGCCGGGCTCGCCGCCAGCCCCGACCTCGCCGAACACCGGGCGCTGCTCGACCAGTTGGCCCGCCGGATCGCCGAACGGGCGGCGACCGCCGGACGCTGGGAGACGCTCGACGGGCTGAACCGCTTCGGACCGGCGTTCTGGACCGGCCTCGGCCTGCCCGTCGAGGCCGAACTCGCGCTGCTGCGCCGCCTGGTGGCCGCCGACGGTCCCGGGCAGCACTTCCTCGGCGCGGTGGCCGAGCGGCTGCGCGCCGACCCGGCGGCGGTGCTCCCGCTGCTCTGCGCCTGGTTCGACGACCCGGCCGGGCTGCCGGGCCGACCCGGCCTGACGGTCGCCGACCTCGCCCACGACCTGCTGTACGCCCACCGCCGGCTGGCCCTGGACGAGTTGGCCGACGCGCTGGCCGACGCCGCGCACCCGAGGGCGGACGCGCTGCTCACCGTGCTCGCCGCCGAGGAGCCGTCCGCGCTCTGCCGCGCGGTCGACCGCTGGAGCCACGACCGGCGGCCCGAGCGGCACGTCGCGGCTGCCGTGCACGCGCTGCGGACCGCCCCGTACGCCGGCGGCGCCGGGGCCGGACTGCTGCGGTTCACCGCGCTGACCCTGCTCGCCCGCGAGGACGAACCGGCCCTGCACGGCGCCGCGCTGGCCCTGCTGGTCGGCGACCCGGAGACCCGGGCCGGGCACCTGGACGCCGCCCTCGCCCGCCACCGCGCGGGCGGCGACGCCTTCCTCACCCCGCGCGCCCTCGCCCCGGCCCTGGAGAGCGACCCGGAGCCCGTCCTGGCCGCGCTCGCCGACGGGTTGGAGCTCCCCGGCGCGGCCCCCGCCGAGACCCTGCGGGTGCTCGCCGACGCCAGGGCGCCGGT
>NZ_MECK01000502.1 GCF_014596465.1 Streptomyces sp. CBMA123 | reverse complement strand
CTTCGCCCGCCCGGCGGCCGGACCGTCCGGCCCGGCCGGCCACCTGCGCTGGGCCGCCTTCGCCGAGCGCACCGACGCGGCCGACGAGACCGGGGCGCCCGGCTTCGAACTGCGCGACGGCGAGGTGCTGACCGCCTGGCTGGACCTCTCCACCGAGGTGTACGGCGGCGCACCCGGCGCCTCGGCCAACATGATCTGCGTGGACTTCGCCTCCGGCCTGGTCCTGGACTTCCTGCTCACCAACGACCGGGTGCTGGTGCTGTACGAGCGGCTCCCGCGCCCCGGCGTCGGGTCCTTCACGTACGAGCTCCCGGTGGCCGCCCGGGTCCCGGGCCGCTTCCACCGCTGCACGGTCACGGTCGACGGCGGGCGCGGCTCGGCGCACTGGTGGCTGGACGGCACCGAGGTCTTCACCGTGCCGGACCTCGGCCGCCCGCTGCCCGCCCCGGCCCGTCCGGTCCGGGGTACGGACGGTCCGCTGGAGAGCCTGCGGCCCGCCCGACTCGCCCTCGGCGTCGGGATGTTCGCCGACGCGCCGACGGGCGGCATGCGGCTGACCCTGCAGCGCGCCCAGGTCCGCCGCCGTCCCGCCTGACGCCCTACCCGCTCCGGACCACACGCCGGACCACACGCCGGACCACACGCCGGACCACACGCCGGACCACACGCCGGACCACACGCCGGGGCCCGGGGGAACCGCCGTTCCCCCGGGCCCCGGCCGTCCCGGTTGCCGCTCCTGCTACTGCTACCGCTACCGCTCCGCGAGCGCCCGCTGCGCGTACGCCCCCGCGGCCGGCTCGAACCGCAGCACCAGGTGCCCCACGGCCACGTTGACGTCCCGCCAGGCGCGGGCGAACGGGCTGCTCTCGACCTGCCCGGAGGTGCCGGCCGCCCGGAACAGCCGGTCGGCGGCGGCCAGCAGCAGCTCCGCGGCGATCGCGCAGTCCCGCCCGCCGCGCACCGCGTGCAGCGCGCTCACCGGCCCCTCGTCGGCGACCCGCGCGGGGCGCTCCAGCAGCAG
>NZ_MECK01000501.1 GCF_014596465.1 Streptomyces sp. CBMA123 | reverse complement strand
CCGGTGGCCCCCGGCCCGGTCGTGCCGCCGCCCGCCGACGCCCCGCCGGCGAACCGGCCGCCGCAGGCCTGACCGCCCACCGACCACCCGTGCCCCGCCCGGGGCCGGACCGAGACCAGACGAGGAACGAGTCCCGCCATGACAGCGACAGCCCCCGCGCGGACGGTGCTCACCACCTCCCGCGAGGCCGCCCGGCTCGCCGAGCGACAGATGTCGTGGAAGCCCCGGGTGCTGCCGTTCTACATCGCCTTCGCGATCATCTTCACCTTCTCGATCTGGGCGTACGTGCCCAACCCGACCCCGCTCGGCTGGGCGATCACCATCCTGTGGGGCATGCCGGTGTTCGGTGTGCTGATCGGCTTCCAGGGGGTGCTGATGGTCCGCCGACGGCTGCGCCAGGTGGGCCGGATGACCCCGCCGGCGCCGGTCGAGGACGACTTCCTGATCGTGCTGGTGCCGACCATCGGCCGGCATGACACCTACCCGGCGCTGGAGCGCTCGGTGCTCTCGTACGTCGAGCACCTGCCGTCGTACTTCCCCTGGATGCGGGTGGACATCCTCACCGAGGAGGGCTGCGCCGCCGCCGAGAAGATCGACGAGCTGGCCGAACGCCACCCGCTGATCAGGGTGGTGACCGTGCCGAAGGCGTACCAGACGGCCAACGGCACCAAGTTCAAGGCCCGCGCCAACCACTACTCGCACGAGCTGCGGATCGAGGAGGGCGAGGCGCAGGACGACGTCTGGGTGCTGCACATGGACGACGACACCGGCGTCGGGCCGGACACCGCCGCCGCCGTCGCCCAGTTCGTCAACCGGCAGCGCCGGGCCGGGGACGACGCCAAGCACATGGCGCAGGGCATCCTGACGTACCCGCGGGAGAACGCCGTCTCCACCTTCACCTGGCTCGCCGACGCGATCCGCCCGGCCGACGACATCGCCCGCTTCCGCGCGATGACCGGCACCGGCACCCCGATCGCCGGCGTCCACGGCGAACTGCTGATCGTGCGCTCCTCGGTGGAGGCCACCATCGGCTGGGACTTCGGGCCGAAGACCATCGTCGAGGACGCCCAGATGGCGCTGAACTTCTGTCAGCGCTACCCGGGCCGCAGCGACTGGTTCAACGGCCGCTGCTACGGCGCCTCGCCGGCCGGTGTCAAGGACTTCCTCAAGCAGCGCGAGCGCTGGGCCTGGGGCCTGGTCGCGCTCTGCTTCAACAAGACCATCCCGCTGCGGTACCGGCTGTTCATCGGGATGGGCATGGTCAGCTGGGTGCTCGGCCCGCTGCAGCACGTCGGCCTGGTGCTGATGGTCGCCTGGTTCACCGGCACGTGGAACACCTCACCGGTCACCCAGTCCGTGGTGCTGCTGTGGGCGATCAACTTCGCCTACGTGATCTGGACCTACTGGGAGGGGCTGCGGCTGAACGTGGTCGCCTCGGCCAACCACCGGCGCAAGTGGTGGGAGCCGATCGTCGTGGTGGCCTGCATCCCGGTGTTCTCCTTCCTGGAGGGCTGGGGCGGGCTGCGGGGGCTGATCAAGTTCCTCAAGCGCGAGGAGAACAAGTTCGTCGTCATCGCCAAGCCGGCCTGATCGGAAGTCACGACCGTTGAAGCGCCCAGCCATCTTCATCCTGCCGACCGTCGTCGTCGCCATAGCCGTCGCCGTCCCCGTGGTGTGGGGCGACCACCCGATCCGGTTCGACCACCAGCGCCCCACCACCGTCCACTTCGCCGCCCCCACCGAGCAGGGCCGGGTCTGGGGCTTCGGCAAGGACGCGCCGCCGGTCGCGGACACCGGCCCCAAGGTGGCCCGCCCGTGGACCAAGGGAAGCCCCGAGTGGGGCGTGCAGGTGTACTGGCTGGACGACCCGGCGGACCCGGACAACTTCGTCCAGGGCAAGGCCGACCGCATCGTCAAGTACGTGGTCGGCCTGAACGCCAACTCCCTGTCGGTGACCTTCCCTTACTACACGACGGGTTCCAAGTCGAACGCCGTCGCCGCCCGGCCGACCTCGCCCACCCCGGAGCGGCTCGCCATGCTGCTGGACGCCGCGCACCGGGCCGGACTGCGCACCACCGTGCGTCCGATCATGGACGAGGAGGTGTTCGACTACCTCAACACCCTCAAGTGGCGCGGCAACATCGCCCCGACCGACCGGGACGCCTGGTTCGCCAGCTACGCCGCCTTCCTGGAGCCGTACCTGAAGACCGCCCAGGACCACAGCGCGGCCGAGTTCACCATCGGTACGGAGTTCAACTCGCTGGAGGGCGACCCGCACTGGCCGGGGCTGATCGAGCAGGCGCGCAAGACCTTCCACGGCGAGCTGGCGTACGACGCGAACTTCGACAACTGGTCCCAGGCGCCGGTCGCGGTGCCGGCCGACGTCACGGGTGTGGACGCCTACCCGCCGGCCAAGAACGCCGCCGACGACGCCTCGATCGCCGAGCTGGAGGCCAGTTGGAACGCCTGGCTCGACAAGCGCGGCAAGGGCGCGCAGCCCACCACCAAGCTCACCGAGGTGGGCATCCCGGCGCAGAAGGGCGCGTACAAGACGCCCGGTGAGTACTACAAGAAGACCGAGGTGAACGAGGCCGTCCAGGCCAGCTGGTTCACCGCGGTCTGCCAGGTGGCGCAGCAGCGCAAGCTGAGCGGGGTGTACTTCTGGTCGCTGTACTTCGGCATCGACCCGACCCTGCCGATCACCCCGGACACCCCGCGGATGGACTACGCGGGGCGCGCGGGCTCCGAGAAGGCGATCCGCGACTGCTTCGCGCAGACCTACGAACTCCCGCCCGCGTAAGCCCTGTCCGGCCGCCGGTCACTGCCGGGCCGGGCCCTAGCCGGCCGTCGCCCTGCTGGTCGGGCTGTGGGCCGGCCTGGTGGTGCTCGGGTGGGCTCCGGGCTTGCTGGCAGTCGGCGTCGGAGTCGGGGTCGGTGTGGGGGTCGGCGTGGGCGTCGGGGCCGGAGTGGCGGTGGGGGACGCCGTCGGCGCCGGGGCGGCCGGGGGGTCCGGCTGCACCCCGGCCAGCGCGTCCGCGATCTGCTTCTCCAGCCACGGCGTCACGAACCGCATGCCGGCCGGCGTGAGGTGCACCCCGTCGTTGGCGGGGGTGACCCAGTGGCCGTCCTTGTCCTTCCACACGCAGGTGTCGTACGGGCAGTAGAAGCCGTCCAGGTCGACCAGCCGGACGGTGCCGCCGGCGGACTTCACGTAGTCGGAGATCTGCTGGTCGTAGCAGGTGCCCCAGGCCTTGCTGATGGCGCCGTTCTCGACGCGCTCGTTCATCAGCAGCACCTGGGCGCCGGGCGCCCGCCGGTGGATCTGGTCCACGGCCTGGGCGAGCTGGGTGCGGTACCGGGTGCGGTAGTCGTCGTCGCAGGGGTTGAGCCAGGTGCCGTCCAGGTGCTGCTCGGCGGCGTCCCAGCCGAGGTGGACCAGGACGGCCTTCGGGGCGGCGGAGGCGAGCTGCCGGTCCCACGCGGCGGCCCGGTCCCGGCAGTCCGTCTCGGTGTCGAACTCCACCTGGGAGGTGGTGCGCACCTTGTCCGGGTCGAACACCCCGCAGCCGCTGATGCCGCCGTCGACCACCCGGTAGCGGTCGCCGTGCCGGTAGAGGCCGGTGGCGAGGTCCTGGGCGAAGGAGTCGCCGAGTACCAGGACCATCGGCTTGCCGTCCGGACCGGACCGCATGTCGTGGGTGACCCAGGCGGGCAGGTACCAGGCTCCGGCGGTGGCCACCGCGGTGGTGACGGCCAGCAGCGGGACGGCCGGGAAGGCCCGCCAGCGCAGCACCCGCAGCTTCTCGGTGGCGGTGTGCAGCAGCCAGGCCAGCACCCAGGAGACCGGTCCCCCGATCAGCAGCAGCTTCTGCGGCGAGATGTCGTCGACGTAGTGCTGCAGCAGCCAGTACACCGGCAGGTGGAGCAGGTAGAGGCTGTACGAGATGGTGCCGGTGAGCCGCAGCGGGGGCAGTGACAGCAGCCACACCAGGGGGCCGCGGTCGTGGCAGAGCGAGGCGGTCAGTACGGCGGCGAGCGCCGCGACCACGGCCAGTCCGCCCTGGTAGAGCCAGGGGTCGTGGTAGGTGCCGACGGACAGGCTGGCCCAGACCAGGCCGCCGAGGGCCGCGGTGCCGACCAGGGTGGGCAGCGCGACGCCACCGCGCCGGGTCGAACGGGAGCCGTCGGTGGTGGCGCGGGCCTTGCCGCGCAGCCACAGGTAGACCCCGAAGGCGGCGGTGGCGCCGGCTGCGAAGCCGACGGCGCGGGTCTCGGTGCCGAGGTAGAGGCGGTCGCTGTTGCCGCCGTTCCACATCAGCGGGGCGACCGCCGCGGCGGCCGCGAACAGGACGGCGGTGGCGATGCCGGTCGCGCGCAGCGAGCGGCGGCACAGGCCGAAGACCACGAGCAGCAGCACCGGCCAGACCGCGTAGAACTGCTCGGTGATGCTGAGCGACCACATGGCGGCCAGCGGGTCGATCGACGCGAAGTGCTGCCAGTAGGCGTCGCCGCGCGACAGCTGGGCCCAGTTGGCGACCTGGGCGAGCGCGGCGAGTGCCTGCGGGCGCAGGTCCTTGACGTCCCGTAGCGGGCTGACCAGGGCGGACAGTCCGACGACCAGGATGATGGTGGCGAGCAGGCCGGGCAGCAGCCGCTTGGCGCGGCGGCGGTAGAAGACGCCGAGCCGGATGCCGTCGGTGCGATCCAGCTCGCGGATCAGCACCAGGCTGACCAGGAAGCCTGAGAGCACGAAGAAGACGTCCACACCGAACAGGCCGTTCTGGAACCAGTCGGTGTGGTAGAGCAGCACGGAGGCGATGGCGAGGCCGCGCAGCCCGTCGACCGCTGTGAAGCGGACCGAGGGCGGCAGGGGGCCGCGCGGCGCGGGGACCGGCGCGGGGATCGCGTAGCGGCTGGTGGTCGGGGCCGCTGTGCCCCGTGCTTCGCGCATGTCCTGAAGCGTGGGGCCGCTTCCGGGCACGCCGAGGCTGGGCCCGTCGTCCATGTGGTGCGTCCCCCCGGTCGATCGACTGTCGCGACGTGTCAAAGACATGTCTTGATCTGTGGTTTATATCAAAAGACGCCTGTTGATCGTCTGCCGGTCACCGGGGACGGGGATGACCGGCGAGCCGGCGCCGGGGTGTCAGAACGCCATGGTGTAGACCATCAGGTCCATCCCCGGGTAGGGCGCCCAGTCGCGTTCCGGGGTGCGGCGGAAGCCGACCCGCTCGTAGACGCGGTGGGCGGCGGTCATCTCGGGGCGGGTGGAGAACGCCATGCCGGCCAGGCCGAGTTCGCGGGTGCGGGCGACGGAGGCGCGGACCAGGGCCTCGCCGACGCCGCGGCCGCGGGAGGCGGCAGCGGTGGCGAGCATCCGGATCTCGCCCTCCCGCGGGGTCGCGATGTCGGCCCACTCGGTGCCGCCGACGGCGAAGGTCACGCAGCCGAGGACCTGTTCGCCCGCCGGGTCGACCGCGACCAGGAGTTCGGCCTCCCGGGAGCGGCGCTCGGCGTCGCGCAGCAGCTCGACGTAGCTGCTCGTGGGCCGGGTGTAGCCGTCGCCGACGAAGGCGTCGACGGTGATCCGGCCGGCGTCTTCGAGGTCGCGGGGGAGGGCGTGGCGGATGAGGTAGTCCATCGGGCCAGTGTGCCGGAGCCGTGCTGGGTGGTGATCTGGGGGGTCGAGCGGACCGGGAGGGTGGCCGGGTCGGCGGACGGGCGCAGCGAGGCGGCCGGCAGGGTGCCGTACAGCCGGTCGGCGCGGTGCGGGTCGGCGGGGTAGCCGCCGGGGCGGTGGTAGTTGTCGCGGCCGGCGGCGGGACCGCGGGAGAGTTCGCGGCCGATGAGGGTGCCGAGCAGGCCGAAGCCGCCGACGACGCCGGTCAGGGCGAGCGCGCTTGCGAGGGTGCCGGGTTCCATGGCCACCACTGTGGCCGGGGGGTGCCGGTGGCCACGAGTGGCAGGAACGCCGCGTTGCCTCGAAATCCTGCCAGCCGGGCCCTTCCCGGCGCCCGGCCCGCCGGGGCATCCTGGTCGGCATGCTGAAGAACGTGGTCACGGTGGTGCTGGAGGAGGTCCATCCGTTCGAACTGGGGGTGGCCTGCGAGGTCTTCGGCCTGGACCGCACCGCCGACGGCCTGCCCGGGTACGACTTCGCGCTGGCCGGGGCCCGCTCCGGACCGCACGCGACCCACTCCGGCTTCACGGTGGACGTCCCGTACGGCCCGGAGCGCCTCGCCGGGGCGGACCTGGCGGTGGTCACCGCCTCCGGGATCCGCGAGCAGTACCCGGAGCCGCTGCTGGAGGCGCTGCGCGGGGTGGTGGCGGACGGCGGCCGGGTGCTGTCCATCTGCAGCGGTGCCTTCGTGCTGGGCGCGGCCGGACTGCTGGACGGCCGCCGGTCCGCCACCCACTGGCGGCACAGCGAAGAGCTGGCCGGGCGCTTCCCGGGGACGGTGGTGGAGCCGGACGTGCTGTACGTGGACGACGACCCGGTGATCACCTCGGCCGGTACGGCGGCCGGCATCGACGCCTGTCTGCACCTGGTGCGCAAGCTGCAGGGGGCGGAGGTGGCCCGGGGGATCGCCCGCCGGATGGTGGTGGCGCCGCACCGGGAGGGCGGGCAGGCGCAGTTCGTGAACCGTCCGCTGCCGGAGGGCGGCGGCGACTCGCTGGCCCCGCTGCTGGACTGGATGCGCCACCACCCGGACCAGGAGGCGACCGTCGAGCAGCTGGCCGCCCGGGCGCACATGTCGCCGCGCACCTTCGCCCGGCGCTTCCAGCAGGAGACCGGCACCACCCCGCACCGCTGGCTGGTGGGGCAGCGGGTGCTGCTGGCCCAGCGGCTGCTGGAGTCCACCACCGAACCGGTGGACGCGATCGCCGCCCGCTGCGGCTTCGGCAACGCGGCGGCGCTGCGGCACCACTTCGGCCGTCGGCTGGGCACCACGCCGCTGGCCTACCGGCGCTGCTTCGCCGACCCGGCGGCGAGCTGACGCAGCGGTGAGCCGACGCAGCGGCGAGCTGACGCAGCGGTGAGCCGACGCAGCGGCGAGCTGATGCAGTGGCAAGCCGACGCGGTCGCGAGCCGACCCGGCCGACCCGGCCGGCCCGTCCGTGGGGACGGCCGGCGAACGTCCCGTCAGTCCGCCGTCCCGCCCAGGTGCCCGACGCCGTTCCAGCCGTCCGGCCGCAGCCGCCCGTCCTGGGCCCGCCACAGGCTGGTGGAACAGTTGTGCACCGGCCCGAGCGCGGTGAGCTGCTGTTCGCTGAGCCGGTCCAGCGCGTAGCGCAGCATCAGCACCGTGCAGTCGTGGGCGACCAGCAGGGCGGGCCGTCCGGCGTCCTCCTCGCACACGTCCCGCAGCAGGCTGCGCACCCGCAGGGCGACGTCGGCCCAGGACTCGCCGCCGGGCGGGCGGTAGTACAGCTCGCCCATCTTGCGCCGCCGGGCCGCCTCCTCCGGGTGCTTGGCCTCGATGGCGGCCTTGGGGAGCATCTCCAGGACGCCGAGTTCGCGGTCGCGCAGCCGCTCGTCGTACCGGACGGCGAGGGTGACGGGCACGGCGCCGAGCCCGGCGGCCTGGGCGTGCGCGATCCGGGCGGTCTCGGCGGTGCGCACGTACGGCGAGCACCAGACGCTGCGCGGGCGGTCGGCGCCGGGCAGGGCGGCCCACCAGCGGCCGAGCGCCCGGGCCTGCTGCTGGCCGCGCAGCGACAGCGGGATGTCGGCGTCGCGGCAGCTGATCGGGACGCTGAGCGAGCCGGCGGCCTCGGCCAGCTGGAACTCGACGTTGGCGGTGGACTCGCCGTGCCGGGTGGCGATCAGCACGGACGGCAGTCGGGTGGCCGACGCCGGGCGGTGGGCGGGGACGTGGTGGTGCGCGCCCTGGCCGGGCTGGTGCGGGCTCTGGGCGGACTGGTGCGCGCCCTGGCCGGGCTGGTGCGGGCTCTGGGTGGACTGGTGTTGGCCGTTGAGGGTGGTGCCGAGTTCTGCCATGGCCGCGAGCTCCCCGTGGGTCGATCAGGTTCCGGCCGGATGCCGGTCCGGTCTGGTGGTGCCCGGCGTGCACGCCTGTTCATACATATGATCGCGCCGCCTTCTCCAGTGTTCACGGAGAAGGCGGCACGATCACAGGGCGCGCGCAGTGCCAATCAGTGCGCCGCTACGGGCTCCGGCGCGTTCTCCCGCTCGTCGTCACCGGCCTCGGCGCTGTAGTCGGAGGGCTTGGTCTCGTCCGGGAGGTCGGGGGCCTTGACCGCCCGCAGCACCAGGGTGAGCGCCACCGCGATGATCAGGTTGAGCGCGAAGGCGGTCAGGCCGATGTAGCCGATCTCGCCGATGCCGGGGATCTCGGCCGCGTTCCCGCCGAAGTGCTTGGTGGCCGGGCTGGCCAGCCCGTACGCCTTCCAGGTGCCGTAGCCCATGCCGGCCGCCCAGCCGGCGAACAGCGCCCAGTGGTGGAACCAGCGGGTGAACAGGCCGCCGACGATCGCCACGAAGGTCTGCAGGATCCACAGGCCGCCCAGCAGTTGGAGGTTGATCGCGGCCTGCTTGTCCATGCCGAGCACGAAGACCAGCGCGCCGACCTTCACCAGCAGCGAGACCAGCTTGGCGACCCGGGTCTCGTCGGCGGGGGTGGCGGCGGGCTTGAGCCACTCCTTGTAGACGTTGCGGGTGAACAGGTTGGCCGCCGCGATGGACATGATGGCGGCCGGCACCAGGGCGCCGATCCCGATCGCGGCGAAGGCCACACCGGTGAACCAGTCCGGGAACATGTTCGCGAACAGCTGCGGCACCGACAGCTGGGAGTTGTAGCCCTTGACGCCGCTGCCGACGCCCGCCGCGATCGCCATGAAGCCGAGCAGCGCCAGCAGCCCGAGCATCAGCGAGTAGGCGGGCATGATCGCCATGTTGCGGCGCACGGTGTTGCGGGACTTGGAGGCCAGCACGCCGGTCACCGAGTGCGGGTACATGAACAGCGCCATCGCCGAGCCCAGGCCGAGCGTGGCGTACGTCCACTGCTTGTTCTCCGGGAGGGTCAGCCCGCCCGCCTTGGCCTGCTTGAAGTGGTCCGCGGCTGCGTCGAAGATGTGCCCGTAGCCGCCGAGCCGGATCGGGATGTAGATCACCGCGACGATGATCACGATGTAGACCAGGGCGTCCTTGACGAAGGCGATCAGCGCCGGGGCGCGCAGGCCGGAGGAGTAGGTGTAGGCGGCCAGCACGCCGAAGGCGAGGAACAGCGGCAGGTCCTTGACGAACCAGTTGGCGTTCTCCCCGCCGCCGACGCCGAGTACGTCCAGCACCGCCTGGATGCCGACCAGTTGCAGGGCGATGTACGGCATGGTGGCCAGGATCCCGGTCAGCGCGACGACCAGGGACAGCGGCCGGGAGCCGTACCGGCCGCGGATGAAGTCCGCCGGGGTCACGTAGCCGTGCACCCGGGAGACCGACCAGAGCCGGGGCAGGAACAGGAAGACCAGCGGGTAGGCGACGATCGTGTACGGCACCGCGAAGAAGCCCGCCGCGCCGGTCGCGTACACCGCCGCCGGGACGGCCACGAAGGTGTACGCGGTGTAGAGGTCGCCGCCGAGCAGGAACCAGGTCACCCAGGTCCCGAAGCTGCGCCCGCCCAGGCCCCACTCGTCCAGGTGGGCCGAGCTGTCCGCGCGCCGCCAGCGGGAGGCGAGGAAGCCCATCACGGTGACCAGCAGAAAGAACAGCACGAAGACCGCGAGGGCCGGCACGTTGACGTCCTTCATCGCGCACCGCCGTTCCGGGCCGCCTTGCGGGCCTTCTCGTCCCGGTTGATCAACAGGTAGGCGGCGACCGTGAAGACGGCCGACGCCGGCACCCAGAGCAGCTGGTACCAGTAGAAGAAGGGGACCCCGGCCACCGCCGGGTCGCTCTTGTCGTACGAGGAGACCCAGAGCATCGCGACGATCGGCACGAGCAGGGCGAGTCCGGCCAGCACCCGCTCGGGAGTCACGGCCGGGACGGGACTCCCGGCTGGCTCGGGCATGACAGCTTCGCTGGGGGATTGATCAGACGACATCGTGGGCTCCGCTCCGGAGGGTTCCGCCCGTCGGCGCCGCTGCTCCGGAGGTACCGCGCACCCCCGTGAGCCCGCCGGGCAGCACCATCGGTGATCGGCAGTCAGTACGGCTGCGCAATCTAGGGCATGGAGTGATCCATGTCACCGGAATTGACGTAACTTCCCGCGATCCGGACACGAAGGGGACGCCTGAGGACACCGGGACCCACCGGGACCCACCAGGACGCCCGGGGAAGCCCAGGAACGCGAACGAGAACGCGAACGGGCACCGGCGCGCAGGTCGTGCGCGCTGGTGCCCGTGGTGAGCAGGGGGCGCCCGGTCGCTCCGGGCGCTCCCGGTTACTCCGGACGCTTCAGCCGGGTGATGAACTTGTAGCGGTCGCCGCGGTAGATGGAGCGCACCCACTCCACCGGGTCGCCGTCCGCGTCGAAGGAGTGCCGGGAGAGCTGCAGCATCGGCAGCCCGAGGTCGGAGCCGAGCAGCCCGGCCTCGCGCGGGTCGGCGAGGGTGGTCTCGATGGTCTCCTCGGCCTCGGCCACGGTGACTCCGTAGACCTCGCGCAGCGCCGCGTACAGCGAGTTGTGCTTGGCGAGGTTGCGCCGCAGAGCGGGGAAGCGCTTGGCGGAGAGGTGGGCGACCTCGATGGCCATCGGGTCGCCGTTGGCCAGCCGCAGCCGCTCGATCCGCAGGACCCGGCCGCCGGGCTTGATGTCCAGCAGCGGGGCGAGCCGGTCGTCGGCGGTGATGTAGCCGATCTCGATCAGCCGGGAGGTGGGCTCCAGGCCCTGGGCGCGCATGTCCTCCGTGTAGGAGGTGAGCTGCAGGGCCTGGGCGACCTTGGGCTTGGCCACGAAGGTGCCCTTGCCCTGGATGCGCTCCAACCGGCCCTCGACGACCAGTTCCTGCAGGGCCTGGCGGACGGTGGTGCGCGAGGTGTCGAACTGGGCGGCCAGCGCGCGCTCGGGCGGGACCGGGGTGCCCGCGGGCTGGGTCTCGGTGAGCTGGAGGAGGTGGCGCTTGAGGCCGTAGTACTTGGGGACGCGCGCGGTCGGGTCGGCGCCGGCCTGCGTCGGGAGGTTCTTCACCTCGGGGTCGTCGGCCTGGGCGGTGGATCCCCCGTCGCTGCTCATCGGACCTGTTCTCCCGCTTCTCGCGAGGCCTTTTACCGCCCCACCACATCGTTAACGGACCACATCGTTGCATGTATGGCTACGGAACGAATACCTCATCACGCGATGAACGATGTGCGGTGTCGGCTTGATAACGGGTGGTCGAGATCGGTCGAACAGCCGTTGACAGGCCCATTGGTCTAGGCCAAGCTCCAGGCATCTGGTCTACACCACTAGGCCGGTAACGATGAATCCCCCCACCCGTTCGAAGGGGCCCGCGGCACCTGTTCCTCCCGCTTTGCGCGGGTCTGCCGCTGCCACCCGACGGGGGTATCCCCAGGCATCCCTCAGGAGGATGGCGTGAAGCGTCAGCTCATCGCGGCGGTCGGCGTCGCGGCAATGGTCGTCGGTCTCGCGGCTTGTGGCTCGGACGGCAAGAAGAGTGACGGCGGATCGTCGTCGTCGTCCAACGCCGCCGACAAGTACAAGGGCAAGACGCTCAAGGTGTGGACGATGACCGGCTCGGCCCCCAAGGGCTGGACCGACGCGGTCAAGTCCGAGTTCGAGACCACCTACCCGGGCTCCAAGGTCGACTTCCAGACCCAGGAGTGGACCGACATCGGCCCGAAGGTCACCGCCGCGCTGTCCGAGGGCTCGGTCGACGTCCTGGAGATCGGCAACACCCAGACCGCCGGCTACGCCTCCACCGGCGGCCTGCTGGACATCACCAAGGACAAGTCCGCGCTGGGCGGCGACGGCTGGGCCGCCAACCAGAACGAGGCCGCGCTCCTGGACGGCAAGCAGTACGCCGCCCCGTGGTGGGTCTCCAACCGCGTGGTCGCGTACAACAAGGACCTCTGGAAGGCCGCGAACCTCACCGACGCGCCGAAGACCCTGGACGAGTTCTACGCCGACCTGGACAAGCTGAAGGCCACCCAGGGCGTCGCCGACCCGATCTACCTGCCCGGCCAGGAGTGGTACACCTACTTCGGCCTGCTCACCGGCGAGGGCGGCAAGATCGCCAAGAAGGACGGCGACAAGTGGGTCGGCGGCCTGTCCTCCCCCGAGGCGCAGAAGGCCTTCGAGACCTACAAGAAGCTGCAGAGCTACTCGGCCACCGGTCCGAAGGACAAGGACGAGGCCACCCCGCAGCAGAAGGACGTCTTCGCCAAGGGCAACGTCGGCACCATGATCGCCCTCGGCTGGGAGCTCCCGGACGAGAAGGACCTGCCCAAGGACAAGATCGGCTTCTTCCCGCTCCCGGGCAAGACCGCCGACAAGCCCTCCGGCGTGTTCCTCGGCGGCTCGAACCTCGCGATCGCCGCGCAGAGCAAGAACACCGACATGGCGAAGGACTTCCTGAAGATCGCCCTCAACGACAAGAACGAGGGCCTGGTCGCCGCGGCCGGCAACATCCCGAACAAGGCCGCGCTGAACAGCCAGCTCACCGGTGACTTCGCGAAGGCCGCCCAGACGGCCGCCGCGGTCGGCGGGATCACCCCGAACACCCCGAACTGGGCCAGCGTCGAGAACAAGCCGAACCCGATCAAGGACTTCCTGACCGCGGCCCTGCAGGGCGGCGACTACGCGGCCACCGCCAAGAAGTACGACGACGAGATCGCCAAGCGGCTCAACGAGAAGAACTAAAGCACTGAGCGGCGTCGCTCACCGGCCCCCGGCGGGGGGGCCGGTGGGCGGCGCCCGTCCGTCGTGGCCGGGTTGTGAGGAAGTGAGAACGATGGCTGTGCATTCGGAGCGGGTGCAGACACAGTCCCCGGAGTCAGGGAAGGCTGTTGTGGCCGAGATTGACACCAGTGCCGCCGGCGGCGGGGCCGAGGGCGCCGCGCCGAAGCGCACCAGATCCGCGGGCGGCCCCGGCCTGGGTGCCCGCTTCGCCCCGTACCTGCTGCTGCTGCCGGCCACCGTGGCGACCATCGTCCTGCTGGGATGGCCGCTGCTGAAGACCGTCCTGCTGTCGTTCCAGAACCTCAACCGGCGCCAGCTGGTGATGCACCTGACCGAGTGGACGGGGTTCGACAACTACAAGGAGCAGCTGACCGACCCGGAGTTCTGGTCGGTCACCGGGCGCACCGTCGCCTTCACCCTGGTCAACGTGGTGCTGATCATGGTCGGCGGCACCCTGATCGGCCTGCTGCTCAACACCCTCGGCAAGAAGATGCGGCTGGCGCTGTCGGTCGCGCTGCTGATGGCCTGGGCGATGCCCGTCGTCGCCGCGACCACCGTCTACACCTGGCTGTTCGACGACCAGTGGGGCGTCGTCAACTGGTTCCTGGACAAGCTGGGTTGGCACTCGATGGCCGACTACAACTGGATGAGCGACGAGTACTCGACCTTCTTCGTCGTCATCCTGCTGATCGTCTGGCAGTCGATCCCCTTCGTGGCGTTCAACATGTACGCCGGCCTGACCACCATCCCCAAGGAGCTCTACGAGGCCGCCCGGATGGACGGCGCCGGCTCCTCGAAGATCTTCAGCTCGGTGATCTTCCCGAACCTGAAGCCGTTCTTCCTGGCCACGACCTTCCTCGAGGTCATCTGGGTGTTCAAGTCCTTCACCCAGATCTACGCGATCAACGGCGGCGGCCCCGAGAAGCTCACCCGGACCCTGCCCGTGCACGCCTTCCTGGAGGGCCAGGGCAGCCAGCACTACGGCGTCGGCGCCGCGATCGCGGTGCTCACCATCCTGATGCTGGGCGTCCTGATGGCCTACTACTTCCGCATCATGATCAAGCAGGAGGACGAGCTGTGAGGCGCTCTCTCTTCGGACGTACCTGGCCGAACGTGATCGCGGTCGTCCTCATCGTCTTCTTCATCTTCCCCGTCTACTGGATGATCGCGACCGCGTTCAAGCAGGACCGCGACATCATCAGCAAGACGCCGGTCTTCATCCCCTTCGACGGGACGTTCGAGCACTTCACCACCGCGGTGAACGCCCCGGACTTCTGGACGTACGTCACCAACAGCGTCACCGTCACGGTCGGGGCGGTGCTGATCTCCCTGGTGATCGCGACCCTGGCGTCGTTCGCCATCGCCCGGATGAAGTTCCGCGGCCGCAAGACCTTCGTGCTGGTCGTCATGCTGGCCCAGATGGCGCCCTGGGAGGTCATGACCATCGGCGCCTACATCATCTCCCGCGACAACGACATGCTGAACAGCCTGCTGCCGCTGACGCTCTTCTACATGATGATGATCCTGCCCTTCACCATCTGGACGCTGCGCGGCTTCATCGCCGCGGTGCCGAAGGAGCTGGAGGAGTCGGCCATGGTGGACGGTTGCACCCGCACCCAGGCCTTCGTGAAGGTGATCTTCCCGCTGCTGGCCCCGGGCCTGATGTCGACCTCGCTGTTCGGCTTCATCACGGCCTGGAACGAGTTCCCGCTCGTCCTGTGGCTTAACAAGGAGCAGGGCAAGACCCTCCCGCTGTGGCTGTCCTCCTTCAAGACGGCCTTCGGCAACGACTGGGGCGCGACCATGGCGGCCTCCACGATGTTCGCCGTCCCCGTGCTGATCCTGTTCGTCTTCCTGCAGCGCAAGGCGGTCGGCGGTCTGACCGACGGCGCCGTGAAGGGCTGAGTCACCGTGAGCATCCTCGTTCCCACCGTCCCGGACAGCGACCAGCTCCACCGGGACGCCCTGACCGTCCTGCAGCCCGGCTTCGTCGGCACCGAGCCGCCCGCCTGGCTGCGCCGCCACCTGGCCGCCGGGCTCGGCTCGGTCGCGCTGTTCGACCGCAATGTGGTCGACCTCGACCAGCTCTCCGCCCTCACCGGCTCGCTGCGCGCGGAGAACCCCGACCTCCTGATCGCGATCGACGAGGAGAGCGGCGACGTCACCCGGCTGGAGGCCGGCTCCGGCTCCTCCTGGCCGGGCAACCTGGCCCTCGGCGCGATCGACGACCCGGCGCTGACCCGGGACGTCGCCCGTGAGCTGGGCCGGGCGCTGGCCGCGGCCGGCGTCAACTACAACTGGGCGCCGACCGCGGACGTCAACTCCAACCCGCGCAACCCGGTCATCGGCGTCCGCTCCTTCGGCGCCGACCCGGAGCTGTGCGCCCGGCACACCGCCGCCTGGGTGGAGGGCCTGCAGTCGGCCGGCGTGGCGGCCTGCTCCAAGCACTTCCCCGGCCACGGCGACACCGCGGTGGACTCGCACCACGGCATGCCGGTCATCGACGTCGACCTGGACGTGCTGCGCGCCCGCGACCTGGTGCCGTTCCAGGCCGCGATCGCGGCCGGCACCAAGGCCGTGATGACCGCCCACATCATGGTCCCGGCGCTGGACCCGAAGCTGCCGGCCACCCTGAGCCCGACCGTGCTGCGCGACCTGCTGCGGGCCGCCCCGGCCGATGGCGGCCTCGGCTACCAGGGCCTGATCGTCAGCGACGCGATCGAGATGGGCGCCATCGCGGACACCTTCGGCATGGGCGAGGGCACCGTGCTGGCGCTGGCGGCCGGCGCGGACGCGATCTGCGTCGGCGGCGGGCTGGCCGACGAGGAGACGGTGCTGATGCTGCGCGACGCCATCGTGGCGGGCGTGCGCTCCGGCCGGCTCACCGAGGAGCGGCTGGCGGACGCCGCCGACCGGGTGCGGGCGCTGGGCAGTTGGGGCCGGATCGCGGCCCAGGGCGAGCAGGCCGAGCCGGACCTCGCGGTGGGCCTGCGGGCCGCCCGCCGGGCGCTGAAGGTGGTCCGGGCGCCGGGCCGCGAGGTGCTGCCGGTGAGCGAGCGCCCGTACGTGGCCTCCTTCTCGGACGAGCCGAACATCGCGGTCGGCGACGTGACCCCGTGGGGCGTGGCCGGCATGCTGGCCGACCGCTTCCCGGGCACCCGCACCCGTGAGGTGTCGGCCGCCGAGGCCGCGCCGGCGCTGCTGGACGCCCTGGTGGCCGAGCTGGTGGCGGGCGCCGAGGGCCGCCGGCTGGTGCTGGTGGTCCGGGACGCCCACCGGCACGCCTGGATGGCCGCCGCGCTGGCCCGCCTGGTGGCGGCCCGGCCGGACGCCGCGGTGGTGGAGATGGGCCTGCCCCAGTCCGAGCCGGTCGGCGCGCTGTACATCGCCACCCACGGCGCCGCCCGGGTCTGCGGGCTGGCGGCCGTGGAGGTGCTCACCGGGCAGCCGGGAGCGGTCGGCTGAGACCGGAAGGACGTCACCGGCCGGGTCCGGGAGGCGTCGGCCGACGGGCCCGTCATGCGCATGTCGCATGGCGGGCCCGTTCCGCTTCCCGGGCGTCGACCTGGGCTTGCGTCAGATGACCGTGCTCCCTCAAGAGAGCCTTAAATCCACCTTAAGTTCCACTGAGGGTGACGGCCCGGCGACTGATCGCCACGCGGTACAACGGCTCTGCAACAGCCTTGGCAGCAGGGCCTGTTGGCCGTTGACACCACCCTTGGTCTAGGCCAGAGTCCATGCATCCGGTTCGAAATTGAACCTCACCGGATGTGGTATCGCGCCCCCTTCGAAGCTCTTCGCCGCCCCCGCCCGGACTCTCCCGCCGCGGGCGCCAATCACGCTGTCGGCGGGCACCACCGTTCTTGGACAACCCTCGGAGGATGGCGTGAAGAAGCGTCAGCTCGTGTCGACGCTCGGGACCATCGCACTGGCGGTCGGACTGACGGCCTGTTCCTCGTCCGGATCACCCTCGGGTGACGGCAAGAACGCCTCCTCGGACCCGAAGGCCGCCACCGGCACCGTCACCGTCTGGCTGATGGACGACGCCCAGAAGAACTGGCCGGACCTCGTCCAGCGGGTCAACGACGAGTTCGCGGCGAAGTACCCGGGCATCAGCCTCAAGCTGGTCTACCAGGGCTGGGCCGACAAGGTCGGCAAGCTCGACCGGGCCCTCGCCGACGGCAGCGCCCCCGACGTGGTCGAACTCGGCAACACCGAGACCATGAAGTACGTGCTCTCCGGCGCGCTCGCCCCGGTGGACCGCACCACCTTCGACAACTCCGACAGCTGGATCAAGGCGCTCGCCAACACCTGTACGTACCAGGACAAGCTGTGGTGCGTGCCGTACTACGCCGGTGCCCGGGTCGCCGTCTTCAACTCCGCCTCCTTCCAACAGGCCACCGGCAGCGCCGAGTTCCCCAAGAGCGAGACCGAACTGCTGACCGCGCTGGACCGGATCGCCGACAAGAACAAGGCGGACAAGACCTTCTCGCCGCTCTACCTGCCCGGCCCGTACTGGTACGCCGCGATGAGCTACGTGGCCGCGTACGGCGGCAGCATCGCCAAGTTCGACAGCTCCGGCAACTGGCACGGCACCCTGCACGACGCCAAGTCTCAGCAGGGCATCAGCCACTTCGCCGACCTCGTCCGCAAGTACAACAAGGGCGACCTGACGCAGAACGAGCAGAACCAGTTCGAGTCGATGGCGCGCGGGCACGCCGCGTCCTTCTACGGCAACGGCTACGAGGCGGCCAGCGTCACCGCGCCGGTCACCGGCGACCCGACCCTCAAGGACGCCGTCAAGGTCGCCACCATGCCCGGGCCGGACGGCAAGCCGCTGCCGACCTTCATCGGCGGCTCCGACCTCGCCGTCACCGCCAAGTCCCCGCAGGTCGCGCCGGCCACCGACTGGATCCGGATGTTCACCAGCACCAAGTCCGAACAGGCGCTGGCCGACAAGGACATCCTGCCGAACAACCTCACCCAGCTGAACCCGCTGAAGAACAAGCCCACCACCGCCGCCGCGGCCAACGCCGTCCCGGACGCCTGGTTCACCCCGCTGGCCCCCGGCTGGGGCGCGGTGGAGAAGCAGAAGATCATCCCCGACATGCTGACCGCGATCCTCAAGGGCAAGTCCGTCGACCAGGCCACCAAGGACGCCGACGCCGCGATCGACCAGCTGATCAACAACCCGTCCTGACGCCCGCTCCGCCCCGCCGCGCCGCCCCTCGCCGGGCCGCCCCACCCACCTCCGGGCGGGGCGGTCGCGGGGGTGCCGCGCCGGGTGCGCGCTCGTAGGATTGCGCAGCAGGAACCGCAGCGAGTGTGCGGACTCGCCGCCGTAGAGGTCCCCGTCGGGCAACCCGCCCGGGCGGGGTCGACCCATCTCATCGGAGGCAACCCAGATGTCCGACCCGCAGACTGTTTCCGTCCCCGGCCGGATCATGGCGGCGGAGATGGCCGAGCAGCCGGCCGTCCTCCAGCGCATCCTCGACGAGGGGGCGCCGAAGATCCGCGAGGTCGCGGCCGGGATCGCCGCCCGCAGCCCGCGCTTCGTCCTGCTGACCGCGCGCGGAACGTCCGACAACGCGGCGCTCTACGCCAAGTACCTGATCGAGATCCTGCTCGGCAAGCCGGCCGGCCTGACCTCGATGTCCACCACCACCGCCTACGGCGCCAAGCCGGACCTCACCGACGTCCTGGTGATCACCGTCAGCCAGTCCGGCGGCTCGCCGGACCTGGTCGCCTCCACCAAGGCCGCCCGCGAGGCCGGGGCGATCACCCTCGCCGTCACCAACAACCCCGACTCCCCGCTCGCCGAGGTCTCCGAGTTCCACATCGACGTGCTGGCCGGCCCGGAGAAGGCGCTGCCGGCCACCAAGACCTACACCGCCGAACTGCTGGCCCTCTACCTGCTGGTCGAGGGCCTGCGGGGCGGGGACGGCTCGGCCGCCAAGGAGCTGCCGGCCCTGGCCGCCGGGGTGCTGTCCCGCCAGGCCGAGGTGCGGGCGCTGGCCGAGCGCTACCGCTTCGCCCAGCGGCTGGTCATCACCTCGCGCGGCTACGGCTACCCGACCGCCCGCGAGGCGGCGCTCAAGCTGATGGAGACCACCTACATCCCGGCCACCCCGTTCTCCGGCGCCGACCTGCTGCACGGCCCGCTGGCCATGGTGGACAACGTCTCGCCGGTGATCGCGATCGTCCCGGACGGCAAGGGCGGCGAGGCCCTCCAGCCGGTGCTGGACCGGCTGCGCGGCCGCGGCGCGGACCTCGTGGTGATCGGCCAGCAGGCCCAGGTGGACGCCGCCTCGGCGGGCTTCGCGCTGCCGGCCGGCGTGCCCGAGGAGGTCCAGCCGATCCTGGAGATCCTGCCGCTGCAGCAGCTGGCCTACGAGGTCACCATCGCCCGCGGTCAGGACCCGGACGCCCCGCGCGCCCTCGCCAAGGTCACCGAGACCCACTGAGGCTGGTACTCGCCCGCTCGCCTCCGGGGCTGGTACTCGCCCGCTCGCCTCCGGGCCGCTCGGACCCGGTGCCGACGGTCGGCGCTCCGGCGCTCGTGCCTCGCTGGTCGCTTCTCCCTTTCGGCACCGGCGCGCCCCTTCGGCTCGGGGCTGGTACTCGCCCGCTCGCCTCCGGGGCGCTCGGACCCGGTGCCGACGGTCGGCGGGCGCTGCGCCACCTCCTTCGTCGGCAGCTTGGCCCTTCTCCCTTTCGGCACCGGCGCGCCCCTTCGGCTCGGGGCGGTATGGACGGGTCCGGCCCCCTGTCCACAGGCTGTGGACAGGGGGCCGGACCGCTGAGCGGCGGAACGTGGCTTCGGGGGAGGGGAGGTGCCGGTGGACGTCACGGCCCCTGCGGCCCCGCGGCTCGGGGTGGGACTCGGGTGGCCGCCCTCCTCCCGCTGTCCCCGCCGGAGGCGAAAACGCACTACGGGCCACGGCGCCGACACGGGACCCTCAACCCATGCGGCACCGCAGCCCGGAGCTGTCGTCGGGCACCGGTGTCGATCGAGAACTGTGCGGGGTCCTCGCTCGTCGGCGTCCGACCGAGGAGAAGCCGCGCGCGGTCAGGGCAGTTGCGCGGTGGCCTCTCCTTGGTGCGCTTCCATTGTGGACTAGACCAATCTGGGTTGTCCAGGTCGCCCGGCAAATTGGTCTAAACAACTCCGGACAGTCATCCACCGCCACCACACGGTCCGCCGAGCCCGCCGCCGGCCGGCGGCGCTACCCTCGCCATGTGCCCTCGTTGAACGAACTCGTCCGCCGCCACACCACCCTGACCGGGGCGGACGTGGAATGGCTCCACATGCTGGTCTCGGAGTGGCAGCTGCTCTCCGACCTCTCCTTCGCCGACCTGGTGCTGTGGATCCCCACCTGGGACGGCATCCGCTACGTCTCGGTGGCGCAGATGCGGCCCAACACCGGGCCCACCTCCTACCAGGACGACATGGTCGGCCACCTCGTCCCGCGCGGGCGCCGCCCGCTGCTGGACGCCGCCTTCGACGAGGGGCGGATCGTGCGCGAGGGCGACCCGGAGTGGCGCGAGGAGGTCCCGGTCCGGGTCGAGTCGATCCCGGTCCGGCGCGAGGGCAAGGTGCTCGGGGTGATCGCCCGCAACACCAACCTGCTGACCGTGCGCACCCCCAGCCGGCTGGAGCTCACCTACCTGCAGAGCGCCTCCGACCTGGCCCAGATGATCGCGGCCGGCAGCTTCCCGTACCCCGGTGTCGAGCAGGCCGACATGGACGCCGCGCCCCGGGTCGGCGACGGCCTGATCCGGGTGGACGCGGACGGCATCGTCACCTACGCCAGCCCCAACGCGCTCTCCGCCTACCACCGGCTCGGCCTCACCACCGACCTGGTCGGCAGCCACCTCGGCCGGGCCACCGCGGAGCTCGTCCCGCCGTCCCGTTCGGCCGTTCACGAGGCGCTGGTGAAGCTGGCCAGCGGCTGGGCACCCCGGCAGACCGAGGTGGAGGTGCAGGGGGGAGTGGTGACCCTGCGGGCGATCCCGCTCAAGCCCAAGGGCGTCCTGACCGGTTCGCTGGTGCTCTGCCGGGACGTCACCGAGCTGCGCCGCCGCGACCGCGAACTGATGACCAAGGACGCCACCATCCGGGAGATCCACCACCGGGTGAAGAACAACCTGCAGACCGTCGCCGCCCTGCTGCGGCTGCAGTCCCGCCGGATGGAGTCCGAGTCCGGCCGGGCCGCGCTGGACGAGGCGGTGCGCCGGGTCGGCTCGATCGCGATCGTGCACGAGACGCTCTCCCAGGCGCTGGACGAGCAGGTGGCCTTCGACGAGATCGCCGACCGGGTGCTGGCGATGGTCATGGAGCTGTCCCAGGACGGCCGGGTGGCGACCCGCCGCAGCGGCAGCTTCGGCATCCTCTCCGCCGAGGTGGCCACCCCGCTGTCGATGGTGCTGACCGAGCTGCTGCAGAACGCCCTGGAACACGCTTTCGGTCCGACGGCCTCCGGGAACCTGGAGGTGAGCGCGCTGCGCGGCCGGGCCCCGGCGACCGGCAAGGGCTGGTCGGACAGCTGGAACGGCGGTGCCCGGCCGGAGGAGTACCTGCTGATCACCGTGCAGGACGACGGCCGCGGCATGCCGGAGGGCTTCGACCCGAAGACGGCCGGCAACCTCGGGCTGCAGATCGTCCGGACGCTGGCCACCGGGGAGCTGGGTGGCACCTTCGACATGGTGGCCGGTCCGGACGGCGGGACCAAGGTGATCCTGGAGATCCCGGTCCGCTGATTTCTTGGCGCACTCGGGTGTGCGGCAGGGGCGTGCGCTCGACGGAAGCGCCGGGTGCACGCTCCGCGAGCCTCACCGTCGCTCGGGCGCGCGGACAGGCGCGCGGATGCAGGGGCGCGGGCACGGAGGCGCGGGAACGGGCGCGGAAACAGAAACGAGGCCCTGTCGACCGGGGGGGTGGGTCGACAGGGCCTCTCAACCCGTTCCGGCCGTCGGGGGGAGTCGGCCGGAACGGGGGCTCTGGGTGGTGCGACACCTCGCATGTGCGTTGCACACGGTGAGCGCCATAGCTCCACAATATTGCTCTAAGTGAACAGTATCAAGTGGCTGGACGGTCCGGTGTCGCGGGACCTCGCTGGGCAAGATCCTTGGTGCGGAAGGCTTCACCAGGAAGTGCAGGGAAGCCTTTGATCATGTGTTGATCGGTGTGGATCGGTCCTGCGGTTACTGCTGGTACTACGGCGTGTGACGGATGCTGCCGATCAGGCGGTGCGGGCGCGGTTGCGGGCGGCACGGCGCTTCATCGCGCGACGCTCGTCCTCGCTCATGCCGCCCCAGACGCCGGCGTCCTGGCCGGTCTCGAGAGCCCACTGGAGACACTGCTCCATCACCGGGCAGCGGCGGCACACGGCCTTGGCTTCCTCGATCTGCAGCAGAGCAGGACCGGTGTTCCCGATCGGGAAGAACAGCTCCGGGTCCTCTTCGCGGCAGACAGCGCGGTGGCGCCAGTCCATGGTCGTCCAACTCCTCCTGCCGCGGGGGTGGCCCGATCGGCATAATCGAATGGCTTGTGAATGTGAACGCTTTCACGAATCCCACAACAGCAAAAGAGACCAAAGGCCCATCGGGCCCGGGTGGTCTGTGCTGGGAGGGGATTCGGCGATTCGAGGGACACTCCGCGGTCGGCGCTCCTGTGGTTCCGGAGTTGCCGTCGCTGCGATGTGTCCCGATCGCCATGTAGAGGTTCGCAAACCTCGGGCTCGGATACAACCCCCTTCGGGGAGGAATTTTTGATTCTTCGGTGTCGCCTAGCTCACAGCCAGTACTTCTATGGAGTGAAGGGGGCTTGTGCGTTCGAGAAGAAGGGCGAAGCCCACTTCCGGTCACACAATCACACGCAGTGCCCGCCGTACGCCTGTGAAACTGACGCGCCTCCGGTCTCCAAGATGGTCCCCGTCCACCTGGAACGGGGCGGGTTCCTGGGAAACCAAGGTGAAGTGTTTGACGTCGTGATAGGAGACGACGTGCTTTCCGGACGGGCCGACCGGCGGGGCGCCGTCGCTCGAAGGCCCGTACGACCGCAGGATCTGACGGACCGTTCGAGCGGTACCGAACGCCGTCATACGGGTGATCCCGAAGACGTCGAGATCCGTGTCGAAGGAGGCGAGCGGTGAGGGGAAGACCGGACGGTTGCCGAGGAACGTCCACGGCGAGGTGTTGCTGACTATCGTCAACACCAGGCCCGGAACGGCCTCGTGGCCCGGAATCTCCAGGGCCACCGGGCCCGATCGGCGTTGCTCACGCTGGGTGAGGTAGTGCCGGAGGGCCTGCCCCACGTACAGGGCGTGGGTGGACTTGCGCCCGGCCCGCCGCTGCTCCTCGACCCGGCCGACCACCCCCGCGTCGAAGCCGAGGCCGGCGGTGAAGGTGAACCAGCGGTCCGGAAGCCCCTCGGTCATCGCCTTGCCCAGTCCGATCGGCCGCTCGCGCCCCCGCTCCAGCGCGTTCAGCAGGGCGCCGGTTGCCTCCACCGGGTCGTTCGGCAGGCCCAGCGCGCGGGCGAAGACATTGGTCGAACCGCCTGGCACCACGGCCAGTCGCGGGACCTTCTCGCTCGGGCCGTTCGTCAGCAGCCCGTTCACCACCTCGTTGACGGTGCCGTCCCCGCCGAGCGCCACCACCAGGTCGACCGTGCCGTCCTGCGCCGCCTCCCGGGCCAGATCGCGCGCGTGGCCCCGGTACTGCGTCTCGGCGACGTCCAGCTTGAGGTCGCTGCGCAGGGCGTGGATCAGTACGTCCCTGGTCCGGCCACTGGTGGTGGTGGCCTTGTGGTTCACGACCAGGAGAGCGCGCATGGGGAAAGCCTACGGGGCGGTACGGACCGACCGGCGGCTACCCTGCTGGAGTGACCGCAGAAACCACCGCCCCCGCACCCGCCCGCCCGGTCCCGCTCACCCTGGGCGCCGCCATCACCGCTCTGGAGGGCGCCGCGCTGGCCGTCGTCGGCGTCTCGGACATGGTGTCCGCGCTGTCCGGCCAGGCCAAGCAGCTGGCCCTGAACGAGTTCGGCGGCCTGGTGATCGTGCTGCTCGGGGTGCTGCCGATACTGGCCGCCCGCGCGCTGCTCAAGGGGCGCCGCTGGGGCCGCAGCCCGGCCGTGCTGACCAACTCGATCTGCCTGCCGGTCGCTTACTACATGGTCCAGAGCGGCGGCGCGATGATCGCGGTCGGCGTGCTGGTCGGCCTGCTCGGCCTGGTGGGCATCGGCGCGCTGCTGAACCCGAGCTCGACGGCGGCCCTGTACGCCCCGCAGGAGGACTGAGCGCCCCCCCGACACGCCCCGAACAGAACGGACGGCCGCCGCAGCTCGGAGCTGCGGCGGCCGTCCGTCTTGTCACTGCTACTGCTACTGCTGTCACTCCTCCACGAGGAGCTTCTCCCGCAGCTGGGCCAGGGTCCGCGCCAGCAGCCGGGACACGTGCATCTGGGAGATCCCCACCTCGGCGGCGATCTGCGACTGGGTCATGTTCCGGAAGAACCGCAGCACCAGGATCTTCTGCTCCCGGGGCGGCAGTTGGGCCAGCAGCGGCTTGAGCGACTCGCGGTACTCGACGCCCTCCAGCGCCTCGTCGGTGGCGCCCAGGGTGTCCGCGACGGCCGGCGACTCGTCGTCGCTGTCCGGCACGTCCAGGGACAGCGTGGAGTACGCGTTGGCGGACTCCAGGCCCTCCAGGACGTCCTCCTCGGAGATGCCCAGGTGCTCGGCCAGCTCGTGCACCGTGGGGGAGCGGCCGTGCCGCTGGGAGAGCTCGCTGGTCGCCGTGGTGAGCGACAGCCGCAGCTCCTGCAGGCGGCGCGGGACGCGCACCGCCCACCCCTTGTCGCGGAAGTGCCGCTTGATCTCGCCGACGATGGTCGGCGTCGCGTAGGTGGAGAACTCGACCCCGCGCTCGTGGTCGAAGCGGTCCACCGACTTGATCAGTCCGATGGTGGCGACCTGGGTCAGGTCGTCCAGCGGCTCGCCCCGGTTGCGGAACCGCCGGGCCAGGTGCTCCACCAGCGGGATGTGCATCCGCACCAGCTGGTTGCGCAGCTCGACGCGCTCCGGGGAGCCCTCGGGCAGCCCGGACAGCCGGACGAACAGCGCGCGGGCGGCCTCCCGGTCCGGCGCGCCGGAGCGGTGTGAGCCCTGGGCGGGCACGGCGCCGTGCAGCTCCGTGGCCTCCTCCGCCGCCGCCGGTTCCGGCGTGGGAGGGGAGTCGGGCGTCGGCTCGGACGTCGGCTCGGTCGGGTGGCTCATCCGGTGGGCGTCCTTCGGGTGCGCTTCGTCGTTGGCGGCGAGGCCGGAAACGCTCGCCTGGGTCGGTACGGCAGGTCCCGCCGTCGCGAGGCCGGTACGGTCCAGATCACTCACGGCCATTCCCCCGTTCCGTTCCGGGAGCACCGGGGCCTCGGCCCCGGCATCGTCTCGTTGGTCGTACCGCGTGGGGGGCGGTACCGGGAGCCGCCCGTCGGGCCCCGGGTGGGGAACGGCGGACGGCCCTTGCAGGGTGCTGCTCGGTGCCCGGTCAGTGGACGGCGGAGCCGCCGCGCTTCTTGTGCAGGCTGATCGTGACGGTGTTGTCCTCGGCGACCGAGGAGTCCACCTCGCCGGCCAGCGCGGAGAGCACCGTCCAGGCGAAGGTGTCCCGCTCGGGCGCCTTGCCGTCCGTGGTGGGAGCGGCGACGGTCACCTTCAACGAGTCGCCGACCAGGCGGAATTCGCAGGACAACACGGAGCCGGGCACCGCCTGCTGGAGCAGGATGGCGCAGGCCTCGTCGACCGCGATCCGCAGGTCCTCGATCTCGTCGAGGGTGAAGTCCAACCGGGCCGCGAGCCCGGCCGTCGCTGTTCGCAGCACGGAGAGGTATGCCCCTGCCGCGGGCAGCCGGACCTCGACAAAGTCCTGAACGCCGAGATCGCTGTCGATCTGGGACACCCTTGCCTCCTGGGTGACGCGCTGTACTTGCTTGGTACCCCCGAGGGGGCGTCCTCCGCACCCGGTGCGGGAGTTACTCATGGTAAGGCATTGCGACGCAGGGTGGCAGGGTCTTTACCCCTACTCCGTGCGTCCGTTCAACGGGCACCGGCGGCCTTGAGTGCCGCGTCGGTGAGCCGGTAGACCGTCCAGCCGTTCATCGGCACCGCGCCGAGCGACTTGTAGAAGTCGATCGAGGGCTGGTTCCAGTCGAGCACCGACCACTCCACCCGCGCGTAGCCGCGTTCCACGGCGATCCGGGCCAGCTCCAGCAGGAGCGCCTTGCCGTGGCCGCCGCCGCGGGCCGAGGGGCGGACGTACAGGTCCTCCAGGTAGATCCCGTGGGTGCCGCGCCAGGTCGAGAAGTTGAGGAACCAGAGCGCGAAGCCGACCGGCTCGCCGGTGGCCCCGTCCTCCGCGATCAGGCCGAACAGCGCCGGGTCGGCGCCGAACAGCGCCTCGCGCAGCTGATCCTCGGTGGCCACCGCCTCCTGCGGGGCCTTCTCGTAGTCCGCCAGTTCGCGGATCATGGCCAGGATGACGGGAACGTCGGTGACGACGGCGGTGCGGATCATGCCGTGAGCCTACTGCTCCGGCCCCGTCTCGTCCCAGGCCTGGACGGAGGTCTGGTCGACGATCCGGCCGTCCCGCAGGCCGGCCATCGACGCCATCAGCACCCGCACGCCGTCGGGGTAGCGGCAGGACTCCAGGAACGCGACCTGGTCGCCCTGGATCACCACCTGTTCCAGCTTGTGGGTCATCTCGCGGCCGTAGACGTCGCTGAGCATGGCGCCGATCTCGTCCCGCCCGTGCATCACCAGGGGGTGGCTGGGCTGGGTCTTGCGGTCGACCACGCGCAGCTCGGCGTCCTCGGCGTAGAGCGCCAGCAGGGTCTCGGCGTCACGGCGTTCGATGCCCTCGCGCAGGGCGCGGGCGTCGAAGGCGGTGGGGGCCGCCATGGTGGTCATGGTCCTCGCTCCTTCGGTCGGCTCCGTCGGTTCGCACCTTCGAGCCTACGCCCGGCGGGCCCGACCGGAACGGGGCGCGATCCCGGCCGGTCAGCGGGCCGGGACGGTGCGCAGGAAGTCGGCCAGGGTGCTGACCGCGGCCGGGTTGCGCGGGCTCTCGACCAGGTCGACGTAGTCCATGACGACGATCCGGTCGTTCTTGACCGCGGAGACCTCGGCCAGCGGCGGGAAGGACTTGAGGAACTTCCGCTTCTCCTCGGCCCCCGGCGTCGCGTAGTCGTTGATCACGATCACCTCGGGGTCGCGCCGCACCACGCTCTCCCAGCCGGCGGTGACCCAGGTGTCCGCCAGGTCGCCCATGATGTTGGTCCCGCCGGCCTTGTCGATGATCTCGTTCGCGGCGGCGAACCTCCCGGCGGTGTACGGCTTGTCCTGCCCGCTGTCGTACAGGAAGACGGACGGGCGGCGCTCGGGCCGGGGGACGGCGGCGATCGTCGCCCTGGACTCGGCGATCAGCTTGTCGGCGCGGTCCTTGACGTCGAAGATCGCGCCGAGGTTGGCCAGGTCGGTGTAGAGCGCCTCCAGCGGGTCCATCACCCCGCGTTCGGAGCCCTTGCCGCTGCGGCAGGACTCGCTGAGCACGTACGAGTCGACGCCGAGCGCCTTGAACGCCTCGGGGGTGACGCCGCTGCCCTCGACGAAGCCGTAGTGCCAGCCGGCGAACACCAGGTCGGCCCTGGCGTCCAGGGCGATCTCCTTGGTGAGCACCTTCTTGGAGAGCCAGGTGGTCTGCTGGTAGCCGTCCTTCCAGGGCACCTTGTCGACCCGGCCCTTGTCGTCGGGCATCACGTAGCCGGCCATCCGGTCGGCGAGGCCGAGGGAGAGCATCAGCTCGGTGATGTTGACGTCGTTGGTCACCACCCGGGCGGGCTTCCGCGCGAAGGTGAGCCGCTCGCCGCAGTTCTCCACGGTCACCGGGTAGTGGGCGGAGGCGGCGGCGCCGCCGGCCTCGCCCGGGGCGATCTCGGCGCCGCAGGCGGTCAGTCCGAGGGTGAGCAGGGCGGTGGCGGCAACGGCCTTGGTACGCACGCTTGTTCCTTCCGGGGTGGTGAGCGGGGTGGTGGACGGGGTGCGGGCGGGCTCAGGCGAGGCGGTCGAACAGCAGCTGGAGGGCGCCGGTGCCCGGGTGCCGGACGGGGGTGGCCCGGACGCCGAACACCTCGGCCAGCAGGTCCGGCCGGAGCACCTCCTCGGGCGTGCCGGCGGCGACGATCCGGCCGGCCGTCAGCACGTACAGCCGGTCGCAGTGGCCGGCCGCCAGGTTGAGGTCGTGCAGCGCGGTGAGCACCGTCGGCCCGGCCGCGCGGGCGAGGGCCAGCACCTCCAACTGGTGGGCGATGTCCAGGTGGTTGGTGGGTTCGTCCAGCACCAGCAGGCGCGGTTCCTGGACGAGCGCGCGGGCGATCAGCACCCGCTGCTTCTCGCCGCCGGACAGGCTCGGGAAGCCGCGCTCGGCGAGGTGCCCGGCCCCGACCCCGCGCAGCGCGGCCGCGCAGCTCTCCCGGTCCGCGTCGCTCGGGCCGCCGAGGCCGCGCCGGTGCGGCAGCCGGCCCATGGCGACCACCTCGGCCACCGTGAAGTCGAACTCGGCGGGGTGCTCCTGGGTCAGCGCGGCCACCCGGCGGGCCGCCTGGCGCGCGGTGAGCACGTGCAGGTCGTCGCCGTCCAGCCGGACCGTCCCGCCGGCCGGCCGCAGCACCCGGTAGACGCAGCGCAGCAGGGTCGACTTGCCGCTGCCGTTCGGGCCGATCAGTCCGATCACCTGCCCGGCGGCGGCCGCCAGGCTCACCTCGTGGACGAGCCGGGCGCCGGCCAGCTCCACCGAGACGCCGTCGACGCGCAGTTCCTCGGCCGGGCTCGTGCCCTTCGCCGGGCTCATCGCCCACCCCCGAAGGCCTGGCCGCGCCGGCGCATCATCAACAGGAAGGCGGGCACCCCGAGCACCGCGGTGAACACCCCGACCGGCAGTTCGGCGGGCGCCAGCAGGGTGCGCGAGGCGATGTCCACCCAGACCAGCAGCAGCGCCCCGGCGAGCGGCGCGATCACCAGCACCCGGCGGTGCCCGGCGCCGACCAGCATCCGGGCCAGGTGCGGCATCAGCAGTCCGACGAAGCCGATCGCCCCGCTGACCGCGACCACGGTGCCGGTGACGGCGGCGGTCACCACGAACAGCTCCCGGCGCAGCCGGTCCGGGTCCACGCCGAGCGAGGCGGAGGTCTCGTCGCCCATCGCGAGCGCGTCCAACCGCCCGGCGGCGCAGGCCAGATAGGCCAGTCCGGCGAGGACGGTGCAGGCGGCGATCGGCACCGAGCCCCAGGTGGCGCCGCCGAGGCTGCCGAGCAGCCACATCATGGCGTCCCGGGCGGCCTCGGCGTGGTCGGCGGAGAAGACCATCAGGGTGGTGACGGCGGAGAAGCCGTAGGAGAGCGCGGTGCCGGTGAGCACCAGCCGCAGCGGGGTGAGCCCGTACGCGGTGCGGGCGGCGAGGTAGACCAGCACCATGGCGACCAGCGCGGAGCCGAACGCGGAGACGGAGATCGCCCACACCCCGAGCGAGGCGAAGGCGCCGAGCAGCAGGACGGCGTTGGCGCCGACGGCGGCGCCGGAGGAGATGCCGAGCACGAAGGGGTCGGCGAGGGCGTTGCGCACCAGGGCCTGGACGGCGACGCCGGTGGCGGCCAGTCCGCCGCCGACCACGGCGGCCAGCAGGGTGCGCGGCAGCCGGATCTCCCAGACGATCGCGTACGCCGCGGCCTCGTCGGCGTCCAGCCGGCCGCCCGTCAGTCCGGCGCCCAACAGCCTCAGGACGTGAGGGAGTTCGATGCCGGAGGCGCCGAAGGCGGCCCCGCAGACCAGGGATGCCAGCAGGGCGACGCCGAGGCCGGCGGCGAGCGGGAGGGTCGGTGTTCGGCGAACGGGGTCACTCACGTGCGGTCGCGCCTTGCCTCGGGCCGCAGGGTGTGCCGGGGCGGGCGCCGGCCGGGGGCGTGCCCGGGCGCCATCCCCTCGCAGTCCGCGGCGAGTCGTCGGGAGTCCAGCGGCCGAGGGCGATCGGGCTGGCGCGGTCCTACGGACCGTGCTCACCGTTGCGGGTCAGCGCCGGATTCACACCGGACTTCCCCCTCGGACGCCCTGGCAGCATAACAGCCACTCAGGCTAGGCAACCCTTACCAGGGGTGGGCCGGACGTGAACGCACGACCGCCCCCGTCCGAACGGTGCGGACGGGGGCGGCCGGGTGGCGACGCGTCAGGCTCAGGCCTGCTTGGTCTCCCAGAAGATCTTGTCGACCTCGGCGATCAGGTCCAGCAGGGCCTGGCCGGTGGCCGGGTCGGTGGACGCCTTGGCGGCCGAGGCGGCCTTCAGGGTGTCGTTGATCAGCTGGTGCAGCTGCGGGTACTTCTCGAAGTGCGGGGCCTTGAAGTAGTCGCTCCACAGCACCGAGATGTGGTGCTTGACGGCCTCGGCGCGCTGCTCCTTGATGATGATGGCGCGGGCGCGGAAGTGCGCGTCCTCGTTGGCCTGGTACTTCTCCTGGGTGGCCTTGACCGACTCGGCCTCCAGCTTGGCCTGCGCGGGGTCGTACACGCCGCAGGGCAGGTCGCAGTGGGCGTGAGCGGTGGCGCGCGGTGCAAACAGACGAGAGAACATGGGAGTCCTTCCTTAGATCGTCTTCCCGCGCCCGAGATTACCCTTCCGCCCTCGGGGTTTCGCGGCCGGGCGGCGGGCCTAGGGCAAAAGGCGGACCCTGAACCGGGGTAATCCGGACATCGAACGGATGACGGTCCGTACGGCAGACTGGGGCGGTCGGTCCGGGAGGAGGAGCCATGGCGCGGAGCACGGAACCGCAGGGCGGCGCGGGCGGTGGCGCGGTGCCGTTCGGGCTGGTCGACGTGTCGGGCCCGTCGATGGTTCCGACCCTGCGCGAGGGCGACCAGCTGCTGGTCCGCTACGGTGCGCCGATCCGCCCCGGCGCGGTGGTGCTGTTCCGCCACCCCTTCCAGCAGGACCTGCTGGTGGTGAAGCGGGCCGCCGAGCGCCGGCCGAAGGGCTGGTGGCTGCTGTCCGACAACCGCCCGGTCGACAGCGACAGCCGCAGCTACGGCCCCGTCCCGGACGACCTGGTACTCGGCCGGGTGCTGCTGCGGCTGCGCCCGAGCCCGGCCTGGCTGGCGCCGGGCCGCGGGCTGGAGCGGCTGCTGCTCGGCCCCCGGCTGGCCCGGGTGCCGGGCCTGGCCCGCCGCCTCGGGGTGTTCGTCGACGAGGCCTAGCTCCCCGAGTGCAGTGCTGCCTCGGCCTCCTGGCGCTTGCGGGCCCGGTACGCGGCGACGTTGGCGCGGGTCGCGCAGCGGTCGGAGCAGTAGCGGCGGGAGCGGTTGGTCGAGGTGTCCAGGTAGGCGTTGCGGCAGGGCGCGGCCTGGCAGATGCCGAGCCGGTCGGCGCCCAGCTCGGTGAGGTGGACGGCCAGGCCCATGCAGGCGACGGCGCTGAAGTGGGCGGTGGCGGTCGGTGAGTTGTCGGCCAGGTGCAGGTGCCAGCGCGGCCGGCCGGCGTCGTCCAGGTAGTCGTGCCCGGAGACCAGCGGGCTGACGGGGTACTCCATCAGCAGGCTGTTCAGCAGGTCGACGCCCCGGATCTCGTCGCCCTCGGCGGCGGCCTCGAACACCCCGCGCAGCCTGGTCCGCACCGCCCGCAGCCGGGGCACGTCGGACTCGTCGGCCAGCGCGGCGGCGCGGGAGGAGTCGGAGAACAGGGCGCGCACCGCGTCCACCGAGGTCAGTGCGTCGGTGCCGCGCTCGGGTTCCTCGGTGTTCACCAGCCGAACGGCGAGATCGGCGTACGAGGCGAGCTCCACGGCGGTCCTTCCAGTGCTTCGGTAACGGGCTGATTGCTTCCAGCCTATTACCCGGCTGGGGAAAACGTCGGCGCCCGGCAGGAAACCGCCTGCCGGGCGCCGACGGTACGGCTCAGAGGACCTTGGAGAGGAAGGCCCTGGTGCGCTCGTGCTGGGGGTTGGTGAGCACCTCGCGGGGGTTGCCGGACTCGACCACCACACCGCCGTCCATGAACACCAGCGCGTCGCCGACCTCGCGGGCGAAGCCCATCTCGTGGGTGACGACCACCATCGTCATGCCCTCCTCGGCCAGGCCGCGCATGACGTCCAGGACGTCGCCGACCAGCTCCGGGTCGAGCGCCGAGGTGGGCTCGTCGAAGAGCATCAGCTTGGGCTTCATGGCCAGCGCGCGGGCGATCGCCACGCGCTGCTGCTGGCCGCCGGAGAGCTGCGAGGGGTAGTTCTTCGCCTTGTCGGCGAGGCCGACCCGCTCCAGCAGGGCCATTCCGCGCTCCCGGGCCGCGGCCCTGGTCTCGCCCTTGACCTGGACCGGCGCCTCGATGACGTTCTCTATGGCGGTCATGTGCGGGAACAGGTTGAAGCGCTGGAACACCATGCCGATGTCGCGCCGCTTCAGGGCGACCTCGCGGTCCCTGAGCTCGTGGAGCTTGTCGCCCTTCTGCCGGTAGCCGACCAGTTCGCCGTCCACCCAGAGGCGGCCGCCGTTGATCTTCTCCAGGTGGTTGATGCACCGCAGGAAGGTCGACTTGCCGGAGCCGGACGGGCCGATGAGGCAGAACACCTCGCCCTGTCGGACCTCCAGGTCGATGCCCTTGAGCACCTCGACCAGGCCGTAGGACTTGTGCACGTTCTCGGCGCGGACCATCGGCTCGGTGGAGGCGACGGAGCCGGCGGGGGTCTTGCTCAGATCGGTCATACGTGACCACCTCCCTCGAGCCCCGGGACGACGTCGGCGCTCGTCTTCGGGGTGGGCTTCCCGGCGAACAGTCCCCGCAGTCGCTGCAGCGGGGTGGGCGGGAGGGTGCGGTTGGAGCCCCGGGCGTAGTGGCGCTCGATGTAGTACTGACCGATGGTCAGCACGGAGGTGAAGAACAGGTACCAGATGCTGACCACGATCAGCAGCGGGATGTTCTGGTAGTTCCGGGAGTAGATGACCTGCCCGGCCCGGAAGATCTCCTCCAGGGAGATCACCGAGACCAGCGAGGTGGTCTTCAGCATCGAGATGGTCTCGTTGCCGGTCGGCGGGATGATCACCCGCATGGCCTGCGGCAGGACGATCCGCCGCATGGTCTGGAACCGGCTCATCCCGAGCGCGTGGGCGGCTTCGGTCTGGCCCTCGTCGACCGACTGGATGCCGCCGCGGACGATCTCCGCCATGTAGGCGGCCTCGTTGAGGCCGAGGCCCAGCAGGGCGGCGACGAAGGTCGGGATCAGGACGTTGGTCTCGCCGGACCAGAACTCCGGCCCCCACGGGACGCCGATCGACAGCTTGGCCCAGATCAGGCCGAGGAAGTTCCAGAACACCAGCTGCACCAGGACCGGGGTGCCGCGGAAGATCCAGATGTAGACCCAGGCGGTGCCGGCCAGCAGCGGGTTCGGGGACAGGCGCATCACCGCGAGGATGATGCCGCCGACCACGCCCATGAGCATGGAGAGGGCGGTCAGCTCCAGGGTCACGAGCAGCCCGTGCATGATGCTGTCGTGGAACAGGTACTGCCCGACGATGTCCCACTTGAAAGCGGGGTTGGTGAAGAGGGCGCTCAGCAGCATCGCCGCGAGCAGGGCGATGACGACGGCGCCCGCCCAGCGTCCGGGGTGGCGGACCGGGACGGCCTTGATGGTCTCAGGCCGTCCCTTCTGCGCCGTCCCCTTGTCCAGAGAGTTCACGGTGTGGCCTCGGGGGAGAGATGAAGCGTACGAGGGGTCAGCTGACGGCGCCGTTGACGGTCGACTTGGTGAGCGCACCGGCCTCGACGCCCCACTTGGTGAGGATCTGCTTGTAGGTGCCGTCGTCGATCAGCGACTGGATGGCACCCTGGACGGCCGGGGTGAGCTTGGAGTCCTTGGCCAGGGCCACGCCGTAGGGGGCCACGCCGTAGGTGTCGCCGAGCTTCTCCAGCTGGCCGCCGGCCTGCTTGATCGCGTAGTCGACGACCTGGGAGTCGGCCATCATCGCCTGGTCGCGGCCGGAGACCACGGCGTTGGTGACGTCCGTCTGGAGGTCGAACTTGTCGCCGTCGTTCGGGATGCCCGGCTTGCCGGCCTTGGCGCAGTCCGGGTTGCGGGTGTCCTTGATCTCGTCGGCCTGGGTGGTGCCGGTCTGGACGGCGACCTTCTTGCCGCAGAGGTCCTTCGGGTCGACCTTGTCCGGGTTGCCCTTCTTGACCGCGATGGCGCTGCCGGAGTTGAAGTAGGTCACCATGTCGACGACCGCTTCGCGCTCCTTGTTGTCCGTGAAGGACGACATGCCGAGCTGGAACTTGTTCGACTGGATGCCCGGGATGATCGCGGTGAAGCCGGAGTCCTGGACCTCGGCCTTGAGGCCGAGCTTGGCGGCGATCGCGTTGGCGAGGTCGACGTCCATGCCGATGACCTTGCCGCTGTCGTCCTTGAACTCGTCCGGCGCGTACGAGGCGTCCGCGCCGACCACGAGCTTCCCGGCCGACTTGACGTCGGCGGGGACGAGGGCGGCCAGCTTGTCGTCGGCCTTGACCTCGTTGACGGTCGCGGAGGCGTTCGGGGCGCCGCTGCCGTCGCTGCTCTTGCTGCTGCTGCAGCCGGTCAGCACCAGGGACACGGAGACGGCAGCCACGCCGGCCGCGAAGAGGCGGGTGCGCTGGGTACGGACGGTCATGAGGGGGATCTCCTCCTGGGGAGAGAAATCGGGCGGAGCGCGCCGCGGGAGCGGCGCACCGGGGCAGCTGGCCGTACGGAGCCGTACGGATGGGTATGTCGCTGTACGTCGTCGTACGTGCGTTGCCGGGTGGTGCAGTTGCCCGGGCGCAGGGGGCCGCCCGGGGTGGTGCGGGTACTGCTTCCGCCACCCTCCGCCGAGGTGGACGTCGACCTGAACCGCCTCGACCCAGTGGCCGGCTCGATCCGAGATGGGGGGAATCCTGCCATCTGATGACGGTCAGGTGGCCCTCATCCAGATCAAAATCGGATAACGAGGGCTCTTGCTGTCCGCTATTCGGACGGATCGCGTGCCCCTGTCACGCTGCGTATAAGTATGCAGATCCGCCTGTGCTCCGTCGGGAAGCCCCGCCGCCGCCCGCCACCGCCCGCCGCCGCCCCGTCGGCCCGCGGGCTCAGATGCCCCCGTTGACCACCGCGTTCTGCGCCGCGCCCGCGCTCACGTTCCACTTGCCGAGGATCTTGTCGTACTCGCCGCTGCGGATCAGCTGGTCCACCGCCTTGGACAGGGTGTCGCGCAGCTCGGTGTCCTCCTTGCGCACCGCGATCCCGTACGGGTTGGAGGTGGACTGGGCGCCGGTCACCTCGAAGCGGCCCCCGCCGTCCATGGTCTTCGCCGCGTAGGCGGCCACCGGGAAGTCGTCCAGCCCGGCCGCGGCGCTGCCGGCGGACACCTCGGCCAGCGCCTTGGCGTCGGTGTCGAAGCGGTGCACCGTCAGCGGGCGGCCGGTGCGGGCGCAGACGGCGACCTGCCGGGTGGCGATGCCGTCCTGGGTGGTGCCCTGCTGGAAGGCGACCGTGCGGCCGCACAGGTCGTCGAGGGTCCGGATCCCCTTGGGGTTGCCCTTCGGGACGACGATCGAGGTGCCGGCGATGAAGTAGTCCACGAAGTCCACGCCCGGGTCGACCTGCTTGCCGTCGGCGTCCAGGCCCTCGCGGCGCTGGCGGACGTCGCTGAGCGCGGACATCGCCACGTCGAACTGCTTGCCCTGGAGGTTCGGCACCAGCTTGTCGAACGGGGTGTCCACGAACTCGACCCGCACGTCGAGGATCCGGCCGAGGGCGGCGGCGAGGTCCGGGTCCAGGCCGGCCGGCTTGCCGTCCGGGCCGCGGAACTCCACCGGCGCGTAGTTGACGTCCATGCCGATCCGCAGCACCCCCGCCGAGCGCTGGGCCTTGGGCAGTCTGCCGCGGATGTCCTTGACCGGGTCGCTCGCGGCAGCCTGCCCGCCACCGCCGCAACCGGTGAGCAGCAGGGAGCCGGCGGCGGCCAGGGCGGCTGCGGCGACGACCCGACGACGGGCATGGCGGAGGTGAGGCATGAGGGCTGCTCCTGAGGGCGGAACCGCGGTCACCGCGGTGTCACGCCGGTGTACGCGGAATGGCGGACAAGCGATCCTGCCATCCCACCCTGCCGGGCCCGGCGGCGGGTGTGTCAGAATTCGGTACCGGGTGACCCCCGAACGCTCGAACCAGACCGACGAGCCCCGACAGGCTCGGGGTGCTCAGGACCGGAAGTCATCACGTGGCTCCGTATCCGGGGCGCCGGATCCCCTACGGGTCTGCGTTCACTCCTGCGGGTGTGCGTGCCTCAACGCCGTTGCCGCCGCCGGAGCTCGGTGCTTCCGACACCGGGCCCCGTCCGACGCGACAGCACGGCGATGAACGGTGCGTGACGAGGACGAAAAGGCATAGGTGCGATGCCTTTGTCCGACCTACGCTCGGCCCGGTAGCACGACGCGGACAACACAAGACCCTATAAAAACCCTCATCCGAGGGCGCCACCCGACGGCAGCGCCCCCGCCCCGACCCCGGGTCCGCTTCGGCGTACCCGGTTTCCGGCTTCCGGACGGGGCGCCCAGCCCGTCGGCCGCGCACCTCGCCAGATCAATGACGAAGAGGTCATCGTGGCAGCGGAGATCATCAGCAGCACCCAGGACACCGCCGATCCGGTCGACGCCGTTTTCGCGCTCCACCGCGGCGGCAAGATGGAGATCCGGGCGACCGTGCCGGTGCGCGACGCGGACGACCTGTCCCTCGCCTACACCCCCGGTGTCGCCCGGGTCTGCACGGCCATCGCCGAGCAGCCGGAGCTGGTCAACGACTACACCTGGAAGTCCAACACCGTCGCGGTGGTCACCGACGGCACCGCGGTGCTCGGCCTCGGTGACATCGGCCCGGAGGCCTCGCTCCCGGTGATGGAGGGCAAGGCCATCCTGTTCAAGCAGTTCGGCGGGGTGGACGCGGTGCCGATCGCGCTCGCCTGCACCGAGGTGGACGAGATCGTCGAGACGGTGGTCCGGCTGGCCCCGTCCTTCGGCGGCGTCAACCTGGAGGACATCTCCGCCCCGCGCTGCTTCGAGATCGAGCGCCGGCTCCAGGAGGCCGTGGACATCCCGGTCTTCCACGACGACCAGCACGGCACCGCGATCGTCACCACCGCCGCCCTGTGGAACGCCGCCAAGGTGACCGGCCGGGAGATCGGCTCGCTGCGGGCCGTCATCTCCGGCGCGGGCGCGGCCGGCATCGCCATCGCCAAGATGCTGCTGGCGGCGGGCATCGGCGACGTGGCCGTCTGCGACCGCAAGGGCGTGGTGTACCGGGGCCGTGAGGACCTGACGGACGTCAAGGCCGAGATCGCCGAGCTGACCAACCGTTCGGACCTCAAGGGCTCGCTGGCCGACGCGCTGGCCGGCGCCGACGTGTTCATCGGCGTCTCCGGCGGCACCGTGCCGGAGCAGGTCGTGGCGACCATGGCCGAGGGCGCGTTCATCTTCGCGATGGCCAACCCCAACCCGGAGATCCACCCGGAGGTGGCGCACAAGTACGCGGCGGTCGTCGCCACCGGGCGCAGCGACTTCCCGAACCAGATCAACAACGTGCTGGCCTTCCCGGGCATCTTCGCCGGGGCCCTCCAGGTGCGGGCCTCCCGGATCACCGAGGGCATGAAGCTGGCCGCCGCCAAGGCGCTGGCCGGCGTGGTGGCCGACGAGCTGACCCCGCAGAAGGTCATCCCCTCGCCGTTCGACGAGCGGGTCGCCCCGGCGGTCAGCAAGGCCGTGGCCGAGGCCGCCCGCGCCGAGGGCGTGGCCCGGATCTGACGGGCGGGCACCCCCCGAGCCGAAGGGCGCGCCGCCGCCGAAGGCGAGGAGCGACCAGCGAGGTACGAGCGCCGGAGCGCCGACCGTCGGCAGCGGGTCCGGGCGCCCGGAGGCGAGCGGGGGGACAGCAGAACTGGGGCCGGGACACGCGTCACACTCACGCGTGGTTCCCGGCCCCGGCCGTCCCGGCTAGTGTCCGGGGCATGTTTGCTGCCTATGCCGCCCGTATCGACGCCGACGACCCGCTGAGCGGGCTGGAGTTGGGCGAACTCCCCGAGCCGCAGGCCCGTCCCGGGTGGAGCGTGGTCACGGTCCGGGCCGCCAGCCTCAACCACCACGACCTGTGGTCGCTGCGCGGGGTCGGCCTGCCCGCCGAGAAGCTGCCGATGATCCTCGGCTGCGACGCCGCCGGCGTCGACGAGGACGGCAACGAGGTGGTCATCCACTCGGTGATCGGCCAGTCCGGCCACGGGGTGGGCCCGAACGAGCCCCGCTCCATCCTGACCGAGCGTTACCAGGGCACTTTCGCCCAGCAGGTGGCCGTGCCCACCTGGAACCTGCTGCCCAAGCCCGCCGAGCTGAGCTTCGAGGAGGCCGCCTGCCTGCCCACGGCCTGGCTGACGGCGTACCGGATGCTGTTCACCAACGCCGGGGTCAAGCCCGGTGACACCGTCCTGGTGCAGGGAGCCGGCGGCGGGGTGGCGACCGCGTTGGTCGTCCTCGGCAAGGCGGCCGGCCTGCGGGTCTGGGTCACCGGCCGGGACGAGGCCAAGCGCCGTCGGGCGGTCGAGCTCGGCGCGGACGCGGCCTTCGAGAGCGGCGCCCGGCTGCCCGCCCGGGTGGACGCGGTGATGGAGACGGTCGGCGCCGCGACCTGGTCGCACTCGGTGAAGTCGCTGCGCCCGGGCGGCACCATCGTCATCTCCGGTGCCACCTCCGGCCCGAGCCCGAAGGCCGCCGAGCTGAACCGGATCTTCTTCCTGGAGCTCAAGGTGGTCGGTTCGACCATGGGCACCAAGGAGGAGCTGGCCGGGCTGCTGGCGCTGTGCGCGAACACCGGGGTCCGTCCGGTGATCGACTCGGTGCTGCCGCTGGCCGAGGCCCGGGACGGCTTCGCCAAGCTCGCCAAGGGCGAGGTCTTCGGCAAGATCCTGCTCAACCCCTGAGCCGCGACGGCCCGGTGCCCCTGCTACGAGGGGCGCCGGGCCGCGGGAGGAAGGCGAGGCTCAGCCGAGCAGCCGCTTCAGCCGCTCGCCGGCCGCGCCCAGCACCGAGCGGGCCTCGGTCAGCTTGTCGGTGCTCACCCCGCCGTCCCGGGCCGCGTCGCGGACCTGGTCGCGGAAGCGGTCGAGCAGCCGCTCCAGTTCGCGGGCCGGGTCGCCGTCCGGGTCGGTGCGGGCCCACTCCGGCAGGTCGGCGGGGGCGGTCGCGGTGTCCCCGTCCTTGTCCAGGTCGATCCTGGTCACCGTGATCCGCTCGGACGACTCGGACGGCTCGGACGACTCGGCGGTCCCGCCCGTCGGGTGGCCCCAGCGGGCCGCGTCGGCCAGCCCGGCCAGGCCCTTGGTCAGCTCGGCCAGGCCCTCGGCCAGTCCGGTCGGCCAGTCGCCCTTCGCCGCGTGCTCGCGCACCTGCTGCTCGACCCGGCGCTTGATCCGCAGCGCCTCCTGCTGGGCGGCGGTGCGGGAGGCCTTGGCCTGCTCGCGCAGCCGGCGGGCCTCCTCCTCGGCGGCCTTCGCCTTGGCCTTGGCGGCCCGCTCCTGCTCCCGGGCGCGCTTGGCCTGCTCCTTGGCCTGTCGCTTGAACTGGGCGAACTCCTCCTTGGCGCGCTGCCAGGACTCGTTGTCGCCCCAGGGGCCGGCCCACGGGTCGCCGCCGGTCCTGCCGCCGGTCTCGGGGCGCTCCGGCCGGGGGGCCTGCTTGGCGGCCTGCCACAGCTCCTCGCGCAGGTCCTTGGCGCTGTCCCGGACGTCCTCCCGGATCGCCCCGGCGAGCTGGGCCACCGAGTCGTGGATCTCCAGCTCCAGCTCGTCCAACTCGCCCTGTCGGGCTTCGAGTTCGGCGCGCCCGGCGTCGGTCAGCCGGTAGACCTTGCGGCCGCCCTCGGTGGCGTGGCTGACCAGGCCCTCCTGCTCCAGCTTCGCCAGCCGCGGGTAGACCGTGCCGGCGGAGGGGGCGTACAGGCCCTGGAAGCGCTCCTCCAGCATGCGGATCACCTCGTAGCCGTGCCGCGGGGCTTCGTCCAGCAGCTTCAGCAGGTAGAGCCGGAGCCGGCCGTGGCCGAACACGGGGGTCATCTCAGGCCTCCTTGGTGAAGTCGGGCCCGGCGGGCTTGTCGGAGGCGGGGGAGGCCGGGAGCTCCTTGACCACCACCGGGGCGTCGTCCTCGGACTCGGGACGGCGCAGCACGGTGACGGCGCCGGAGACGGTGGTGACGTTGAGGCTGCCGCGGCCCTCGCCGAGCTGGCCGGAGATCTTCTTGGCGCCCCAGGTGCTGCTCATGGTGAGCTCGTCGAAGGTGCTGGAGACGTCGCCGCTGGTGGAGCCGGCCTCGACGGTGGCGTCGGCCAGCGAGGGGATGCGGACCACGACCGGGCCGCTGACGGTGTTGACCTTGACGTCGGTCTCGCCGGCCACGTCCAGGTCGAGGGTGACGGCGCCGGTGACGGTGTTGGCCTGGACCCGGTCGGCGGTGCCGGCGATCACGGTGAGCTGCCCGGAGACGGTGTTCACCTTCAGCCGGCCGCCGACCGCCTGGGCGTCCACGTCGCCGGTGACGGTGCCGGCGTCGATCCGCCCGGTGACCCCGGCCAGGGTGGTGTCGCCGCTGGCGCTCTGCACCGAGACGTGCCCGTCGATGCCGGTGACGGTGGAGTGGGCCGACACGGTGCCGACCTTGACTTCGGTGCCGGCCGGCACGGTCAGGGTGAGGTCGACGGAGCGCTTGCGCTTGAAGGAGTCGAAGAAGCTGCGGACCGAGCCGACCGACTTGATCCAGTCGCCGAACTCGCCCCAGCTGTTGATGTCCTTGTAGGTGGCGGTGAGGACGCCGTCCACCAGCGTCACATGCAGCGGGTCGCCCTTGAGGCCGGTGACCTCCAGGCGGGCCGGGCCCTCGGCCGCGACCACGTTCACGGTGCCGTCGATGACGCGCACGTGCAGCGCGCGGACCGGCTCCTCGAAGGTGGTCCTGCCGGGTCCCTCGATCGTCCACTGGCTCATCTCTGCCGCCTCCCGTCGCGGATCGCGATGTATCGCGTTCTCTCCTGAAGACGATATATCGCGTGCCGGGAAAAGCAAGCGGTTCACCCCCGAGACGGGCCCGGACCCACCCCGGAGCCGTCCCCTACGGGCTCCCCGGAGACGCGCCGAGGGCCCGGGAGGCGGTTGCCTCCCGGGCCCTCGACGGGATCACGGCGTCAGGACGTCACTCGTCGTCGTCCTCGTCGTCGAGCCGGGCCAGCCAGGTGGCCAGCCGCTCGACCGGGATCTCGAAGTCCGGGTTGAGGTCGACGAACTCGCGCAGGCGCTCGGCCAGCCACTCGAAGGTGACCTCCTCCTCGCCGCGCCGGCGTGCCAGCTCCTCGATGCCTCGGTCGGTGAAGTACACGGTTCGCTCCGGTCCGATGGGGATTGACCTGGTCAGGATAGACCGGGCCGGGAACGGCCCGCGGCCCCGCCTCCCTGGTCGGGAGACGGGGCCGCGGGGCGTCACTGCGGTGCGGGGCTTCGGCTCGTCAGAGCGAGAAGACCTCCTCGATCAGCGCCTGCTGCTCGGCGGCGTGCCGCTTGGCCGAGCCGACGGCCGGGGACGAGGCCGCGGTGCGGGCCACCCGGCGCAGACGGGCGTCGCCGCCGGTGCGGCCGATGACGACCTGCAGGTGGTCGACCAGGTTCATCGCGATGAACGGCCAGGCGCCCTGGTTGGACGGCTCCTCCTGGGCCCAGACGAACTGGACGTCGTCGCCGTAGCGGGCCAGCTCCTCCTGGAGCTCGGACACCGGCAGCGGGTAGAGCCGCTCGACCCGGACGATCGCGGTGTCGGTGACGCCGCGCTCGGTGCGGGCGGCCTCCAGGTCGTAGTAGAACTTGCCGGCGGTGATGACCACCTTGCGGACCTGGGCCGGGTCGACGGTGGAGTCGCCGATGACCGGGCGGAACGAGCCGGACAGGAACTCCTCGGTCGCACTCGCCGCGGCCTTCAGACGCAGCATCGACTTCGGGGTGAAGACGACCAGCGGCTTGTGGTGCGGGTTGTGCGCCTGCCAGCGCAGCAGGTGGAAGTAGTTCGACGGCAGGGTCGGCATCGCGACCGTCATGTTGTTCTGCGCGCAGAGCTGGAGGAAGCGCTCCGGGCGGGCGGACGAGTGGTCCGGGCCCTGGCCCTCGTAGCCGTGCGGCAGCAGCAGCGTGACGCCGGAGTTCTGGCCCCACTTGGTCTCGGCGGAGGCGATGTACTCGTCCACCATGGTCTGGGCGCCGTTGACGAAGTCGCCGAACTGCGCCTCCCACATGACCAGCGCGTTCGGGCGGGTCAGCGAGTACCCGTACTCGAAGCCCATGGCCGCGTACTCCGACAGCAGGCTGTCGTAGACGGTGTAGCGGGACTGGTCCTCGGTGAGGTACTGCAGCGGGGTGTAGTCCTCGCCGGTCTTGCGGTCGATCAGGACGGCGTGCCGCTGCCCGAAGGTGCCGCGGCGGCTGTCCTGGCCGGCCAGGCGGACCGGGTGGCCCTCCATGAGCAGCGAGCCGATGGCGAGGGTCTCGCCCATCGCCCAGTCGATGGTGTTGTCCTCGACCGAGGCGGCGCGGCGCTGCAGCTGCGGCAGCAGGCGCGGGTGGACGGTCAGCCAGTCCGGGTGGTTGACCTGCGAGGCGGCGATCCGCTTGACCATCTCCTGGGAGATGCCGGTCTGGATGGAGACCGGGAAGTCGGCGACCGGCTTGCCGGCGGTGGCGTCGGCCGGCGCCTGGGCCGCGTCGCGGACCTCGGCGAAGACCTTCTCCAGCTGGCCCTGGAAGTCCTGGAGCGCCTGCTCCGCCTCTTCCATGGTGATGTCGCCGCGACCGATCAGGCCCTCGGTGTACAGCTTGCGCACCGAGCGCTTCTTGTCGATCAGGTCGTACATCAGCGGCTGGGTGAACGACGGGTTGTCGGCCTCGTTGTGACCGCGGCGGCGGTAGCAGATGAGGTCGATCACGACGTCCTTGTGGAACGCCTGGCGGAACTCGAAGGCGAGCCGCGCGATGCGGACCACGGCCTCCGGGTCGTCGCCGTTCACGTGGAAGATCGGGGCCTCGATCATCCGGGCCACGTCGGTGCAGTACATCGAGGAGCGGCTGCTGGCCGGGGCGGCGGTGAAGCCGACCTGGTTGTTCACCACGACGTGCACGGTGCCGCCGGTGCGGTAGCCGCGCAGCTGCGACATGTTCAGGGTCTCCGCGACGACGCCCTGGCCGGCGAAGGCCGCGTCACCGTGGATCTGGATCGGCAGCACCGGGAAGGTCGTGCCGCCCTGGTCCAGGATGTCCTGCTTGGCGCGGGCGATGCCCTCGACGACCGGGTCCACGGCCTCCAGGTGGGAGGGGTTCGCGGCGAGCGAGACCTTGATGGTCTCGCCGTCCAGGCCGGTGAAGGTGCCGTCGGCGCCCAGGTGGTACTTGACGTCGCCGGAGCCGTGCATCGACTTCGGGTCGAGGTTGCCCTCGAACTCGCCGAAGATCTTGCCGTACGGCTTGCCGACGATGTTGGCCAGCACGTTCAGGCGGCCGCGGTGGGCCATGCCGATGACGGCCTCGTCCAGGCGGTGCTCGGCGGCGGAGTCGATGGTCGCGTCCAGCAGGGCGATCAGCGACTCACCGCCCTCCAGCGAGAAGCGCTTCTGACCGACGTACTTGGTCTGAAGGAAGGTCTCGAAGGCCTCCGCCGAGTTCAGCCGGCGCAGGATCCGCAGCTGCTCCTCGCGCTCCGGCTTCGAGTACGGCTTCTCCAGGCGCTCCTGCAGCCACTTGCGCTGCTTCGGGTCCTGGATGTGCATGTACTCGATGCCGACGGTGCGGCAGTAGGTGTTGCGCAGCAGGCCGAGGATGTCGCGGAGCTTCATCATCTTCTGGCCGCCGAAGCCGCCGACCGCGAACTCGCGCTCCAGGTCCCACAGGGTGAGGCCGTGGGTGGTGACGTCCAGGTCGGGGTGCTTGCGCTGCTTGTACTCCAGCGGGTCGGTGTCGGCCATGAGGTGGCCGCGGACCCGGTAGGAGTGGATCAGCTCCATGACGCGCGCGGTCTTGTTGACCTCGTCGTCGTGGGTGGTGGCGACGTCGGTGGCCCAGCGGACCGGCTCGTACGGGATCCGCAGCGACTCGAAGATCTCGTCGTAGAAGCCGTTCTCGCCGAGCAGCAGGCGGTGGATCTCGCGCAGGAACTCGCCGGACGCCGCGCCCTGGATGACGCGGTGGTCGTAGGTCGAGGTCAGCGTCATGATCTTGGAGACGCCCAGGCGGGACAGGGTCTCCGGGGCGGAGCCCTGGAACTCGGCCGGGTACTCCATGGCGCCGACACCGACGATGGTGCCCTGGTTCTGCATCAGGCGCGGCACGGAGTGCACGGTGCCGATGCCGCCGGGGTTGGTCAGCGAGACCGTGACGCCGGTGAAGTCGTCCATCGTCAGCTTGTTGGCGCGGGCCCGGCGGACGATGTCCTCGTAGGCCTGCCAGAAGCCGAAGAAGTCGAGGGTCTCGGCCTTCTTGATGGCCGCGACGACGAGCTGGCGGTCGCCGTTCGGCTTGACCAGGTCGATGGCCAGGCCGAGGTTGACGTGCTCCGGCTTGACCAGGAAGGCCTTGCCGTCCTCCACCTTGTAGCTGTGGTTCATGCCCGGGGCGGCCTTGATGGCCTGGACCAGGGCGTAACCGATCAGGTGGGTGAAGGAGACCTTGCCGCCGCGGGCGCGCTGCAGGTGGTTGTTGATGACGATGCGGTTGTCGATCAACAGCTTCGCCGGGACGGCGCGGACCGAGGTCGCGGTCGGCACCTCCAGCGAGGCGTCCATGTTGGTGGCGACGGCCTTGGCCGGGCCGCGCAGCTGGACCAGCTCGGGGCCGGCCGGTGCGGCGGCGGGTGCGGCCGGGGCAGGGGGCGGGTGGGGCCGCCGCGCGGGCGCCGCGGCGGGGGGCGGGGCGGCCGGGGGGGGGGGGGGGGGGGGGGGGGGGGGGGGGGGGGGGGGGGGGGGGGGGGGGGGGGGGGGGGGGGGGGGGTGGGGGCCGGCGGGACGCCCCAGGACCGCAGGGTCTGGGAGACCTGCCGGGAGACCGCGACGGTGGTGCTGCCGAGCCGTTCGGCCGCCAGGTAGAGGCCCTTGACGCCTCGGGTGACCGGCCGGCCCTC
>NZ_MECK01000500.1 GCF_014596465.1 Streptomyces sp. CBMA123 | reverse complement strand
GACGACCGGGGCCGTCGGGCGCGCCCCCGCCCGAGGCGCCGTCCGACTCCGGGCCCTGGTCGGCGCCGAGGTCGCGAAAGACCGAGGCGAGGAAGCCCGGCCGGGGGAACTGGACGGTGGCGGTGCCGTCGGACTGGCCGTCTGCTGAGTACTGCATCGGTCGTCGTTCCCCCATGCTCGTCCGGCACCTGCCCGGGGCGGCAGACCGGACCGCGGCCCCGCCCCTGCCGGACATTGTCCACCGAACGGGCGCAGCGGTCAGCCAAGCCCGTCAGTTGGTCCGGGTGTTGGTGAGGTGCAGACCGATGTAGCCGACGTAGATCCGGCCACTGCCGGAGCAGTCGTCGAGGTAGTGCAGCCGGGGGGCGGTGCGGCCGCCGCCGATCCGCAGGTGCGCGCCCATGAACGCGCGCCGGGAGGCGTCGACGCATTCCGGCACCGGCAGCATCCGTTCACGCTTCCACTTGGTGTGGCTGAACACCGTCCGGGACTCCCCGCGCACCGCCTTGCGCGGCGGGAAGCGGTGACAGCCGTCCGGGGTGTGCTCGCACCACTGTTTGAAGTCCCCGCCGGCCGCGCCGCGCACGGCCGCCTCCGCGTACTCCTGCAGGGCCGTCAGGCCGTCCCAGGCGAGCCGGGCCCAGCCGGCGCCGGCGCACTGGAGTCCGTCCAGGGCGAGCGCGTTCTTCTGGTCGCCGGTGAAGGTGAGCAGGGGGAACTCGCCGAGCCTGGTGAGGAGTTCGGTGAAGGTCTCGGGTCTGCCGGGGCACCCGGAGGGCGCGGCGGCGGCGAGGCGGCCGGCAGCGGCCGGGGTGCCGCCCGGTCCGCTGCAGTGACGGCCGGTCAGGGCGCTACGGGTGCCGGTGCGGAGGCGGCCCTCGTGGCCGTCCCTGGGCTGGCCGCGGTCCCGGCGGTCGAGGCGGAGGGTGCGCCGGACCCGCTCCAGTTCGTCGGCCCTGGCCTGCTGCTCGGCGCGGTCCTGCTGCTCCTCGCGGGCGAGCGCGGCCAGTTCGGCGGCAGGGTCAGT
>NZ_MECK01000499.1 GCF_014596465.1 Streptomyces sp. CBMA123 | reverse complement strand
ACCCGGCCCGGCCCCGCCGGCGGCACCCGTCCGGCGGCGCCCGGCGGCGAACTGCTCGGCGCGGCCCGCGAACTGCTCGGTCTCCCGGGGCTCGGCGAGGACGACGACCTCCTCGGGGCCGGCGCCACCTCGCTGGACGTCGTCCGGCTCGCCGCCAGGGCCGGTGCCCGGTCCGGCGTCCGGATCACCGTGGGCGACGTCTACCGCCTGCGCACGGTGGCCGCGCTGAACCGGCACAGCGAGCACGCACCGCCCGCCGACGGCACCGTGCTCGCCACCGGCGGCCCGGCCGCCGACGGCCCGGTGGCGCTGTCCCATGCCCAGCGCCGCTTCTGGATGGCCGAACGCGGCTCCCCGGGCGACGCGGACAACGTCCTGGTCCTGGCCTACCTGCTCACCGGCCCGCTGGACCCGGGCGCCCTCTGGGCGGCCCTGGACGACGTCGCCGTCCGCCACCCCGCGCTGCGCACCGTCCACCCGTGGCTCGACGAACTGCCCGAGCAGCGCGTCCTCGGCGGCGACCGGGCCCGGGTGCCGTTCGCGGTGGTCCCGCCCCCGGCGGGCCCGTCCGGCGCGGAGCCGGCGGCGGTGGCCCGGGCCGTCACCGAGGACTGGTGGCGGCTGCCGTTCGCGCTGGAGGAGGAGATCCCGATCCGGGCCCGGCTGTGCCGGCTGGAGCGGCAGCGGCACCTGCTGTGCCTGCAGATCCACCACATCGCCTTCGACGGCTGGTCGGAGTCCGTCCTGCTGGCGGAGCTGGGCCGGTGCTACCAGGCGCGGCCGGTGGAGCCCGGCGGTGAGAGCGGTTCCGGGCCTGCCCCGGCCGCCTCCTACGCCGACTACGCCCGGTGGGAGCAGGCCGCGGCCGCCCGGTGGACCCGCGAGGAGCTGCCGTTCTGGCGGCGCCGGCTGACGGACGTTCCGCCCCCGGCCTGGCCGGCCCCCGCCCGGGCCGGGGAGGCCCCGCGGATCGAGACGCTGACCGTGCTGCCGGGCGAGGTCGTCGAGGGCGCCGCCCGCGCGGCCCGGCGGTACGGC
>NZ_MECK01000498.1 GCF_014596465.1 Streptomyces sp. CBMA123 | reverse complement strand
AAGGAGCCTCCCGGTGGCGTCGACACCGAGCCCGACGACCACGGCCTCGGACGCTCGCGTGGCGGGCTGACCACCAAGGTGCACCTCGCGGTCGAGCAGGGACAGAAGCCGCTGTCCCTGCTCGTTACCGCGGGCCAGCGGCACGACAGTCCGCAGTTCCAGCCCGTACCGGAAGGCATCCGGGTGCCCCGCGTCGGCCCGGGTCGACCGCGCACCAGACCGAACAAGGTCCGCGCCGATAAGGCGTACGGCTCTCGCGCGAACCGCGCCTACCTGCGCGGCCGAGGCGTCCCTTGCACGATCCCGGAGAAGTCCGACCAGGTCCGCAATCGCAAGAAGCTCGGCTCCCGAGGCGGCCGACCGCCCAAGTTCGACAAGGCCGACTACAAAGAGCGCCACGCGGTGGAATGCGGGATCAACCGGCTGAAGCGCCACCGAGCCGTAGCCACGAGATATGACAAGCTCGCCGTCCGCTATGAGGCAACAGTGCTGGTCGCAGCCATCAACGAGTGGCTATGACCGACAGCCTTCCCAGCACCTCGCACGGCCCCGGCTGGCCCTCCCGGGCTCTTATTGAGTCGGATGCGGGTCACCGATCACGCGGGATCGTCAGGCTCGACCACCCGAAAGCGTTCGGCCACGACGAGCGTGTCGTCGTCAATGACGGGGATACGACCCAAGAACTCGCTCACGCCATCGCTCCGGAAGAACTCTTCGTGGGCTGCCCGCCACTGTGCCACGTCGGAGTAGCCGCGCCCCTCGGCTCGCGCGAAGTCGTCGTCGATCTCCTTCATGGGAACGACCCGTACGTCGACGAGCTCGATCGTGACGGCCGGACGACCCTCGGAGTCGAGCACCGAGAACCGCTGGCCGGTCTGCGGCACCGCCTCTCCGGCGTGCTCGTAGATCTCCAGGAGGCCCGTGAGCGCGGTCTTCTGACCGCTCAGGATTGCCGCGACGCCACGGTCACGTTCCGGACCGGGAAACGCGAGTTCAAGAGTCGGAAGGTCGTCATGTCCCATCAGGAGATGGTATGAAGCCCGGTCGCGATTGATCAATGG
>NZ_MECK01000497.1 GCF_014596465.1 Streptomyces sp. CBMA123 | reverse complement strand
GCGCTGAGCGCGCAGCTGGAGCGGCTCGCCGGGGTCGGGGGCTCGCCGGTGGACGTGGGGCTGTCGTTGGCGGGGCGCTCGCGGTTCCGGCACCGGGCGGTGCTGGTGGACGGGGGCGAGGTCGCGCGTGGGGTGGCGGGGGAGCGGTCGACGGCGTTCCTGTTCTCGGGGCAGGGGTCGCAGCGGCTGGGGATGGGGCGGGAGTTGTACGCCCGGTTCCCGGTGTTCGCGGAGGCGTTCGACGCGGTGTGCGCCGAGTTCGACCCGGGCTTGCGCGAGGTGGTGTGGGGCGAGGACGCGGAGCTGCTGAACCGGACGGAGTTCGCCCAGGCGGGGTTGTTCGCGGTCGAGGTGGCGCTGTACCGGCTGGTCGAATCGTTGGGTGTGGAGCCGGAGTTCGTGGCCGGGCATTCGATCGGTGAGATCGCGGCGGCGCATGTGGCCGGGGTGTTCTCGCTGGAGGACGCGTGCAAGCTGGTCGCGGCCCGGGGCCGGCTGATGCAGGCGCTTCCGGCGGGTGGCGCGATGCTCGCCGTGCAGGCGACGGAGGACGAAGTCCTGCCGCTGCTGGGCGATTTCGTGTCGATTGCGGCCGTCAACGGTCCGAGTTCGGTCGTCGTCTCGGGCACGGAGGAGGCCGTCGCGGCGATCGAGGAGCACTTCGCCGATCGCAAGACCACGCGGCTGCGGGTGTCCCATGCGTTCCACTCGCCGCTGATGGAACCGATGCTGGCGGACTTCCGCGAGGTCCTGAACGGGCTGATCTACCAGGCGCCTTCGATTCCGCTGGTCTCCAACCTCACCGGCGCCCTCGGCGAGGACTTCACCACCCCCGACTACTGGGTGCGCCACGTCCGCGAGGCCGTCCGCTTCGCCGACGGCGTCCGCGCCCTGCGCGAGGCCGGGGCCACCGCCTTCGTCGAGCTCGGCCCCGACGGCGTCCTCGCCGCCCTCGCCCAACAGGACCCGGACACCCCCGCACTCCCGCTGCTGCGCCGCGACCGGCCCGAGGAACACACCCTGGTCACCGCGCTCGCCCGGCTGCACGTCGCCGGAGTCCC
>NZ_MECK01000496.1 GCF_014596465.1 Streptomyces sp. CBMA123 | reverse complement strand
CGCCGGCGCGCAGCGCCGCGGCGGCGAGGGCGCCGTCGTCGGTGCCGTCCGGGAAGCGCAGCCACAGGTGGTAGCCCCCGGGCCGGTAGGCGCCGAGCACGCCGGGCAGTTCCCGGTGCAGGGCGGCCACGGCGGCGGTGCGGCGGTCGCGCAGTTCGGCGCCGAGGGCGCGCAGGTGGCGGGCCCAGGCGGGGTCGGAGACCAGTTCCAGGGTCGCCTCCTGGAGCGGCCGGGGCACGAAGAAGCTGTCCACCACCTGGGTGGCCCGCAGCCGGGCGAGCGCCGGGCCGCGGGCGGTGAGGGCGCCGACCCGCAGGTTCGGGGAGGCGGCCTTGGTGAGCGAGCGCAGGTGCACCACCACGCCGTCCTGGTCGTCGGCGGCGAGCGGACGCGGCAGTGCCGGGGCGTCCGCGTGGACGAGCAGCCGGGCGAAGTCGTCCTCGATCACGAAGGCCCCGGCGGCCCGGGCGATCCGCAGCACCTCCGCCCGGCGCGCGGGCGAGAGCACCACGCCGGTGGGGTTCTGGAACAGCGGCTGGCAGACGAACACCCGGGCCCGGGTGGACTCGAAGGCGTCGGCCAGCAGCTCGGTGCGCACGCCGTCGGCGTCGATCGGGACGGGCACCGGCCGCAGCCCGGCGGCCCGGATCACCGCGAGGATGCCCGAGTACGTCGGCGACTCGACCAGCACCGGCGAGCCCGGCGCGGCCAGCGAGCGCATCGCCACGGTGAGCCCGCCCTGCCCGCCGGAGGTGATCAGGACGTCCCCGGCGCCGATCGGCCCGGCGTGGCCGCCGATGTCGCGGGCGAACCAGCCGCGCAGCTCGGTGAGGCCGTCGGTGGGCGGGCGGTCCCAGGCGCCCGGGCGGCGGCCGGCCCGGGCGAGGGCGGCGGCGAGCAGCCGCTCGGGCAGCAGCGAGGAGTGCGGGTAGCCGCTGTTGAGGTCGATGACGTCCGGCGGGGGCACCCGGAGGGTGGCGAAGACCGGGGCGGCCAGCAGGTCGCGCGGGCCGGAGCCGGCGCTGAGCGCGACCTCCTGCCAGGAGAGGTCGCCGGGCCGGGCGGCCGGGGCCGCCGGG
>NZ_MECK01000495.1 GCF_014596465.1 Streptomyces sp. CBMA123 | reverse complement strand
TCCGCCGGCGCCGCCGGCAGTTCGCCCGGCGTGTGCCGTGATGTCCCGCGGATCGCGCAGGCGTGCCCGGCGGTGGCGGTCACGCGGTGCGCGGCCTGGGGCGCCGCACGGGTGATCTGCGCGCCGGGACCCCGCGACGCCCCGGAGACGAACCACACGCCCGCGCTCTCAGCCACCCCCCCCGGGCCCCGGGCCGAGGGGCCGACGGCGGGTCCTGGCGTCGGGAGCGGGGATAGGGGCGGGGGAGCGGGAAGCCGGCGGGGCCGGGGTCCCGCGCGCGGCGGCGCACCGGCGGGGTCACCGGCCGCCCACGCGCCCTGTGACCGCTACCTGGAGCGCCTCAGCCTGGTCTTCGACGGCGGCGCCGTGCGCGACACCGCCCCCCTCACCGTCCCCGCCCGGAAGCGCAGCCGCCTGCGCGGCGCCCGCTTCGTCCCCGTGGGCGAACTCGCGCGGCACATGGCCCCCTCCCAGACCGCCCGCACCGCCGAGGCCCTGACCGGCCGGGCCCTGCCCCTCCTCCTCCACGACCGGCGCCCCGACGGACCGGCCGGCCAGCCACCAGCAGGCCGTCAACACCCCTGCCAGGGCCGCCAGGACGTACGGCGGTCCGACCCGGAAGGCGGCGGCGAGGAGCAGCGGGACGACGGGTGCCACCAGGGCGGTCCCCACGGTCGTGCAGCCGCCTTCCGGGTCGTCGGCCACCACCGTCGCCTCGTCCACGCCGCAGCCCAGCGCGGCCAGTTCGGCGACGCACCTGCGCGCTCGCAGGGCGTGGACGCGGGCGGTCGCCGGGCGGCAGCCCAGCTGCTCGGCGATCTCGGTGAAGTCCCAGCCCAGCACGTACCGCAGGTAGGCCACCTGCTGCCGGCGCCGCTGCGGCATCCGCCGGATGAGCGCGGTGACCTCCCGTGCGGCGGCGAAGTCCTCGGCCCCGGCCGCCGGTGCGGCCGTGCTCCAGCGCACCGCGCCCTGCTCGGCGTGGAGCGCCGGCTCCCCGTGCGCCCGGCGTGCCGCCGCCGGGACGCAGCGGGCCACCCGGCGCCGGACCACGGTGTGCAGCCACGCCCACGGCGACCTGAC
>NZ_MECK01000494.1 GCF_014596465.1 Streptomyces sp. CBMA123 | reverse complement strand
GGCTGCACGACCTCGGCCCGCTGCGGGCCGCCCGCCGCGAGCGGCTGCTCGCCCTGGGCCTCGGCGACCGGCGCTCCGGCTACCCGCTGGAGATGGTGCTCGCGGCCTCCGCCGCCGGGCTGCGGATCGCCGAGACGCCCGTCGACTACCTGCCGCGCGCGGGCCGCTCCAAGGTCACCGGCACCCTGCGCGGTACCCGCCAGGCTGTCCGCGACATGCGCTCGGTGCTGGCCGCGCCGCCGCCCACCCTGCTGGTGATCGCCAAGGCGCCCGTCCCCGGCCGGGTGAAGACCCGGCTCACCCCGCCCTGCACCCCGGCCCAGGCGGCCGCCCTGGCCGAGGCGGCGCTGACCGACACCCTGCACACCCTGGGCGCGATGCCCGCCGGACGCCGCCTGCTGGTCCTGGACGGCGAGCCGGGCGGCTGGCTGCCGCCGGGCTGGGAGGTCCTCCCGCAGGGCGGCGGCGGTCTGGACCACCGGCTGGCCGCCGCCTTCGCCCACGCCGCCCGGCTGGCCCCGGACGCCCCCGCGCTGCTGGTCGGCATGGACACCCCGCAGCTGGACGCGGCCGCGCTGGCCGAGCCGCTGTCCGCCGCCCGGCGGCCGGGCCTGGACGCCTGGTACGGGCCGGCGGCCGACGGCGGGTTCTGGGCGCTCGGCCTGGCCCGGCCGACCGAGCGGCTGGCGGCGCGCCTGCTGCACGGGGTCCCGATGTCCACCCCGGACACCGGCGCGGCCCTGCTGCGGCGGCTGGCACAGGCCGGCCTGACCGTCCACCGGCTGCCCCGGCTGACCGACGTGGACAGCATCCACGACGCCCGGCAGGTCGCCGAGGAGGCCCCGCACAGCCGCTTCGCCTCCCGGCTGCGCACCCTCGACGCCGTTCCGGAGGCGGCGAGTTGACCGTCACCGCACCCTGGGTCGACGACCCCTTCGCCGAGGCCGTCCGCACCGGCTTCGGCCCGCTCTGGCTGCGCCGCGAGGACGGCCGGCGGCTGCACCTGGACATCGAGCGCTGGTGCGCGCCGGCGGCCGGCGCCGACCACAGCCTGCTGCTGCGCTGTGCCAGGCCGGCCGCGCCCGTCCTCGACCTCGGCTGCGGCCCCGGCCGCCTGGT
>NZ_MECK01000493.1 GCF_014596465.1 Streptomyces sp. CBMA123 | reverse complement strand
GGCAGCCGGAGGTCGGCGCCGTGCGCTCCCGCCGGGCTGGGCGACTGCTGCCCGGGGCGCCGTGCCCGGTAGCTGGTCCGGTACGCGGCCGGGGAGACCCCGAGCTGGCGGCGGAAGTGCCCGCGCAGCGCGACCGGCGACCGGAACCCGCACCGGCGCGCCACGTCGTCCACCGACAGCTCCGAGGTCTCCAGCAGCCGCTGCGCCTGGAGCACCCGCTGGGTGATCAGCCACTGCAGCGGCGCACTGCCGGTGAGCGTGCGGAAACGGCGGTCGAAGGTGCGCCGGCTCATGTAGGCACGGGCCGCCAGCACCTCGACGTCGAACTGCTGGTTGAGGTTCTCCAGCGCCCAGGTGACCACCTCGGCCAGCGGGTCGTTGCCGATCTCCTCCGGTAAAGACTGATCGATGTACTGGGCCTGTCCTCCGCCGCTGCGGCGACTGGGCACCACCAGACGGCGGGCCAGCGCGTTGGCGGCCTCGGCGCCGTGGTCGCTGCGCACCACGTGCAGGCACAGGTCGATCCCGGCGGCAGTGCCGGCCGAGGTCAGCACGTCGCCGTCGTCCACGAACAGCTCGCGGGGGTCGACGTGCACCCGCGGGTAGCGCTTGGCCAGGGTCGGCGCGTACATCCAGTGGGTGGTCGCCGGGCGGCCGTCGAGCAGGCCGGCCGCGGCGAGCACGAAGGCACCGGTGCAGAGCCCGATGATCCGCGCGCCCTCGTGGTGGGCCTTGCGCAGGGCGGTGATCGCCTCGACCGGCGGCGGCTGCGAGATCGAGCGCCATGCCGGTACGACGATCGTGCCGGCTCGGGCGAGGGCCTCCAGGCCGTACGGCGCCGACAGGGTCAGCCCGCCGGTGGTGGCCAGCGGGCCCTCCTCGCCGGCGCAGACCAGCAGCCGGTAGCGGGGGACCCCGGCGTCCTGGCGGTCCACGCCGAAGACGGAGAGCGGGATGGAGCTCTCGAAGATCGGTGCGCCGCCGAAGATCAGCACCGCGACGGTCTCCCGGCGGCGCCGGCCGGACAGCTTGCGCGGGGCGCCGATGGTCGCCTGGGCGATCGCGGAGCCACTGCCGCCCGGCCCGCCGTGGCCCAGCGGGCCGTGGCCGGGGGCGGTGCCCAGG
>NZ_MECK01000492.1 GCF_014596465.1 Streptomyces sp. CBMA123 | reverse complement strand
TACGGCAGGTTGCGGGCCATCACGATCCGCTGGACCTGGTTGGTGCCCTCGTAGATCTGCGTGATCTTCGCGTCCCGCATCATCCGCTCCACCGGGTAGTCCCGCGTGTAGCCGTAACCACCCAGCAACTGCACCGCGTCCGTGGTCACCTCCATCGCCACGTCCGACGCGAAGCACTTCGCCGCCGCACCGAAGAACGTCAGATCCCCGTCCCCACGCTGCGACTTCGCCGCCGCCACATACGTCATCTGCCGCGCGGCCTCCAGCTTCATCGCCATGTCCGCCAGCATGAACTGCACACCCTGGAACTCCGCGATCGCCTTCCCGAACTGCTTGCGCTCCCGCACATAGCCCTTCGCGTAGTCCAGCGCACCCTGCGCGATCCCCACCGCCTGCGCCGCGATCGTCACCCGGGTGTGGTCCAGCGTCCGCATCGCCGTCGCGAAACCCGTACCCTCCGCACCGATCATCCGCTCCGCCGGGATCCGCACATTGTCGAAGTACACCTCACGCGTCGGCGAACCCTTGATCCCCAGCTTCTTCTCCGGCGCACCGAACGACACCCCCTCGTCGCCCTTCTCCACCACGAACGCCGAGATGCCCTTCGACCGCGCCGACGGATCCGTCACGGCCATCACCGTGTAGAACTCCGACACCCCCGCATTGGTGATCCAGCGCTTCACCCCGTTCAGCACCCAGAAGTCACCGTCACGCACCGCCCGGGTCTTCATCCCCGCCGCGTCCGAACCCGCCTCCGGCTCCGACAGGCAGTACGAGAACATCCCCTCGCCCCGCGCCAGAGCCCCCAGGTACTTCGCCTTCAACTCCTCCGAACCCGACAACTGCACCGGCAGCGACCCCAGCTTGTTCACCGCCGGGATCAACGACGACGAGCCGCACACCCGCGCGACCTCCTCGATCACGATCACCGTCGCCAGCGCGTCCGCCCCCGCACCCCCGTACACCTCCGGCACGTGCACCGCGTGCAGATCGTTGCCCGTCAGCGCGTCCAACGCCTCCTGCGGGAACCGCCCCTGCTCGTCCACCTCCGCCGCGAACGGAGCGATCTTCGCCTCGGCCAGCGAACGCACCGCCTCACGGAGCATCTGGTGCTCCTCGGAGATACGGAAGAGATCGAAGTC
>NZ_MECK01000491.1 GCF_014596465.1 Streptomyces sp. CBMA123 | reverse complement strand
GCGTCGGTGATGATGCCGGAGCCGAGGCGCAGCGCGACGCGGGCGGCGACCTCCTTGCCCTCGCCGGAGGACGTCACCAGGACGGCGGCCGCGTCGTTGGCCTTGGCGATCTGGGCCAGGGCGTCCACCTTGGGGACGACCAGCTGGTCGGCGAACTCGGCGCCGTCCGCGACGTACACCTTGGCGGCGCCGAACTCGGCGACCTTGGCGGCGATGTCGGCGGCCGCGGCACCGGCGCCCAGGACGACGGCGGACGGCTCACCGATGCGGCGGGCCAGGGTCAGCAGTTCGAGGGCCGGCTTGCGGACGACGCCCTCGGCGTGGTCCACCAGAACCAGGATCTCAGCCATGATTCGTTGCTCCTGATCGATCGTTGGATGCGCTGACGGGCGGGGCTCAGATGAACTTCTGGTCGGCGAGGAACGCGGCGAGCTGCTTGCCGCCCTCGCCCTCGTCCTTGACGACCGTGCCCGCGGTCCGCGCCGGACGCGCCGACACCGCGTCGACCGCCGTCCACGAACCCGCCAGACCGACCTCGTCCGCCTCGATGCCCAGGTCGTCCAGGTCCAGCGACTGCACCGGCTTCTTCTTCGCCGCCATGATCCCCTTGAACGACGGGTAACGGGCCTCACCCGACTGGTCCGTCACCGAGACCACCGCCGGCAGCGCCGCCTCGACCAGCTCCGTCGCCGCGTCACCGTCCCGACGGCCCTTCACCACACCACCCTCGACCGACACCTCGGACAGTAGCGTCACCTGCGGCACACCCAGCCGCTCCGCCAGCAGCGCCGGCAGCACACCCATCGTGCCGTCCGTCGACGCCATGCCACCGATCACCAGGTCGAACCCGGTCTTCTCCAGCGCCTTCGCCAGGACCGCCGACGTCCCGATCACATCCGAACCGTGGATGTCGTCGTCGTTCACGTGCACGGCCTTGTCCGCACCCATCGACAACGCCTTGCGCAGCGCGTCCTTCGCGTCGTCCGGACCCACCGTCAGCACCGTCACCTCGGCGCCCTCGTTCGCCTCCGCGATCCGCAGCGCCTGCTCGACGCCGTACTCGTCCAGCTCCGACAGGAGGCCGTCCACACCCTCCCGGTCGGTGGTGTGGTCGTCCGCGAAACGACGGTCACCCGTCGCGTCCGGCACGTACTTCACACAGACGACGATCCTCAAGCTCA
>NZ_MECK01000490.1 GCF_014596465.1 Streptomyces sp. CBMA123 | reverse complement strand
GCACCAGTGCCCCGGCCGCCCCCGCCGCGCAGAGCGTCGCCGCGGGCGGCGAGCTCGCCCACACCGGCGCCGGTGACGTCGAGATGCTCGGAGCCGCCGGGCTCGCGCTGCTGATCGGTGGCGGCGTGCTCTACCGCCGCGCCCGCGCCGGCGCCCGCTGAGCCCTCCCGTCCAGCCGTTCCGCCGACTGAGCCTTGCCGCCCGCTGAGCCCCCGACCGCTCGGCTGCCCCCGTCGGCGGGGCGCAGTCACCCGCCGACGAAACGACGCGCCTACGACCGCCCGATGCCGGGCGGTCGTAGGCGCGTCAGGGCTCGGCGCGCATTCCGCTCAGGACGAGGCGCCCCCGCCCGTCACCAGCTCCGGACCTGCCGGATGATCCGCCGCTTCAGCCGGACCGTCCGACTGCCGTCGGGGAACAGCCTCAGCCGGTCGAGCTCCCAGTGCCCGTACTCGGCGTGCTCGGTGAGCAGTTGGCGGGCCGCGTTGCGCGTGGTGCCGCGCGGCATGCGCAGCGACTGGTACTCGTACTCCGACTGCCGGACCGGCTTCGGTGGGGTCAAAACGCTCCTCCTGAGGATCACCTGCGCGCAAGCCTACGGCCTGCCCCGGACAGTCGGCCCGGGTATTTCCGGCCGACCTCCCGTCCCGGTGCGGCGGTTCGGCGGCCGGTGCCCCGGACACTCGCCTGACAGCGCATCAGTTCTGTTGCCACTGTGGAGGGGATATCCCGATCCCGGCGCACGAAGCGGCACCTGGACGGCCCCGCCGGACCGGCTGTGCGCCCTCTGCGCCCGCTCCACGCCGGTTCTGCCGGGGGCAGAACGTACCGAATCGGACATCAGGGGGGAAGTTGCGGTGAAATCGCGGGTGTAGGTGACAACCGCTGTGCGTACCGGCGCCGCGGGGAGATAGCGTCTGCACCATGTCTGATGCCGCGCAGCCCACCATTGCCGAGGTACGCGCCGCCGCTGAGGCGGTCAAGGCCGCCATCGACCGTCATCTGGAAGCGGTGTCAAGCCCCAACGCAGCTGATGATCCCGCCGTGTCGGCTGCCTACGAGCAGCTCGCGACGGCGGCCATCGCCTATGACCAGCTCCTCTACGAGGTCTACGACGAGGTCACGCCCTTCGAGATCCCGGGCGACGAGGGACCGGGCGGCTACCACGGCCCGGAACAGCCCGAGGCGATCAGCGTGCTGATCCGCCGCGACTACCACGTGGTGGACCCCAAGCGGCTGCGCGCGCAGGCCGAACGGCTCGACGAGTCGCTGACCCCGGGCGGCGCCGGCGGCGTCAACTCGGCGATCGGCGTGCTGTTCGGCGAGTACGAGCCGGACGAGATCGCCGCCCGCAGCGAGGAGTTCGGCCTGGAGGAGGCGGACTCGACGCTCTGGGTCGCGGCGGCCGAGCCGACCGAGCCGGGGGAGTGGCTGCCGGAGCCCTTCGAACACGCCGACCCGCAGCTGCTGATCTGCCGGTTCGACGTGAGCGAGGTCTACGACGAGGACCCCGACGACTGACATCGGACGAACGCGCGAAGGGCGGGTCCGGGAACTCCGGGCCCGCCCTTCGCGCGTCAGCCGGTCGACCGGCGGAGCCGGCGGATCAGTGAGCGGAGACCGCGTTCTCCGCGAGGACCGCCCGCAGCCGGGTGGTGCGCGGCTGCGCCGGGCGCTCGGCGACGGCCTGGGCGAGCGCCGGGCCCGCCGCGTGGACCACGGACAGGTGCCGCTCGCCCCGCCCGAAGGCGGTGTACACCCACTGCCGGGAGAGCGCCGGCCCGGCGTCCTCCGGGAGCACGACCACGGCGGCGGGCCAGCGACGGCCCAGCGCCTGGTGGACGGTCAGTGCCCAGCCGTGCCGCAACCGGCCGGCCTCGGCGGGCGGGACGGTCCGGCGCGAGCCGTCCGAGTACTCCAGGTGCAGGCCGGTGGCGTCGCCGTCCAGCACCCGGGCCGGGCGGGTGATGCCGGGCGCGGGGGACTCCACCACCCGGTCACCCGGGTCGAAACCGCCGAACCGGCCGGGGCCGGGGTTCAGCCGGGCCTTCGCGGCGGCGTTCAGCGCCCGGGTACCGGCCGGGCCACCGTGGCCCGGGGTGAGCAGCACCACCTGCTCGGCGGGGATGCCGAGCGCGCGCGGGATGGAGTCGGTGAGCAGCTGCACGGCGCGGTGGACGGCCTCGCCGCCGTCCTTGGCGGTCAGGATGACCACCTCCTTGTCCGGCGCCTCGACCGGCTGGAGCTCGCCGATGCCGACCCCGGAGACCAGCTCGCCGATCGGGCCGAAGTCCGGGGTGCGGGAGGCGACCGCCGGGCAGACCTTGGCGGCCAGCAGGTCCGCGAAGAACCGGCCGGGGGCGGCCGACCAGAGCTGACCAGGGTCCCCGCTGAGCACCAGCCGGGTGCCGTCGGCGAGCGACTCCAGGACGGTGGCGGCCAGTTCGACGTCCAGCAGCGGCGCGTCCAGTACGACGAGGAGGTCCAGGGCGAGCGAGCCGTCGGCCGCGTGACCGGGGCCCGCCGTACCGGACAGCAGCTCGGCCAGGGTGACCACCGGGGTCTCGGCCTCGCTGAGGGCGTCGAAGGACTCCTTGCCCTGGTCGGTCCAGGTGGCGGCCCAGGCCCGCAGCCCGAGCCCACCGGCGGCGGCGAGCAGCGCGGCCGGTTCGGCGCGGGCCGCCTCACCGCCGGTGTGCAGCACCAGGGCGCTGTCGGCGACGGCCCGGACCAGGGCGGCCGCGGAGGAGGACGGCACGGCCGCGGCGGCGGCCTCCCAGGCGGCGGGGCCGGGGGAGACGGGCACGGCCTCGGCGGGAACGGCGGCGGACTCCCCCGCCTCCGACTCCGGCTCGGCCTCCGGCTCCGATACCGAATCCGACTCCGACTCCGTGACCTCAGCAGCCTCCGGCTCAACGCCCTCCGGCTCGGCGTCCCCCGGCTCGGCGTCCTCGCCCGGCACGAAGGTGGCCATCAGCTGGAGCAGCTTCTCGGCGAGGCTGTCCTCCGCCATCGCCAGTCCCTCCAGCGCGAGCAGCGTCCGCGTCGGCGCCTCGTCCTCGTCGCCGCCGGTCGTCTGCGCCTCGGGGCCGCTCAGCTCCTCCTGGAACGGCAGCACCCGCCCGTCCGCGACGGCGTGCTGGATCGCGGCGGCCGGTTCCGGCATCCGGAGCCGTTCGAGTCCGTCGGCCACCTCGGTCAGCTCCTGGGCCGAGTGCCCGCGCAGCGCCGCCTGTTCCAGCAGCCAGACCACCAGCGCCTGGGCCCGGCGCGGGTCGTCCGGGGCGGCCGAGGCGCCGAGCAGCCCGCGGGCGAAGTGGTCCGCGTTCTCGGGGCGTACGCCGGGCAGGCCGAGGACGGCCCACGGGTCGTCGCGCAGCCGCGCGGCCGCGTCGTCGCCGAACTCGGTCACCGCGGCGGCGGCCAGCTCGGCGGGGGCGCCACCGGCGGTCAGCACCTCGGCGGTCTGCCGGAGCGCGTCGCCGCTCGGCTCCTCGGGCCGAACGGCCTGGGCGGCCCGGGCAGCCTGCGAGGCCGGGGCGGCCTGGCGGGGCCCCGGAGGAGCCGCTGCGGCGGGCTCGGGCTCTGTACCCCGCGCCTCTGTACCCCGAGGCTCGGAATCCCGCGTCTCGGAATCCCGAGCCTCGGAACCCTTCGGCCCGGAAGGCCCGAGCCGATGCGCCCCCGGGCTCGCCCCCTGCCGCTCGATCTGGCGGATCCGCGCCACGATCTCCGCGATCGCCGCCTGGTCGGCGGGCGGAGCCGCAGTCTCCTCCGGAGCGCCGTTCCCCGTGTCACTCATCGTCGTCCGCTCCAAAGGTCACTCCACTGCACGTTCTGTCGACGACCCGGTCCAGGGGCCTACAGCTCGGTCCACCCCTGGTCCGGGTAGCGGTGCACCGGCGACGAGATGTCGTCCAGCGCGCCGCGGATCTCACCCGGAAGCGTAAGCGCCTCCACTGACAGTGCCGCCTGCAACTGTGCCACCGTGCGTGCCCCGACCAGTGCGCTCGCCACTCCGGGCCGGTCCCGGACCCAGGCGAGCGCGACCGCGAGCGGGCTGCTGGCGAGCCCGTCGGCGGCGGTGGCGACGGCGTCGACGATCCGTCGGGAGCGCTCGCCGAGGTAGGGCTGGACGAATCCGGACAGGTAGGGCGAGGCGCCGCGCGAGTCCTGCGGGACGCCGTGCCGGTACTTGCCGGTGAGCACCCCGCGGCCGAGTGGCGAGCCCGCCAGGATCCCGACCCCGGCGTCCAGTGCGGCGGGCAGCGCCTCGCGTTCGATGCCGCGCTGCAGCAGCGAGTACTCCAGCTGCGCCCCGGCCAGCGGCATCCGGTCGTGGTGGGCGCGCTGCCAGGTGGCGGCCTTGGCGAGCTGCCAGCCGCTGAAGTCGCAGACCGCGGCGTAGCGGGCGCGGCCGGAGGCGACGGCGATGTCGAGGGCGCTGAGGGTCTCCTCGACCGGGGTGGTCGGGTCGAAGGCGTGGACCTGCCACAGGTCGACGTAGTCGGTGCCGAGCCGGCGCAGCGAGTCGTCCAGGGCGGCGAGCAGGTGGCCGCGGGAGCCGTCGAAGCGGCGGGTGGACTCGGGGACGCTGCCTGCCTTGGTGGCGATGACCAGCTCGGAGCGGGGGATGAGGCTGTCGGTGAGGCGGGAGATCAGGTACTCGGCGCCGCCGTCGGCGTACACGTCGGCGGTGTCGACCAGGTTGCCGCCGGCGTCGACGAACTCCTTGAGCTGCTCGGCGGCCTCGTGTTCGTCGGTGTCGCGGCCCCAGGTCATGGTGCCGAGACCGAGGCGGGAGACCTGCAGGCCGGTGCGGCCGAGGTGACGTTTTTCCATCGGACGGGCCCTCCACTGGCCGGTGGTACCGGTGGCCCGGTACCACCGGCAAACGCGCAGGTGAGGAGTGTGCTCCCCACGTCGGCTGAGCGTAGCGGCCGGTACCCGGGCAGGGGTGCAGACCCGCAGAACGATCAACGGGGCCGGTGTGACCCAAGCCACCACTACCCGTCAGTAGCATGACCTGTGCGTGCGCGGCTACCCTCGCCACCAAGCCCACCCGACTGGAAGGTTCGGCACATGCGACTCGGCATCAACCTCGGCTACTGGGGACTCGGCATGGACGCCGACAACATCGCGGTGGCCCAGGAGGCGGACCGGCTCGGCTACTCGGTCTGCTGGGCGGCGGAGGCGTACGGCTCGGACGCCGCGACCGTGCTGAGCTTCGTCGCCGCGAAGACCGAGCGGATCGACGTCGGTTCGGCCATCTTCCAGATCCCGGCCCGCACCCCGGCGATGACCGCGATGACCGCCGCGACCCTGGACACCCTCTCCGGCGGTCGCTTCCGGCTGGGCCTCGGCGTCTCCGGTCCGCAGGTCTCCGAGGGCTGGTACGGCGTGAAGTTCGACAAGCCGCTGGCCCGCACCCGCGAGTACGTGGAGATCGTCCGCAAGGCGATGTCCCGCGAGCGCCTGGTGCACGAGGGCGCGCACTGGACCCTGCCGCTGCCCGGCGGCCCGGGCAAGCCGATCAAGCTGACCGTGCACCCGGTGCGCGAGCACATCCCGCTGTACATCGCCGCGATCGGCCCGAAGAACCTGGAGCTGACCGGCGAGATCGCCGACGGCTGGCTGGGCATCTTCTTCTCGCCCGAGCACGCGGCGCTCTCCCTGGACGCCCTGACGGCGGGCCGCGCCAAGGCCGGGAAGACGCTGGACGGCTTCGACCTCTGCCCCACCGTGAACATCGCGGTCGGCGAGGACACCAAGGCCGCGGTCGACGGCCTGCGCTCCTACGCCGCGCTCTACATCGGCGGCATGGGCAGCAAGGAGAAGAACTTCTACAACCAGCTGACCCGGCGCATGGGTTACGAGCAGGCGGCCGACGAGATCCAGGAGAAGTACCTGGCCAAGGACTACGCGGGCGCCGCGGCCGCCGTCCCGCACGACCTGATCGACGCCACCTCGCTGATCGGCGACACCGCCCGGATCGCCGACCGGATGCAGGCCTACGCCGACGCGGGCGTCACCACGCTCACCCTGGCTCCGTCCGGTTTCACCCTGGACGAGCGGGTCCAGGCGCTGCGCACCGGCGTCGAGGCGCTGGAGCGGGCCGGCCTCGGATAGGTCCCGCACCCCGCGTGGGCACCGACCGGGGTCCGGGCGGCACTACAGCCAGTCGTGCCGCTTGAACACCCGGTGCAGCACCACGCAGACCAGTGCCATCAGCGACAGCACCGCCGGGTACCCCCACGGCTCGTGCAGTTCGGGCATCACGTCGAAGTTCATCCCGTACACGCCCGCGATCATGGTCGGTACGGCGGCCAGCGCCGCCCAGGCCGAGATCTTCCGCATGTCGTTGTTCTGCTGGACGCTCACCTGCGCCAGGTTGGCGCCCAGGATGTCGGAGAGCAGCCGGTCCATGCCGTCCACCTGGTCGTTCACCCGGGCCAGGTGGTCGGCGACGTCCCGCAGGTAGGGGGCGGTCTCGGGTTGGACGAAGGGGGCGCCGCGCTCCAGCCGCAGCATCGGTTCCAGCAGCGGAACGGTGGCGCGGCGGACGGTCATCACCTGGCGCTTGCAGCCGTAGATCCGCCCGGCGGTGTCGCGGCCGATCCGGCCGGGGGCGAAGACGTCCGCCTCCAGTTCGTCCAGGTCCGCCTGCAGGGCGGTGGCCACCTCGACGTAGCCGTCCACCACGGTGTCGCAGACCGAGTGCAGTACCGAACTCGGCCCGTAGCGCAGCAGTTCGGGCTGCTGCTCCAGCCGGGCCCGCAGGCCGCTGAGCGGGGTGTCCGCGCCGTGCCGGACGGTCATCACGAAGTCCGGGCCGAGGAAGACCATCACCTCGCCGCTGGTGACGGCGTGGCTGTCGGCGTGGTGGCCGAGGGTCTTGAGGGTGACGAACAGCGAGCCCTGGTAGGCCTCGACCTTCGGGCGCTGGTGGGCGCTGACGGCGTCCTCGACGGCCAGCGGGTGCAGCGCGAACTCCTTGCCGACCCGGTCGAGTTCCTCGGTGGTGGGTTCGAAGAGGCCTATCCAGACGAAGGCCCCCGGGCCGGCCCCGCGGGCGGCGGTGAGCGAGTCGGTCAGGTCCTCGGAGGCCCCCAGCCGGCGGCCGTCCTGGTATGCGGCGCAGTGGACGATCATGCGGGCCATTGTCCCCCGGGCGCGACCGGGGGACCGGGAGCCGGGTCGGCGGCGTCGGCCCGAGCGGCCGGAGCAGCCCCGGAGCCGCCCCGAAGCGGGGCACCCGACCGTCCCACGGCGGGGCCCGGAGGCCGTAGGCTGAGCCCCATGCCCACCCTGCTGCTCGTCCGCCACGGCCGCTCGACCGCGAACACCGCCGGAATCCTGGCCGGTTGGACCCCCGGCGTGGACCTGGACGACACCGGGCGCGCACAGGCCGCCGCGCTGGCCGGCCGGCTGGCCGGGGTCCCGCTGGTGCGGGCCGTCAGCAGCCCGCTGGAGCGCTGCCGGCAGACGCTGGAGCCGCTGCTCGCCGTCCGCCCGGAGCTGGGCGCGCCGGCCGAGGACGAGCGGCTGGGGGAGTGCCACTACGGCGAGTGGACCGGCCGCCCGCTGGCCGAGCTGGCGAAGGAGCCGCTCTGGCGCACGGTGCAGGACCACGCCGCCGCGGCGGCCTTCCCGGGCGGTGAGTCGCTGCGCGAGCTGAGCCACCGTACGGTCGGTGCGGTCCGGGAGTGGAACGCCGAGATCGCCGCCGAGCACGGTGAGGACGCGGTCTGGGTGGCCTGTTCGCACGGGGACGTGATCAAGGCGGTGGTGGCCGACGCCCTCGGCCTGCACCTGGACCACTTCCAGCGGATCAGTGTCGAGCCCTGCTCCGTCACCGCGATCCGCTACACCCCGCAGCGGCCCTTCGTGCTCAGGATGGGCGACACCGGAGACCTCTCCTCGCTGGCGCCCAAGCCCTCCGCCGCCTCCGCCGCCCCGGCCACTCCGGTCGGCGACGCGGTGGTCGGCGGCACGGCCTGACCGGCACCGCCCGAGGGGTACGGCCTGGAGCGGCACGCCCCGGGCCCGCGGGTGCCACCCCGCCCGCGGCCCCCGCTCGGCTCCCCGGCCGGGGCCCGGAGGTCGTAGGGTGGCTGATGAGTTCCCCGTCTGAGTGCCCCGCAGTTCGACCACCTGCCCAGTTGGACAACCCGATCCGGAGCTAGCGCGTGTCCCGTCAGGTCTTCTTCTACGACCAGCCCGAACGGTTCGTGGCCGGCACCGTCGGTCAACCCGGCGCCCGGGCGTTCTACCTGCAGGCCAGCGCCCGGGGCCGGATCACCAGCGTGCTGCTGGAGAAGAACCAGGTCGCCGCGCTCGCGGAGCGGATCGAGGAGGTCCTGGACGAGGCGCTGCGGCGCAGCGGCGGTGACGCCGCCATCCCGGCCGCCGCCCCCAAGGACCTGCTGGACACCGCCCCGCTGGACCTCCCGCTGGAGCAGGAGTTCCGGGTCGGCACCATGGCGCTGGCCTGGGACAGCGCGGACGCCTGCCTGGTGGTCGAGGCCCAGGCGCTGGTGGAGGACGAGGAGGAGGACGCCGAGGAGGCGGTCTTCCAGGACGACGAGAACGGCCCCGACATGCTGCGGGTGCGGCTGTCCGGCGCGATGGCCCGGGTGTTCGCCAAGCGCGCCCTGGACCTGGTCGCGGCCGGCCGCAAGCCCTGCCCGTTCTGCAACCTGCCGCTGGACCCGGAGGGCCACCTGTGCCCGCGCGCGAACGGCTACCGGCGCTGAACACCGAGACCCCGCCGCAGGCCGACCCGGCGGCGGCCGCCGCCCTCGCCGCCGACGTGCCCACCGCCCTCGCGCTGCTGCGCCAGGGCAGGCTGACCGTGCACGGCCGCCTCACCGAGGCCTCCAACGCCGCGCTGTACTGCACCGTCGAGCACGGTTCGCTGAGCGCCCAGGCCGTCTACAAGCCGGTGGCCGGCGAACGCCCGCTGTGGGACTTCCCGGACGGCACGCTGGCCGGCCGCGAGGTCGCCGCGTACGAGCTGTCCGCGGCGACCGGCTGGGAGCTGATCCCGCCCACCCTGCTGCGCGAGGGGCCGCACGGGCCCGGCATGGTCCAGCTGTGGGTCGAGCCGGATCCGCGGGCCGAGCCGCTGCTGGCGCTGCAGGACCCGGCGGGCCCGGAGGAGGGCTGGCTGCCGATCGTCCGGGCCGAGGTGGAGGGCGGGCGCACCGCGCTGCTGGTGCACCACGACGACCGGCGGCTGCGCCGGCTCGCGGTGCTGGACGCGGTGCTCAACAACGCCGACCGCAAGGGCGGTCATCTGATCCCCGCCGCCGACGGCCGGGTGTACGGGATCGACCACGGCGTCACCTTCAACACCGAGGGCAAGCTGCGCACCCTGCTCTGGGGCTGGGCGGGCGACCCGCTGCCCGCGGAGGCGCTGGAGGTGCTGGCCCGGCTGGCCGGGCAGTTGGACGGGGAACTGGCCGAGCGCCTCGCCCCGCACCTGACCGGCGCCGAACTGGACGCCACCCGCGCCCGGGTGGCCGGGCTGCGGGATTCGGGCCGGCATCCGCTGCCGTCCTCGGACTGGCCCGCGATCCCCTGGCCGCCGGTCTGACCCCACCCGGGCGCGTCGGCGGGGTTACCGGCCGGTGGTCTGGACCAGTCGGCGGAACAGGTCGCACACTGCTCCGATGGACGTGCGACGGACCACCCCCACCCCCCGATCCGCGCCGGACCTGCCGTTGCACCGCCTGCAGGTCCCGCTGCCCCACCTACTGCCCTTCGCCATCGGAAGTTTCGACGCGATCGGCCCGCTCTCCCGCGCCAACTTCCCCCACCGCCACTCGTTCTACGAGATCGTCCAGGTCACCGGCGGCCACGGCGCCCATGTCCTGGACCTGGTCCACCGGCCGCTGGCGCCACCGCAGTTGTGCGTGATCACGCCCGGCCAGGTGCACCACTGGGCGGACGCCGAAGGGCTGGCCGGCCGGGTCGTCCTGTTCAACGAGGACTTCCTGCTGGGGCACCCGCAGGACCTCGCCGCGCTGCGCGCCCTGGCCACCCGCCCCGGCATCGTGCTCGGCGAACAGGCCGGCGCCATCGGCGGGTTGCTCGCCGACATGGAGCAGGAGTACCTGACCAGGGCGCCCGGCTACCAGGGCGTGCTGCGCGCCAGTCTGCACATCCTGATCGTCCGGGCGCTGCGCGCCCGCACCCCGGACGACCGGCCCGCGGTGCCCGCCCGGCCGGCCGAACTGGCCGCCGCCTTCACCCGGTTGATCGCCAGGCCGGGCGGGGTGCGGCACTCGGTGGCCTCCACCGCCCAGGAACTCGGCGTCTCCCCGGGGCACTTGCAGACCCTGGTCAAGCAGGCCACCGGCCGCACCCCGGGCGGGTTGATCCGCCGGCAGCAGACCCTGGAGGCCAAACGGCTGCTCGCCTGCACGGACTTGACGATCCGTCAGGTCGCCAAGGAGGCGGGTTTCGCGGACCCGGCGTACTTCTGCCGCTTCTTCCGGCGGGAGACCGGGATGACTCCGGGGGAGTTCCGGTCCCGGGTCGACGGAAATCACCACGATCCCCGGATCATGTCCATCGCCGTCGGCCGGACGGTCCGTAACGTCTCTTCTGGCCACCGGCGGCCGGTCCAGCGCGCGGACGGCCGCCGGTTCGGCCCTTGTCATGCCCCCACCATGGCAAGGGCCGCCCCCACCCCCGGAAGAACCCCCGCGAAGAACCCGCACGAAGACCCCCACGGAGAACCCACCGGAAGGAGACGGCGCATGCCCCCGTCCGACGGCATGATCAGCCGCAAGACCGTCCTGAAGGCCGCCGCCGCCCTCGGGGCCGCGCCGCTGCTGATCGGCGGCGGGGTCGCACTGGCCCGGGACCAGGCCGGCACCGGCCGCACCCCCGGTCTGACCCCCGAGTGCCACGACGGCGACGACCCCACCATCGAGCAGATCGAGGGCCCGTACTTCAAGCCGAACTCCCCGCTGCGCAGCTCGATGGCGAACGACGGCCCGGGCACCCGGCTGACCGTCAGCGGCTACGTCTTCGGCCGCGCCTGCCGACCCGTCTCCGGTGTGCTGCTGGACTTCTGGCAGGCCGACGACGGCGGCACCTACGACAACGTCGGCTACACCTTCCGCGGCCACCAGTTCACCGACACCAACGGCGCCTACCGGCTGGACACCATCGTCCCCGGCCTCTATCCGGGCCGCACCCGGCACCTGCACGTCAAGCTCCAGGCCCCCGGCCGCCCGATCCTGACCACCCAGCTCTACTTTCCGGGCGAGCCGCGCAACAACACCGACACCATCTACGACGCCCGGCTGCTGATGAACGTCCAGCAGAACGGCTCCGGCGAGAACGCCACCTTCGACTTCGTGCTGGACGTGCCGCAGACCCCGGGCACCCCCAGTCCGACGGCCACCGCCACCCCGACCGGCGGACCGACCGGCGGGCCCACCACGCCGCCGGGCGGCAGCTGGAGTCCGGGTACGGCGTACCGCGCGGGCGACCGCGTCACCTACTCCGGCGCCTCCTACGTCTGCCTCCAGGCGCACACCGCCATGGTGGGCTGGGAGCCGCCGAACGTACCGGCCCTCTGGCAGCGGTCGTAGCGGCTCCGACCGCTTCACCCGGGGAGCCGGGCGCCCGGTCGGCGGCAGGGTCGACCGGGCGCTCACCCGTGTCCGCAACTGAACGGATCGAGCCACAAGCCCGAAGCGGAACGCGCTTTATCAGTCGCGAAGTGACCAGGCAACGACAGGAAGCGAATCCAGTCGATCTTCGTTACTGGTTAGGCTTTCAAATGTTCTCAAGGTTAAGGTCGATCCCATGCATGCCTGGCCCGCCTCCGAGGTTCCCGCCCTGCCTGGTCAGGGGCTCCCCCTTCGTATCTTCGACACCGCAGCGGGCACGGTCCGCGAGGTCGTGCCGCAGGACGGCACCGGCCGGATCTACGTCTGCGGCATCACGCCCTACGACGCGACCCACATGGGCCACGCCGCCACCTACAACGCCTTCGACCTGGTGCAGCGGGTCTGGAAGGACGCCGGTCACGACGTCCTCTACATCCAGAACGTGACCGACGTCGACGACCCGCTGCTCCAGCGCGCCGTCGAGACCGGCCAGGACTGGGTGGCCCTCGCCGAGCGCGAGACGGCCCTGTTCCGCGAGGACATGACCGCCCTGCGGCTGCTCCCGCCGGCCCACTACGTCGGCGCCGTCGAGTCGATCCCGTGGATCGTCCCGATCGTGCAGAAGCTGCTGGCCTCCGGCGCCGCCTACAAGGTCGACGGGGACATCTACTTCTCGGTCGACGCCGACCCGCACTTCGGCGAGGTCTCCGGCCTCACCCGCGAGGCCATGCGCCCGGTCTTCGCCGAGCGCGGCGGCGACCCGGACCGCCCCGGCAAGCGCAACCCGCTGGACGCCCTGCTCTGGCTGGCCGCCCGCCCGGGCGAGCCCGCCTGGGACACCGAGCTCGGCCACGGCCGCCCCGGCTGGCACATCGAGTGCGTGGCCATCGCGCTGCAGTACCTGGGCATGACCTTCGACATCCAGGGCGGCGGCAGCGACCTGTCCTTCCCGCACCACGAGATGGGCGCCTCGCACGCCCAGGTCGCCACCGGCTCCCAGCCGTACGCCAAGGCCTACGTGCACGCCGGCATGGTCGCCCTGGACGGCAAGAAGATGTCCAAGTCCCGCGGCAACCTGGTCTTCGTCTCGGCCTTGCGCCGCGAGGGCGTCGACCCGGCGGCGATCCGCCTGGCGCTGCTCTCGCACCACTACCGCTCCGACTGGGAGTGGACCAAGGCCGTCCTGGACGAGGCCGTCGAGCGCCTCGCCCGCTGGCGGGCCGCGGTCTCCCGGCCGGACGGCCCGGCCGCCGAGCAGCTGCTCGCCGAGGTCCGCACGGCGCTGGCGGACGACCTGGACGCGCCCGCCGCGCTGGCCGCCGTCGACCGCTGGGCCGCCCGGCAGGAGAACGAGGGCGGCACCGACATCGGCGCGCCCGGCCTGGTCTCCCGGACGGTGGACGCCCTGCTCGGCGTCGCGCTGTAGGCCCGTCACCACACGCCGAAGGGGCGCCAGGACATCGGTCCTGGCGCCCCTTCGGCGTTCCGGCCCACGAGCCCGAGCCCAAGCCCAAGCGCCCGAGCCCAGAAGCCCACGCCCAAGCGCCCGAGCCCCGACGGCCCGGCCCTGGGGACGAACTCGCGGGGCCGGGAGCTCAGGGCCGAGCAGGAGCACTACTCCTCCTCGGCCCCCTCCTGGCTCTCCCGGGTCGTCCCCGGCCCCTCCGGCTCGGCCGGCCGCTCGGCCGTCGCGTGCCCCGACACCGGCTTCTCGCCGGTCGGACCGACGTTCTCCCGGCGGCGCAGATAGCGCTCGAACTCGCGCGCGATCGCGTCCCCGGAGGCCTCCGGCAGCTCCGCGGTGTCCTGTGCCTCCTCCAGCTGCTGGACGTACTCGGCCACCTCGCTGTCCTCGGCGGCCAGCTGGTCCACGCCCAGCTGCCAGGCCCGGGCGTCCTCGCCGAGCTCGCCCGGCGGGATCCGCAGGTCCAGCAGGTCCTCCAGCTTGTTGAGCAGCGCCAGCGTGGCCTTGGGGTTGGGCGGCTGCGCGACGTAGTGCGGCACCGCGGCCCACAGCGTCACGGCCGGCACCCCGGCGTGGGTGCACGCCTCCTGGAGCACCCCGACGATCCCGGTCGGCCCCTCGTAACGGCTCTCCTCCAGGTCCAGCCGACGGGCCAGCTCCGGATCGGAGGTGACCCCGCTGACAGGCACCGGGCGGCTGTGCGGGGTGTCGCCGAGCAGCGCGCCCAGGATCACCACCAGCTCGACGCCCAGCTCGTGCGCGAAGCCCAGCAGCTCGTTGCAGAACGAACGCCAGCGCATGCTCGGCTCGATGCCGCGGATCAGCACCACGTCCCTGGTCACCGGCTCCGTCACCCGGACCACCGAGAGCCTGGTGGTCGGCCAGGTGATCCGGCGGATGCCGCCGTCCAGCCAGATCGTCGGACGGTTGACCTGGAAGTCGTAGTAGTCCTCCGCGTCCAGGGCGGCGAGCACCTTGCCGCCCCAGGTCTCGTCCAGATGCGCCAGGGCCGCGGAGGCGGCGTCGCCCGCGTCGTTCCACCCCTCGAAGGCGCAGACCATCACCGGGTCGATCAACTCGGGAACATCTTCCAGCTCGATCACCCAGCGTCTCCCTCCGGTCGGCGGTCGGACCGGCACCGCCTCGGCTGGATCGCCGGGGCGCCGACGGGCCGGCTCCCGCCTGTCGAACCTCTCGTCTCCCATGGAACGGCTCGCTCCATGGTCCCTACCTGCCCAGCCTACGGGCTTTGATGCGCATAGCGGCCGGGCACCGGGACAGTCTGGGGGAGCGGGCCGCCATGATCCAGCGGATATCCGGCCCGTCGCGGCCGACGCTCCGTCAGATCGCTCGACGGGGACGTACGGTGCCCGAGCGGCGACGAAGGGGCACGGATCGCCCGTCGGGCGCGGCGGCGCGATGATGGGGAGGCGGGAGCCGGGCGGAAGGGGCCGACCGATGAACCGACGGCTGTGGATCGGCGCGGGCGCGGCGGCGCTGGCCGGAACCGCGCTGCTGGCGGCGGACCGGGCCGGGCGCCGGCTGCCGGTGGAGCACATCACCGAGGGCGGGCTGGAACTCGCCCAGTCGCCCGGCGCGGTCTGGGACGTGCTGACCGACATCGACCTCTACCCGGCCTGGCGTCCGGGCCTCACCCACGTCGAACGGCTGCCCGCCGGGGCCGGCGGCCGCCCGCGCTGGCGCGAGTACGACCGGCACGGGCACATCACCTACGAGGTGGTGGCCAGCGAGGCCCCGCACCGGCTGGTGACCGGCATCGCCGACCCGGACCTGCCCTACGGCGGCACCTGGACCTACCGGCTCTCCCCGGCCGGGCCGGGCTGCTCGCTCACCGTCACCGAGCGCGGTGAGGTCCGCAAGCCGCTGTACCGGGCCGTCTCGCACTATCTGGCCGGCGAGGACGCCACCGTGCACCGCTACCTGGGCGCCCTGGCCCACCGCATGGCCGCGTAGGGCCGAGCCGGGAGACGTTCAGGCCGGATCCACCCAGCCGCTCCGGTACGCCGCCCAGTTCTCCGGCGTCGCGGCGAAGTCCACGTACAGCGCGACGCCGAAGTTCGCCCGCTGCGGGTCCTGCCGGCCCAGGCCCAGCCGGACGCCCCGGACGGCCGCCGGGACGGTCTCCGCGTGGCCCCGGTGCGCCCACTTGTCGTCCCAGAAGAACGGCAGGCCGATCAGCAGGTCGACGTCCGGCGGGGTGGCCTCCAGCGCCAGTTCGGTCTGCAGCGCGACGTAGCCGCCGAACAGCGGCTCGGTCGGCATCGAGGTGTCGTAGGCCATCACCGCGACCTGGTCGACCCTGCGGGCGGTCTCCCGGAAGTACGCCTGGTCCCACCACTTGCCGTGGTCGGTGAGCAGGATGCCGGCCGTGTGCAGGCCGGGCACCGGGTCGATCTGCGGGGCGGCCACCGACAGCTTCGCGCCGCGGGCGGCCGTCACCGGGCGGACCTGGTCGAGCAGGGCGAGCCAGCCGGCCGAGCCGGGGCGGATCGGCTCCATGTCGAAGTGCACGCCGTCGAAGCCCTGGTCCAGCACCTGGGCCGCGGAGGCGGTGACCCGGTCCCGGGTGGGGGCGTCGTCCAGGTCCAGGGCGTCCCGCTCGGGCTTGACCTCGTCGCCCAGCCAGCCCTGCAGCCGCACCCCCGGCAGCGCCCGGTGGGCGGCCTCGGTGAACCAGTGGGCGCGGGGGTGGACGGACGCCGGCAGTGAGCCGTCGTGCTCCAGCGGCCCGGTGTGGACGTAGAGGTCGCGCACGCCGGTGCCGGCCAGCTGCCGGGCCAGCGCCGCCACGTCGGCGTCGGTCTTGCGGCCGTCCACCCAGGCGTGGCCGAGCCAGACGGCGTCCCGCCCCCGGGTGCGGGCCTCGGCGGCCGGTTCACCCGAGTAGTGCAGTCGGAACGCGATGAACACCGAGCCCAGCGCGGCGACCGGCACGGCCGCCGCCAGCCCCAGCGCCACCAGGGCGCGGCCCCACCGGGACAGGCCTCTCCAGCGGCGCAGCGGAGCCCCCAGGGCCCGACCGGCGCGCCGCGCGACGGTCCCGAATCGGGCCACGCGGTTGCTCCCCCCCTTGCGGACGAGCGTTCAGGATACGGAATGCACCGGCATGCCGGGCGGTGGGCCGGATACCCTGGCCAGGTGCATGCCCGAGCAAGCGGGCGCGCAAAGCCGACAGCCGTCGCACAGGGAGACGCCCCATGGCCACTGCAGCCGATCCGTCCATCACTCAGCAGAGCCGCGCGAACGCGCTGCGCGAAGCACTCGCCACCCGGGTGGTGGTGGCCGACGGTGCGATGGGCACCATGCTCCAGGCGCAGGACCCGACGCTGGAGGACTTCCAGAACCTCGAAGGCTGCAACGAGGTCCTCAACGTCACCCGGCCCGACATCGTCCGCTCCGTCCACGAGGCCTACTTCGCGGTGGGCGTGGACTGCGTCGAGACCAACACCTTCGGCGCCAACTTCTCCGCCCTGGGCGAGTACGAGATCCCCGAGCGCATCTTCGAGCTGTCCGAGGCCGGTGCCCGGATCGCCCGCGAGGTGGCCGACGCCCACGCCGCCGACGGCCGCACCCGCTGGGTGCTCGGCTCGATCGGCCCCGGCACCAAGCTGCCGACCCTCGGCCACGCCCCGTACGAGACGCTGCGCGACGGCTTCCAGCGGAACGCGGCCGGCCTGATCGCCGGCGGCGCCGACGCCCTGCTGGTGGAGACCAGCCAGGACCTGCTGCAGACCAAGGCCGCCATCCTCGGCTCCAAGCGCGCCCTGGCCGAGGCCGGGCTGGACCTCCCGGTGCTGGTCCAGGTGACGGTGGAGACCACCGGCACCATGCTGCTCGGCTCCGAGATCGGCGCCGCGCTCACCGCGCTGGAGCCGCTCGGCGTCGACTACATCGGCCTCAACTGCGCCACCGGCCCGGCCGAGATGAGCGAGCACCTGCGCTACCTCGCCAAGAACGCGAGGATCGGCCTGTCCTGCATGCCGAACGCGGGCCTGCCGGTGCTCGGCAAGGACGGCGCCCACTACCCGCTCTCCCCGGCCGAACTGGCCGAGGCGCACGACGTGTTCACCCGCGAGTACGGCCTCTCGCTGGTCGGCGGCTGCTGCGGCACCACCCCCGAGCACCTGCGCCAGGTGGTGGAGAGGGTGCAGGGCCGCCCGATCGCCCGGCGCGAGCCGCAGCCGGAGCCCTCGGCCTCCTCGCTCTACCAGTCGGTGCCGTTCCGCCAGGACACCTCGTACCTGGCGATCGGCGAACGCACCAACGCCAACGGCTCGAAGAAGTTCCGCGAGTCGATGCTGGCCGGTGACTGGCAGGCCTGCGTGGAGATCGCCCGGGACCAGATCCGGGACGGCTCCCACCTGCTGGACCTCTGCGTCGACTACGTCGGCCGCGACGGCGTCGCCGACATGAAGGAGATCGCCGGCCGGCTGGCCACCGCCTCCACCCTGCCGATCGTGCTGGACTCCACCGAGCCGCCCGTGCTGCAGGCCGGTCTGGAGGCGCTCGGCGGCCGCGCGCTGCTCAACTCGGTCAACTACGAGGACGGCAACGCCCCCGACTCGCGCTTCGGGAAGATCGCCTCGCTGGCCCGCGAGCACGGCGCCGGCCTGATCGCGCTGACCATCGACGAGCAGGGCCAGGCCCGCACCGCCGAGCTGAAGGTCGAGATCGCCGAGCGGCTGATCGCCGAACTCACCGCCGACTACGGCATCGACGAGGGCTCGATCCTGGTCGACTGCCTGACCTTCACCCTGGCCACCGGCCAGGAGGAGTCCCGCCGGGACGGCATCGAGACCATCGAGGCGATCCGCGAGCTCAAGCGCCGCCACCCGAAGGTGCAGACCACCCTCGGCCTGTCGAACATCTCCTTCGGCCTCAACCCGGCCGCCCGGGTGGTGCTCAACTCGGTCTTCCTGCACGAGTGCGTGGAGGCCGGCCTCGACTCGGCGATCGTGCACGCCTCCAAGATCCTGCCGATCTCCCGGATCCCCGAGGACCAGCGCGAGGCCGCCCTGGACCTCGTCTACGACCGCCGCCGGGACGGCTACGACCCGCTGCAGCGCCTGCTGGAGCTGTTCGAGGGCGTCTCCACCGCCTCGGTCAAGGCCTCCAAGGCCCAGGAGCTGGCCGCGCTCCCGCTGGACGAGCGGCTGCAGCGCCGGATCATCGACGGCGAGCGCAACGGCCTGGAGGCCGACCTGGACGAGGCGCTGACCGCGCGTCCGGCGCTGGAGATCATCAACGACACCCTGCTGTCCGGGATGAAGGTGGTCGGCGAGCTGTTCGGCTCCGGCCAGATGCAGCTGCCGTTCGTGCTCCAGTCCGCCGAGGTGATGAAGACCGCGGTGGCCCACCTGGAGCCGTACATGGAGAAGTCCGACAGCGAGGGCAAGGGCACCATCGTGCTGGCCACCGTCAAGGGCGACGTCCACGACATCGGCAAGAACCTGGTCGACATCATCCTGTCCAACAACGGCTACAACGTGGTCAACCTGGGCATCAAGCAGCCGGTCTCGGCGATCCTGGACGCCGCGCAGGAGCACAACGCGGACGTGATCGGGATGTCCGGCCTGCTGGTGAAGTCCACCGTGATCATGAAGGAGAACCTGGAGGAGCTGAACCAGCGCAAGCTGGCCGCCAGCTTCCCGGTGATCCTCGGCGGCGCCGCCCTGACCCGCGCCTACGTCGAGCAGGACCTGCACGAGATCTACGAGGGTGAGGTCCGCTACGCCCGGGACGCCTTCGAGGGCCTGCGGCTGATGGACGCGCTGGTCGCCGTCAAGCGCGGCGTGCCCGGCGCCACCCTGCCGGAGCTCAAGCAGCGCCGGCACGCCCGGGTCGAGGTGGAGGAGCCGGAGCCCGAGGTCAACCTCGGCCAGATCCGCTCCGACGTCGCGCTGGACAACGGGCTGCCCACCCCGCCGTTCTGGGGCGACCGGATCGTCAAGGGCATCCCGTTCGCCGACTACGCCTCCTGGCTGGACGAGGACGCGCTGTTCAAGGGCCAGTGGGGTCTGAAGGCCGCGCGCAGCGGCGAGGGCCCGTCCTACGAGGAGCTGGTGGAGACCGAGGGCCGGCCGCGGCTGCGGGCCTGGCTGGACCGGCTGCAGACCGAGGGCTGGCTGGAGGCGGCCGTGGTCTACGGCTACTTCCCGGCCAACTCCAAGGGCGACGACCTGATCGTCTTCCACGAGGACGGCACCGAGCGGACCCGCTTCACCTTCCCCCGCCAGCGGCGCGGCCGCCGGCTCTGCCTGGCGGACTTCTTCCGCCCGGAGGAGTCCGGCCAGCGGGACGTGGTCGGGCTGCAGGTCGTCACCATGGGCAACCGGATCTCGGAGGCGGCCAACGAGCTGTTCGCCGGGAACTCCTACCGCGACTACCTGGAGCTGCACGGTCTGTCGGTCCAACTGGCCGAGGCGCTGGCCGAGTTCTGGCACGCCCGGGTCCGCTACGAGCTGGGCTTCTCCGGCGAGGACCCGCAGGACGTCAAGGACATGTTCGCGCTCAAGTACCGGGGCGCCCGGTTCTCGCTCGGCTACGGGGCCTGCCCCGAGCTGGAGGACCGCGCCAAGATCGCCGACCTGCTGCGGCCGGAGCGGATCGGCGTGGTGCTGTCGGAGGAGTTCCAGCTGCACCCGGAGCAGTCCACCGACGCGATCGTGATCCACCACCCCGAGGCGAAGTACTTCAACGCCCGGTAATCCCGACGCCCCTCTCCGTTCGCTCTTTCCGGGCGAAGCGGGCGTATCCTGGATGATCCTGAACGGGCCGGTCCGCTCACCAGCGGGCCGGCCTGTGCCATCCCCGAGGACGTCCGAGGACACGCCGCGGGGCCCCGCCGGAAGGATCCACCATGACCACCAGCCCCACCGCCGCCCTGGCGCTCGACCACGGGAACGACCGCGGCCTGCAGGCGGTGCTGCTGGACATGGACGGCACGCTGGTGGACACCGAGGACTTCTGGTGGCAGGCCGAGGTCACGCTCTTCGCCGAGCTGGGCCACCAGCTGGACGAGCGGGACCGGGCCCACGTGGTCGGCGGCCCGATGACCCGGGTGATGGACTACCTGGTCGCCCGTACCGGGGTGGACATCGCCCCGGCCGACCTGGGCGTGCTGGTCAACCAGCGCTTCGTCGACCTGCTGGCCGGCGGGGTGCCGCTGATGCCGGGCGCCGAGCGGCTGCTCAACACCCTTGCCGCGCACGGGATCCCGGCCGCGCTGGTGTCCGCCTCGCACCGGCACGTGATCGACATCGTGCTGCGTTCGCTGGGCGCCGAGCGCTTCGCCTTCACCATCGGCGGGGACGAGGTGCCGCGCACCAAGCCGTTCCCGGACCCGTACCTGGAGGCGGCCCGCCGGCTGGGGGCGGAGCCGGCCCGCTGCGTGGTCGTCGAGGACACCCCGACCGGGGTGCGGGCGGGGGAGGCGGCCGGCTGCCCGGTGATCGCGGTGCCCTCGGTGGCGCCGATCGAGCCGGCTCCCGGGCGGCTGGTGCTGCCGTCGCTGGAGCAGGTCGATCTCGAACTGCTGCGCTCGCTGGTCGCCTCGCGGGTGTGATTGTCATCTCATTGCGGGCGGGGTCTACTCGCCGGTAAGTGCCTCGATCCGAGGGCTCCGGGGGAGAAAACGGGCATTGGCTGACAACTCGTCGGGTGCGCCGTGATGCCCCCAACCACCGTGTCCCAAACGTCATCTGCACGGGTATCGGTCGTGCGTGTTCGATATGGCACGCTACTCGGGTTCGCGACACCCCCGAAGGACGCTCCCGTGAAGACTTCAGCTGAACGCCTGGCAGCACTCGGCTGCGCCGGTCTGGTCGCCGTGACGGTGGCCGGATGCGGATCGGTCACCGACGCCGTCAAGGGGGACAGTGGCGGCAAGGCGATCACCATGGGGACCGCCCAGCTGACCGGCACCTTGGACCCCGCGGTCGTCTACGACTCCGGCTCCTGGCTCGTGCTGCGCAACACCTTCCAGTCGCTGCTGACCTTCCCGGCGGCCGCCAGCACGCCCTCCCCGGACGCCGCGCAGTCCTGCGACTTCTCCGGCGGCGAGGCCACCGAGTACCACTGCACCCTGCGGCCCGGCCTGAAGTTCTCCAACGGCCACCCGCTGACCGCCGAGGACGTGGTGTTCTCGATCCAGCGGACCAAGAAGATCAACGACCAGAACGGCCCGGCGGGCCTGCTCGCCTCGATCAAGAGCGTGGAGGCCAAGGGCGACACCGAGGTGGTCTTCCACCTGTCGGCCCCCGACGCCACCCTGCCGGCCAAGCTGGCCTCCCCGGCCGGTGCCATCGTCGACCACCAGGTCTTCCCGGCGGACAAGGCGCTCTCCAACGACAAGGTGGTCGGCTCCGGCCCGTACCGCTTCGACTCGGTCGAGGGCATGGCCGACGGCAAGCAACTGGGCAAGGTCGTGCTGGTCCCCAACGACAAGTACACCGGTGACGCCAAGCTGCGGAACAGCAAGTTCACCGTCCGGTACTTCGACAAGCCCGCCGACCTCAAGGCCGCGCTGGACAAGGGCGACGTCGACGTCACCGACAACAGCCTGGAGCCCAACACCGCGGCCCAGATCCGCTCCGACCAGCAGGGCGGCAAGACCGACCTCCAGGTCGTCGAGGGCGACAGCAACGACACCCGCTCGCTGGCCTTCAACACCAAGGACCCGCTGCTGAGCAACGTCGGCGTGCGCCAGGCCGCCGCCGCGCTGCTCGACCGCAAGGCGCTCGCCCGCGACGTCTTCGCCCGCACCGTCCAGCCGCTGTACGCGATGGTCCCGGCCGGCGTCACCGGCCACACCACCGCCTTCTTCGACCGCTGGGGCGACCAGGACGTGGCCAAGGCCAAGAAGGCCCTGACCGACAACAAGGTCCAGATCCCGGTCAAGCTCACCCTCACCTGGTCCCGCTCGCGGGCCGGCGGCGGCGAGGCCGACACCCTCAAGAAGCAGCTTGAGACCGGCGGCCTGTTCCAGGTGACGGTCCAGCAGGAGCCCGACTGGGACGCCTACAAGAAGGGCTGGACCGAGGGCAAGTACCAGGCGTACATCGTCGGTTGGTTCGCCGACTACCCGGACCCGGACAACTACATCGCCCCGCTGCTGATCGACGGCGGCATCTTCCACACCGGCTGGGACGACCCGAAGATCAGCCAGAAGCTGATCCCGGACGGCCTCAAGCAGGCCGACCGCAGCGCCGCCTCGGCCGGCTACGCGCAGATCCAGCAGATCGTCGCGGACACCGTGCCGATGATCCCGCTGTACCAGAACAAGTCCTTCTACGCGGCCCGTGCGGACATCACCGGCGTCGAGTCCACCGTCGACACCACCGGCTTCTTCCGCTTCTGGGAGATCGGCCGCAGCGGCAAGTAACGCGCCACGCACGGCGGCCCGCCCGCTTCCCCCCTGAACCACCGGGGGAAGCGGGCGGGCCGCCGTCACGTTCCGGCCGGCTACAGGGCGCCCGGCCGCACCAGCCCGCTCTCGTAGGCGTACACCGCCGCCTGCACCCGGTCGCGCAGCTGGAGCTTGGTCAGCACATGGCCGACATGGGTCTTCACGGTCGTCTCGCTGACGAACAGCTCGGCCGCGATCTCCGCGTTCGACAACCCGCGCGCCACCAGCTTCAGCACCTCCAACTCCCGCTCGGTCAGCGCGCTCAGCGCCTGCGGCGGCGCCTCCTCGCCCGAGGGCAGCTTGGTGGCGTACATGTCCAGCAGCCGGCGGGTGATGCTCGGCGCCAGCATCGCCGCGCCGTCCGCGACCACCCGGATCGCCTGCACCAGCTCCTCCGCCGGGACGTCCTTCAGGAGGAAGCCGCTGGCACCCGCGCGCAGCGCCTCCACCACGTACTCGTCCAGGTCGAAGGTGGTCAGCACCAGCACCTTGGCCGGCCCGTCGCGGCCCGGACCGGCGATCCGGCGGGTCGCCTCGACGCCGTCCATCCGCGGCATCCGGATGTCCATCAGCACCACGTCGGGCTGCAGCGCCCGCACCTGGTCCAGCGCCTGCTGGCCGTCGCCGGCCTCGCCGACCACCACCAGGTCGGACTCGGCCTCCAGGATCATCCGGAAACCGGTGCGCAGCAGCGGCTGGTCGTCGACCAGCAGCACACGGATCGTCACTAGGACTCCTTGTTCATCGGATCCCCCGTGGGATCGCTCTCATCCGACGTACGGGCCTGTGCTGGCCTGCACTGGCAGCGGGTACGGCGGCGGGGTGCCGCCGAACTCCGGGCAGCTGGCCTGGTGGTCGCACCAGTCGCAGAGCCGGTTGCGGGTCGCCGGGAAGTCCCCGGTGGCCACCGCCTGGGCGATCCGCTCCCACAGCGCCTGCAGCTTGCGCTCCACCGCGAGCAGGTCGGCCTCGTCCGGGTCGTAGCTGACCACGTCCCCGCCGCCGCCCAGGTAGACCAGCTGGAGGCGCTTGGGGATCACGCCCTTCCAGCGCCACACCACCAGCGCGTAGAACTTCATCTGGAACATCGCCTTGCCCTCGAAGTCCCGGGAGGGCGCCCGGCCGGTCTTGTAGTCCACCAGCCGGACCTCACCGGTGGGGGCGACGTCCACCCGGTCGATGTAGCCGCGCAGCAGCAGCCCCGACTCCAGGGCCGTCTCCACGTACAGCTCCCGCTCCACCGGGTGCAGCCGGGTCGGGTCCTCCAGCCGGAACCACTGGCCGACCAGCTTCTCGGCGTCCGCCAGCCAGCGGGTCAGCGCCGCGCCGTCCGGGTCGTCCGGGAACAGCGAGCCCAGCTCCGGGCGCTCGCCCAGCAGCCGCTCCCACTGCGGGCGCAGCAGGCCCAGCGCCCGCTCGGGCGTCCGCTCGGTCGCCGGGCTGTCGAACAGCCGCTCCAGCACGGCGTGCACCAGCGTGCCCCGGGTCGCCGCCTGGCTCGGCGGCTCGGGCAGCCGGTCGATCACCCGCAGCCGGTACAGCAGGGGACAGGTGAGGAAGTCCCCCGCGCGGGACGGGGACAGCCCGGTCGGGGGCGCCGCCGGGCGCGCCGGTGCCGCGGCGGCGCTGCTGGTGTCGGTCTGCTGCATGACTACGACCCTATTGCCCTTCGCTGTCATCCCGCTGCCACCGAGCTGCCGCCCGGGCCTTTCCCGGGACCGGCCCCGGGAACGCCCGGGGCCGGTCCGAGCCCGCCCCAGTGGGTATGAAGGCTGACAGAGGGGCGCGCGGCACCCAGTGGCCGCGATCACGTAGCGTGGGCGCACCGGGGGCACCACGGGCGAACGACCGAAGGGATCACGGTGAGCGACACCAGGGGGCAGCAGACCTCCGACCAGCCACCGCAGGACGGCGACCGCCCGGGCCGGCAGCCGCCGGAACGCGGCGGCGGGCTCCTGATGGGGCGCCCCTTCGGGGTGCCCGTCTACGTCACCCCGTCCTGGTTCGTCATCGCCGCCCTGATCACCTGGGTGTTCGGCGGGCAGCTCGGCGACGTCCTGCCCGAACTCGGCAGCGGCGTGCGCTATCTGCTGGCCTTCTGCTTCGCGGTCGCCTTCTACGCCTCCGTGCTGGTGCACGAACTCGCCCACACCCTGGTCGCGCTGCGTTACAAGCTCGGGGTGCGGCGGATCCAGCTGCAGTTCTTCGGCGGCGTCTCCGAGATCGAGAACGAGGCCGAGAGCCCCTGGCGGGAGTTCTGGCTGGCCTTCGTCGGCCCGCTGCTGTCGCTGGTGCTCGGCGGCGTCTTCTACCTCGCGCTGCGCGCCGTCGAACTGTCCAGCGTGCCCGGGGTGCTGCTCACCGGCCTGATGGTCTCCAACCTGGTGGTGGCCGCCTTCAACCTGCTGCCCGGCCTGCCGCTGGACGGCGGCCGGATGCTGCGCGCCGTGGTCTGGGCCGTCAGCGGCAAGGCGATGACCGGCACGGTGGCGGCGGCCTGGATCGGCCGGGCGCTGGCGGTCGTGCTGCTGTTCGGCCTGCCGCTGGTCAACGCCTCACGCGGCACCGAAGTCAGCACCACCGACACCCTGGTGGACGCGGTGCTGGCCGCCGTGCTGGCCGCGATCATCTGGAACGGCGCCACCGGGAGCCTGCGCAACGCCCGGCTCAAGGCGGCGCTGCCCGAGCTGCGGCTGCGCGACTTCGCCCGCCGCACCGTCGAGGTCACCGCCGACACCCCGCTCGGCGAGGCGATGCGCCGCGCCCACGAGGCCCAGGCCGGCGCGGTCGTGGTGGTGGACGGCCGGGGCGACCCGATCGGCATCGTCCGGGAGTCCGCGGTACGGACCGTACCGGAGCACCGCCGGCCCTGGGTGTCCGTGGGCCCGCTCTCCCGCGACCTCGAACCGGGGCTGCGGCTGGACGCCGACCTCGGCGGCGAGGACCTGCTGCGGGCCATCCAGGCCACCCCGGCGGGGGAGTACCTGGTGGTCGAGGCGGACGGCCGGGTGTACGGCGTGGCCGCCCTCACCGACATCGAGCAGCGCCTGACCGCGGCCGTGTCCGGCCGGTGACCAGGCCCTGGTGAGGTGGAGCGGCCCGCTTCCCTTAGGATTGGCCGCATGTCCGAACCGACCGGTGCCGCCCGCCGACGCGGGCCCTTCCAGGTCGGGGACCAGGTCCAGCTGACCGACCCCAAGGGTCGCCACTACACGTTCACGCTCCAGGCCGGGAACCAGTTCCACACCCACAAGGGTGCGTTCCCGCACGACGAGCTGATCGGCGCTCCCGAAGGCACGGTCGTGCGCACCACGGGGAACGTCCCGTACCTCGCGCTGCGCCCCCTGCTCCCCGACTACGTCCTGTCCATGCCCCGCGGCGCCGCCGTGATCTACCCCAAGGACGCGGGGCAGATCCTGGCCATGGCCGACATCTTCGCCGGTGCCCGGGTGATCGAGGCGGGTGTCGGCTCGGGCGCGCTCAGCATGTACCTGCTGCGCGCCGTCGGAGAGCAGGGCATGCTGGCCTCCTACGAGCGCCGGCAGGACTTCGCGGACATCGCCCAGGGCAACGTCGAGCGCTACTTCGGCGGCCCGCACCCGGCGTGGAAGCTGACCGTCGGCGACCTCCAGGACAACCTGGTCGAGACCGACGTCGACCGCGTCATCCTCGACATGCTGGCGCCCTGGGAGTGCCTGGACGTCGCCTCCCAGGCGCTCGTGCCCGGCGGCCTCATCTGCTGCTACGTGGCCACCACCACGCAGATGTCCAAGACCGTCGAGGCACTGCGCGACCACGGCACCTTCACCGAGCCGCAGGCCTGGGAGACCATGGTCCGCACCTGGCACCTGGAGGGCCTGGCCGTCCGCCCGGACCACCGGATGATCGGCCACACCGGCTTCCTGCTCACCGCCCGCCGCCTGGCGGACGGCGTCGAGCCGCCGCTGCGCCGCCGCCGCCCGGCCAAGGGCGCCTACGGCGAGGACTACGACAACGGGACGCCCGAGCCGTCCCTGCAGGAGCGCGCCGCGGCCCGCAAGGCCGCCCGTGACACCGACGCGGTCCAGCCCGACCTGGGCTGAGTCCGGACCCGAACACCAGGGGTGGTGCGAGCATCGGCTCGCACCACCCCTTTCGTCTGCGCCCGCGACGGTGTGGGACGATGCTCGCTCACACGCAGACCAGCTCCTGGAGCTCTGGAGGGGACGCCTGGTGGAGACCGCGGTCGGGACGACGGCGACGGCTGGACAGCAGACACCGCAGGGCCCCACCCGGCCCGGTCACGCGCGCACCACCCCCTGGCACTGGGCCCTGGCCCTGGCCGGCTGCGGCGCGGTGGTGGCCGCCGCACTCGCCGCCTCCCCGGCGACCGGCACCCCGCTGCCGGCCCGCGGCGGCACCCCCAAGGCGCTCGCCGCGAGCGCCGCCCCCGATCCGGCCAAGGCCCAACTGCCCATGGACTGCGGCCCGTTCCCGGTCAAGACGGTGCTCAGGGTGCCCGCCGACCTGGGAGACGGCCACCCTGGTACGGTCGTCGCCGCGCACTGCGACACCGACACCGGCACCCCGCCGGACTCCGTCTACCTGCTCGGCTTCGGCCCGGACGGGCGCCCGGCAGTGGTCGCCACCCTGCTGACCGACCGCGAGAACCTGACCCTGAACCGGCTCGCGGTGCGCTCCGACGGCGCCATCACCGGCCACGCGCAGGGGTATTCGAGCGACGACGTGCCGCGCTTCCGGCCCGACGTCTCACTGGACCTCACCTGGACGCACAAGGGCGGCGGCTGGGTACGCTCCCAGTCCGCCGCCCCGGTCTCCGCCGTCTGAACGGCTATTCGGCGTCCGGTCCGTAGACCTCGACCCGGTCGGTGACCCGGCGCACGTGGATGCAGTCGCCGGGGCACTCCTTGGCCGAGTCCACCACGTCCTGAAGCAGCGTCAGCGGCACCGGGGCGGTCTCCCCGGGCTGCTGGCGCAGTTCGTCGTCCTGGCCCTTGACGTACGCGAGTCCGTCGATGTCCAGCTCGAAGACCTCGGGTGCGTACTGGACGCAGATGCCGTCGCCGGTGCACAGATCCTGGTCGATCCACACCTCCAGCTCCTCGCCCGCCGTCGCGGTCTGCTCGGTCACCGACATGTCCCCTGCCGTTTCTGTCCCGGGTCGCCCCTATTCCTGGAGCAATCCCGCCATTCGTACAACGATCGGACCCAGCACCGCGGTCGCGATCGGATATCACTTCGCTCGACGATACATCTGGCCCGCTTTGGGTGGTGAGCGGTGGGTATCCCCTTAGCAGAGGGGAAGCACGCTGGGGCGAAGATCGGACACGCCCGTTCCATCTTTCTTGATCTAGGGGTTTACGGACCCCTGGTCCCAGGTAGGGTCTGGAAGCGTCCAGCTCCCCGGAGGAGGTGAGGACCGTGGCAGCCCACGATGACGACTACAACCGCAGCACCGGCAGGCCCGCTCGTGGTTCCGACGAGGCCGCTCAGGTCTCGTACCTTGAGCAGGAAATCGCCGTACTGCGCCGCAAGCTCGCCGACTCGCCGCGCAATTCGAGAATCCTCGAAGAGCGGATCGTCGAGCTCCAGACCAACCTGGCCGGCGTGACCGCCCAGAACGAACGACTCGCCTCCACCCTGCGCGAGGCCCGCGACCAGATCGTGGCCCTCAAGGAGGAAGTGGACCGGCTGGCACAGCCCCCGGCCGGTTTCGGCACCTTCCTCGTGGCGAACGAGGACGGTACCGCCGACATCTTCACCGGCGGTCGCAAGCTCCGCGTCAACGTCAGTCCGAACGTCGCCCTCGACGAACTGCGGCGCGGCCAGGAGGTGATGCTCAACGAGGCCCTCAACATCGTGGACGCGATGGCCTTCGAGCGCATCGGCGAGATCGTCACCCTCAAGGAGATCCTCGAGGACGGCGAACGCGCCCTGGTCGTCGGCCACACCGACGAGGAGCGCGTGGTGCGCCTCGCCGAACCGCTGCGCGAGGTCACCATCCGGGCGGGGGACGCCCTGTTGCTGGAGCCCCGCTCCGGCTACGTGTACGAGGTGGTGCCGAAGTCCGAGGTCGAGGAGCTGGTCCTCGAGGAGGTCCCGGACATCGACTACCGGCAGATCGGCGGCCTGAGCAACCAGATCGAGCTGATCCGCGACGCGGTCGAACTGCCGTACCTGCACGCCGACCTCTTCAAGGAGTACGAGCTGCGCCCGCCCAAGGGCGTGTTGCTCTACGGCCCGCCCGGCTGCGGCAAGACGCTGATCGCCAAGGCGGTCGCCAACTCGCTGGCCAAGAAGGTCGCCGAGGTCACCGGCCGCCCCCAGGGGAAGAGCTACTTCCTCAACATCAAGGGCCCCGAGCTGCTCAACAAGTACGTGGGCGAGACCGAGCGGCAGATCCGCCTGGTCTTCCAGCGGGCCCGGGAGAAGGCGAGCGAGGGCACGCCCGTCATCGTCTTCTTCGACGAGATGGAGTCGCTGTTCCGCACCCGCGGTTCCGGTGTCAGCTCGGACGTGGAGAACACCATCGTCCCGCAGCTGCTCGCCGAGATCGACGGCGTGGAGGGCCTGGAGAACGTCATCGTCATCGGCGCCTCGAACCGTGAGGACATGATCGACCCGGCGATCCTGCGGCCCGGCCGGCTGGACGTCAAGATCAAGATCGAGCGCCCGGACGCCGAGGCCGCGAAGGACATCTTCTCCAAGTACCTCAAGGACTCGCTGCCGTTCCACCCGGACGACCTCAAGGAGCACGACGGCTCCGTCGGGGCCACGGTGGCGGCGATGATCCAGTCGGTCGTGGAGCGGATGTACTCGGAGACCGAGGAGAACCGCTTCCTGGAGGTCACCTACGCCAACGGTGACAAGGAGGTCCTGTTCTTCAAGGACTTCAACTCCGGCGCCATGATCCAGAACATCGTCGACCGCGCGAAGAAGATGGCCATCAAGGACTTCCTCGACCACGGTCAGCGCGGTCTGCGCGTCTCCCACCTGCTCGCCGCCTGCGTGGACGAGTTCAAGGAGAACGAGGACCTGCCCAACACCACCAACCCGGACGACTGGGCCCGCATCTCCGGCAAGAAGGGCGAGCGGATCGTCTTCATCCGCACGCTGGTCACCGGCAAGCAGGGCGCCGAGTCCGGTCGCTCGATCGACACTGTCGCCAACACGGGGCAGTACCTGTAAGCACGCGGTTGTCCGGGCCGCCAGCGGTCCCCGGAGCTGTACGCACACCGTCCGGCTGTGGCGCCTCGCGGCCCCGCAGCCGGACGGCGCGTCTCGGGGGCCCGCCGGTCGGCGCGGAAATAGGCTCGACCCACCGTCCGCGGGCAGACGTCCGGCGCCGGTGTTGTCCAGCGGAAGTCAGTGTGTTCCGTCCGTCGGGGGCGGCGCACCGGGCAAGGAGGGCCGCATGACCGTACGGCGCGTGATGGGAATCGAGACCGAGTACGGGATCTCCGTGCCCGGGCACCCCAACGCCAACGCCATGCTCACCTCGTCCCAGATCGTCAACGCCTACGCGGCGGCGATGCACCGGGCACGGCGGGCCCGCTGGGACTTCGAGGAGGAGAACCCGCTGCGCGACGCGCGGGGCTTCGACCTCGCGCGCGAGGTGGCGGACGCCAGCCAGCTGACCGACGAGGACATCGGCCTCGCCAACGTCATCCTCACCAACGGGGCCCGGTTCTACGTGGACCACGCGCACCCCGAGTACAGCTCGCCCGAGGTGACCAACCCGCGCGACGCCGTGCTGTGGGACAAGGCCGGCGAGCGGATCATGGCCGCCGCCGCGCAACGCGCGCTGGAGCTGCCCAACGGGCAGAACATCCACCTGTACAAGAACAACACCGACAACAAGGGCGCCTCCTACGGCACCCACGAGAACTACCTGATGAAGCGGTCGACGCCGTTCGCCGACATCGTCCGCCATCTCACCCCGTTCTTCGTCTCCCGCCAGGTGGTCACCGGCGCCGGCCGGGTCGGCATCGGCCAGGACGGCTCGTCGAACGGCTTCCAGATCAGCCAGCGGGCGGACTACTTCGAGGTCGAGGTCGGCCTGGAGACCACCCTCAAGCGCCCGATCATCAACACCCGGGACGAACCGCACGCCGACGCCGAGAAGTACCGCCGGCTGCACGTGATCATCGGGGACGCCAACCTCTCCGAGATCTCCACCTACCTCAAACTGGGCACCACCTCGCTGGTCCTGGCGATGATCGAGGACTCCTTCATCGCCTCCGACCTCGCCGTCGACCAGCCGGTGCGCACCCTGCACCGGGTCTCCCACGACCCGACCCTCAAGCACCTGATCACCCTGCGCAACGGGCGCAAGCTCACCGCCGTCCAACTGCAGCTGGAGTACTTCGAACTGGCCCGCAAGTACGTCGAGGACCGCTTCGGCACCGACGCCGACGAGCAGACCATGGACGTGCTGGCCCGCTGGGAGGACGTGCTGGGGCGGCTGGAGCGCGATCCGATGTCGCTCTCCAAGCAGCTGGACTGGATCGCCAAGCGGGAGATCCTGGAGGGCTACCGCAGTCGGGACGCCCTGGACTGGGACAACCCGCGGCTGCACCTGGTCGACCTCCAGTACAGCGACGTACGGGCCGAGAAGGGCCTCTACAACCGTCTGGTGGCCCGCGGCAGGTTCGAGCGGCTGCTGACCGAGGAGGAGGTCGAGCGGGCCGTCACCAAGCCCCCGGAGGACACCAGGGCGTACTTCCGCGGGCGCTGCCTGGAGCAGTACGCGGAGCACGTCGCGGCGGCCTCCTGGGACTCGGTGATCTTCGACCTGCCGGGCCGGGACTCGTTGCAGCGGGTGCCCACGCTGGAGCCGCTGCGCGGCACCCGCAACCACGTCAAGGAGCTGCTGGACCGCTGCCGCACGGCGGAGGACCTGCTGCGCGTCCTGGCCGGCGGGTAACTTTTCGATCACCACGGGTGAACGTCCGCCGAATGGGAATCATCCGGGGTGGCAGCGGGTGTTGGACAGGAAGCGCCACCGGCAAACCGGGAGCGGTAGTCGCACCTTGTGTATAGGGTCGGTGCCAACCGGCAACGACCGACCGACCAAACCGTGCCAGACGATTCGAGCGGGGTGAGGGAAATGGCGAGCAAGGACACCGGCGGCGGCCAGCAGCGGGCAAACCGTTCCTCCGAGGAGGTCGAGGAGCAGGTCGCGGAAACCCAGAATTCCGAGGACCTCAAGGAGCGCCAGGAAAAGCTGAGCGACGACGTCGACGCGGTGCTGGACGAAATCGACGAAGTGCTCGAGTCGAACGCCGAGGATTTCGTCCGGGGATTCGTTCAGAAGGGCGGGCAATAGCCCGTCCCCGGTCATCGGGAATTCACGGTCGTGACCGTCCGGGACGGTCGGGCGGCGTTGTCCGCCCGGCCGTCCCGGCACCGGCCCCTCCACGCGTGGACGTTGATCGTCGGCGGGTAGGGTGCGGGCAAGGCGCGCTTCAAGCTACCTGGAAGGAATCGTGTGGAAGCCAACACTCGTGGCACCGGGCGTCTACCGGCTGCCTTCCTGACCCCGGGGTCCTCCTCGTTCCTCGACTTCCTCGCCGAGCACAAGCCGGAGCTGCTCCCCGGCCTCCGCGGGCTCCCCGGGGGGGCCGTGGTCGAGGCCCCGCACGGGACCACGATCGTGGCCGCGGTCTTCGACGGCGGCGTGGTGATCGCCGGTGACCGCCGGGCGACCATGGGCAACGTCATCGCCCAGCGCGACATCGAGAAGGTGTTCCCGGCCGACGAGTACAGCGCGGTCGGCATCGCCGGCACCGCCGGCCTCGCGATCGAGATGGTCCGGCTGTTCCAGCTGGAGCTGGAGCACTACGAGAAGATCGAGGGCACCACGCTCTCCCTGGAGGGCAAGGCCAACCGGCTCACCACCATGATCCGGGGCAACCTGGGCATGGCGATGCAGGGCCTCGCGGTGGTCCCGGTGTTCGCCGGCTACGACGTCGACCTCGGCCGCGGCCGGATCTTCAACTACGACGTCACCGGCGGGCGCTCCGAGGAGCGCGGCTTCGCCGCCACCGGCTCGGGCTCGGTCTTCGCCCGCGGTTCCCTGAAGAAGCTCTACCGCGATGACCTGACGGCCGACCAGGCCGTCACCCTGGTCGTCCAGGCGCTCTACGACGCGGCGGACGACGACTCCGCCACCGGCGGCCCTGACCTGGCCCGCAAGATCTTCCCGATCGTCTCGCTGATCACCGCGGACGGCTTCCGCCGGCTCACCGACGCGGAGGTCGCGGAGATCGCGATCGCCATCACGGACGAGCGTCTGACCCGGCCCAACGGCCCGCAGGCCCCGCTGATGTAGGGAGGTCTTGTGGATCTTGTCGGCCCAGGCGGACCCGGCAGAGTTCCACCAGACGCCCCCTGAGCCATCACCTCACAGGAAAGGGACGACCGCCGGTGTCGACACCGTTCTACGTCTCGCCCCAGCAGGCCATGGCGGACCGCGCGGAGTACGCCCGCAAGGGCATCGCGCGCGGCCGCAGCGTGGTCGTGCTCACCTACGCCGACGGCATCGTCTTCGTCGCCGAGAACACCTCCAGGGCGCTCCACAAGGTCTCCGAGATCTACGACAAGATCGCCTTCGCGGCGGTCGGCCGCTACAACGAGTTCGAGAACCTGCGCATCGGCGGCGTCCGCTACGCCGACCTGCGCGGCTACTCCTACGACCGGGCCGACGTCACCGCCCGCGGCCTGGCCAACGTGTACGCCCAGACCCTGGGCACCATCTTCTCCTCGGTCGGCGAGAAGCCGTACGAGGTCGAACTGATCGTCGCCGAGGTCGGCCGCACCGCGGACAACGACCAGATCTACCGGCTCACGCCGGACGGTTCGGTCGTCGACGAGAAGAACTACGTCGTGGTCGGCGGCAACGCCGACTCGATCGGCAACTACCTGGGCCAGCGCCACCGCGTCGGCCTGAGCCTCACCGAGGCGGTGAAGGTCGCCGTCGACTCGCTCGCCCGCGACCCCAACGGGGGCAGCCCGCGCGCCCTCACCCCGGAACAGCTGGAGGTCGCGGTCCTCGACCGCCAGCGGTTCCAGCAGCGCAAGTTCAAGCGGATCCTGGGCAACCAGCTCAGCCGGCTGCTCGACGGGGACCAGTCCGCCGAGGCGGACGACGAGGAGAAGCCGGCGGCCACCCCGCCGTCGAACGAGTAGTGCCTGTGGAGTCCCGTGCGCCGAGACGATCGCCGCACGGGACTCCGGTGCCCCTGCGACGCACGACGTCGTGGAGGCGGTTTCGGACAGCTCCGACCAGATAGGAGTGCTCATGGACCGCCGGATTTTCGGGCTGGAGAACGAGTACGGCGTGACCTGTACGTTCCGCGGGCAGCGGCGGCTGTCGCCGGACGAGGTCGCGCGGTACCTGTTCCGCCGGGTCGTCTCCTGGGGCCGCAGCAGCAACGTCTTCCTGCGCAACGGCGCCCGGCTCTACCTCGACGTCGGCTCCCACCCCGAGTACGCCACCCCCGAGTGCGACGACGTGACCGAGCTGGTCACCCACGACAAGGCGGGCGAGCGGATCCTCGAAGGACTCCTGGTGGACGCCGAACGGCGGCTGCACGAGGAGGGCATCGCCGGGGACGTCTACCTCTTCAAGAACAACACCGACTCGGCCGGCAACTCCTACGGCTGCCACGAGAACTACCTGGTGGCCCGGCACGGCGAGTTCTCCCGCCTGGCCGACGTGCTCATCCCCTTCCTGGTGACCCGCCAGCTGATCTGCGGCGCGGGCAAGGTGCTGCAGACCCCGCGCGGCGCGGTCTACTGCGTCAGCCAGCGGGCCGAGCACATCTGGGAGGGCGTCAGCTCCGCCACCACCCGCTCCCGCCCGATCATCAACACCCGGGACGAGCCGCACGCGGACGCCGAGCGCTACCGCCGGCTGCACGTGATCGTCGGCGACTCCAACATGTCCGAGACCACCACCCTGCTCAAGGTGGGCTCCACCGACCTGGTGCTGCGGCTGATCGAGGCCGGCGTGGTGATGCGCGACCTCACCCTGGAGAACCCGATCCGGGCGATCCGCGAGGTCAGCCACGACCTCACCGGCACCCACCAGGTGCGGCTCGCCAACGGCCGGGAGGCCAGCGCGCTGGACATCCAGGAGGAGTACTACACCAAGGCCCTGGAGTTCGCCGACCGCAAGGGGATCAACACCGGGACCATCGCCCAGGTGCTCGAGCTGTGGGGCCGCACCCTGGAGGCCGTCCGCACCGAGCGGCTGGACGAGGTGGCCACCGAGATCGACTGGATCATGAAGTACAAGCTCATCGAGCGCTACCGCGAGAAGCACCAGATGAGCATGTCCAACCCGCGGGTGGCCCAGATCGACCTGGCGTACCACGACATCCACCGCCGCCGCGGCCTGTTCTACCTGCTCCAGGGCAAGGGCCAGGCGAAGCGGGTGACCACCGACCTCAAGACCTTCGAGGCCAAGTCGATCCCGCCGCAGACCACCCGGGCCCGGCTGCGCGGGGACTTCATCCGCCGGGCGCAGGAGCAGCGCCGGGACTTCACGGTGGACTGGGTGCACCTGAAGCTGAACGACCAGGCGCAGCGCACGGTCCTGTGCAAGGACCCGTTCCGTTCGGTGGACGAGCGGGTGGAGAAGCTGATCGCGGGCATGTGACCGTGAGGCGTGCGCCGTGATCCACGCGTTGACCGGCCCCGGTGGTGTCTACCGGGGCCGGACGCATGCCGGGCATACGCTGTCCGTCGATTCGGGGGAGCCGACTTCGACCGACAGTTAGGACCACCGTGCGCCGCACCGCCGGTTTGCTTCTCACCCTGCCGTTGCTGCTGGCGGTCGCCTGCAGCAGCTCGCCCAAGGCGGCCGGCCCGGCGACGCCGTCCACGGCGACTGCCGCCCCGACCGTGCCGGCGCCGGTGAGCGAGGCCTCCCCGATGCCCACTCTTTCGGGTGGCGGATTCGGCAGCAAGGCCACCATCACCATCCCCGAGGGCCAGCAGCCCAGCGGCCAGTTCGTGGTGAACACGGTGACCGACGGGGAGCGGTCGACGGTCAACAAGGGCGACTGGGTGACCGTCAACTACACGGCGAAGGACTGGACCACCGGCAAGGACCTGCCCAGCTCGTACGACGACAACGGCAAGCCGCAGCTCTACCAGGCGGGCAGCGGGCAGCTGGTGCCCGCGCTGGACCAGACCGTGATCGACAAGAAGGTCGGCACCCGGCTGCTGGTGGTGGCCCCGCCGGCGGCGGCCTTCGGCGAGCAGGGCTCCACCCAGCTGGGCGTCAACAAGGGCGACACCGTGGTGTTCGTGCTGGACATCGTGGAGGCCCTGCCGCAGGACTCCACCCTGACCGGGGCCATGACCCAGCCGGCCGCGACCCTGCCGCAGGTCAAGGACAACGGCAAGGCGCCGGTGGGGATCACCATCCCGGCCGGGCAGGCCGCGCCCACCGACCTCCAGCAGGCGGTGCTGATCAAGGGCGAGGGCAAGCAGGTCAAGAGCGGCCAGACCCTGGTGGTGCAGTACACCGGGGTGCTGTGGAGCAACGGGCAGCAGTTCGACGCCTCCTGGACCCACGGCGGCGCCCAGGCGGTGCAGATCGGCACCGGCAGCGTGATCGAGGGCTGGGACAAGGGCCTGGTCGGGCAGAACGTGGGGAGCCGGGTGCTGCTGGTGGTGCCCCCGGCGCTGGGGTACAAGGACCAGGCGCAGGGCTCGGTTCCGCCGAACTCCACGCTGGTCTTCGTGATCGACATTCTCGAAGCGGTCTAGCGGGCGGTCTAGGAAGTCGCCGGGAGAATTCCGTACGCTTGGGCGGACGCTCGTACAACGAAGCGTCCGCCCTCATCCTGAGCTGTCATACTGCCCTCGCACTGTGGCAGGCGCCGCCCGGCGCCGGGGTCCGGGGCGGACGGGTACGGCGACAGGCCGGCGCTCACCACGCCGGGCGCAGACCTGGAAGACCTCGTGGCGAGATGGATGGGGAGTCATGACTGAGAAGACGCCGAGCCCGGGCGGGGCCGGCACCGCGGCTAACGACAGCTCTGCGGGTGACCCGGCCGCCTCCCGTCCCGGCGGCCAGATCGCCGCGGACCGCGAGTCGATCGTCGTTCCCCCGGCGATCCTCGCGCAGCAGGCCGGCTGGGCGCAGCCCGGTGACAAGCCGCGTGCGACGGGCAGGTCCAAGAACGACGAGGACGACGCCCCGCAGATCTTCGCCAGCAGCGTGCGCAAGGCCGACAGCTCGGAGGCCGGGTACGACGAGAACCCGCCCGGTGTGGGCAAGCTGGGCGTGATCCTCGGCACGGTGATCGCCCTGCTGCTGGTCGGCAGCGGTGTGACGCTGTACATGGTGAACAAGGACTCCTCGAAGGACACCTCCGCGGCGGCCCAGCCCGACGCGACGAAGTCCGCGCCGCCCACGCCGACCGCCGAGCCGGTCCCGCCGATCAAGGACAGCGCCAAGGTGCTGCCGACCGTCACCGGTGACTTCGGCAAGAAGGCCGAGATCCAGGTGCCGGGCGAGGCCTCCGACGGCTCCTTCGTGGTGAAGGTGCTGTCCGAGGGCACCGGCCCCAAGGTGGACAAGAACACCTGGACCTCGGTGGACTACACCGCCAAGGACTGGAACACCGGCAAGGACATCCCGAGCTCGTACGACAACAACGGCAAGCCGCAGATCTTCCAGGCGGGCACCGACTCGCTGATCCCCGCGCTGGACCAGGCCGTGATGGGGAAGAAGGCCGGCAGCCGCCTGCTGGTGGTGGCCCCGCCGGCGGCCGGCTTCGGCTCCCAGGGCAAGCCGGACATGTCGATCGGCCCCAAGGACAACCTGATCTTCGTGATCGACGTCCGCAACGCCAACGCGCCCGACGCCGTGGTGAGCGGTACCGTCACCCCGCCGCCGGCGGACTTCCCGCAGGTCAAGGACAACGGCAAGAAGCCGGCGGACATCACCCCGGTGGCCGGCGCCAAGGACCCGACCGAGCTGAAGACCCACGTCCTGATCAAGGGCACCGGGCCGGCGGTGGAGAAGGGCGAGAAGGTCGTCGTCCAGTACACCGGCGCGCTGGCCAAGGACGGCAAGGTCTTCGACTCCTCGCTCAGCAAGGGCCAGGCGTTCTCCTTCCCGGTCGGCGGCGGCCAGGTCATCCAGGGCTGGGACCAGGGGCTGGTCGGCCAGACCGTCGGCAGCCGGGTCGAGCTGGTGATCCCGGCCTCGCTGGGCTACGGGGACAAGGGCCAGGGCGACATCCCGCCCGGCGCGACCCTGGTCTTCGTGGTGGACATCCTGGACGCCGGTCAGGGCTGACCCGCTTTCGGGTGACAATGGTGTGCGTGTGACCTTCGGGGCCGGCCGCGTGGCCGTGTCCTGACGGGCGGCGGGCGCCCGTACCGTGGTCCTCCCCGTACCTTGTGGTCGGGTGGACCGGGTGCGGGCGTCCGCCGCTTGGTCGTGTAGGGAATTGCGAAACGTGAGAAGAGGGACCATGGCTGTGAACCTGAACGAGAAGCCCGAGATCGACTTCCCGATCGGCGACGCTCCGACCGAGCTGCAGATCCGCGACATCGTCGTCGGTGACGGTGCCGAGGCCAAGCCGGGTCAGAACGTCAGCGTCCGCTACGTCGGCGTGACCTTCGAGACCGGCGAGGAGTTCGACGCGAGCTGGAACCGGAGCCCCAACGAGTTCCGCTTCCCGCTGGGCGGCGGCCGGGTCATCAAGGGCTGGGACCAGGGCGTCGTGGGCATGAAGGTCGGCGGTCGTCGCGAGCTGACCATCCCGTCGCACCTGGCGTACGGCGCCCAGTCGCCGACCTCGGCGATCCCGCCGCACTCGACCCTGATCTTCGTGGTCGACCTGCTGGCCGTCTGAGGCTGCTCCGACCTCGGGCCGGACCCCTTCGGGGGCCCGGCCCGAGGCCGTTTCCGGGCCCGAACGGCACCCCGTGGGGACCGGGCCCGGGACGCGGCTTTTGCAGTGCGTACCGCTACCGGTACGGTCGGTCCCGCCGGGTGAGGATCGCCCGGTTGGCGCACCCCGCGCGCGGCGCGGCACACCGGAAGGGTCAGCGATGGCGATCGCCAAGGCAGAGCGGCTGATGAATCTCGCCCTGTGCCTGATGAACACCAGACGTCCGCTCTCCAAGAAGGAGCTGCGGGAATCCATCGAGGCGTACCGGGAAGCCTGGCAGAACAGCAGCGAGGACGCCTTCAACCGGATGTTCGAGCGGGACAAGGACGACCTGCGCGAGCTCGGCCTGGTGATCGACGTCGACGAGAGCGCGCTGGACGGCGAACTCGGCTACCTCGCCCGCCCCGACCGCAACCGGCTGCCGGAGATCGCGCTGGACGCCGAGGAGGCCGCCGCGCTGACCCTGGCCGCCAGGGTCTGGCAGCAGGCCAAGATGTCCGGCGCCGCCAGCGGGGCGCTGCAGAAGCTGCGCGCGGCCGGGGTGCCGTTCACCGAGCCCGAGGGCCGTACCGCCCTGGAGCCGCGCATCCCCGCCCGGGAGGCCGCGTTCGAGCCGCTGCTCACCGCCGCCCGGGACCGCCGCCCGGTCACCTTCGAGTACCGCAAGGCCGGCGCCGCCGCCGTCGAGCAGCGCAGCGTCGAGCCGTGGGCGCTGGAGTGCTGGCGCGGGCACTGGTACCTGGCCGGGTACGACCGGGACCGCGGCGACGCCCGGGTGTTCCGGCTCAGCCGGATCACCGGCAAGGTGAAGGCCAAGGGCGGAGCCTTCCTCGGCACGGTGCCGGAGCACGTGGACGTCCGCGCCACCGTGGCCAAGTTCGCCGGTGAGGGGGCCACCGCCACCGCGACCGTCCGGGTCCGCCGCGGCGCCGGCTTCCCGCTGCGCACCAAGGCGCTGGGCAGCACCCGGGTCGACGAGGCCTGGGACGAGCTGGAGATCCCGTACGGCAACGGGCTGGGCGCCGACCTGGCGGAGTTCGGGCCGGACGTGCTGGTGCTCGGGCCGGAGGAGCTGCGGGCGGATGTGGTCGACCGGCTGCGGGCGGTCGCGGGGCTTGAAGGAGTGGGCGCGTGAGTGAGCGAAGCGAGCGAACCGTCGGAAGGTGCCTCCTGTGCGAAGCGCCCGCCGAGCGCAGCGAGGTGGACGCATGAGTAACGCCATTGACCAGACCAGGCGGATGCTGTCGCTGGTCACCTACCTGCGCGAGCGGCCCGGGGCCGAGGTCGCCGAGGTGGCCCGGGCGTTCGGGATCAGCGAGCGCGAGCTGATCGGGGACCTCAACGTGCTGCCGATGTGCGGCACCAGCTTCCGCGGCGGCGACCTGCTCGACATCGACACCGACGGCGAGCGGATCTGGTGGCACAACGTCGACGACGTGGCCCAGCCGCTGCGCCTCGCCGCCGACGAGGCCACCGCGCTGCTGGTCGCCGCCCGGGCGGTGGCCGGACTGCCGGGCCTGCGGGCCGGGGACCGGGAGGCGCTCACCCGCGCCGTCGCCAAGATCGAGAACGCCGCGGGGGAGAGCGCCGAGGGCAGCGCCCGGGTCGGGGTCACCTTCGAGGCGGAGAGCCATGTGTTCGCCGACATCGACCGCGCGCTCAGCGAGGGCCGCCGGCTCTGGCTGCGCTACTACTCGCACGGGCGCGGCGGGATGACCGAGCGCGAGGTCGACCCGATCCGGCTGCTCACCGAGGGCCACACCTACCTCGAGGCCTGGTGCCGCACCTCGGAGGACCACCGGATGTTCCGGCTGGACCGGGTCGCCGAGATCCGCGTCCTGGACGTCCCGGCCGACCCGCCCCGGCGCGAGCCGCGCGACCTCAGCGGCGGGCTGGTCAACCCGGCGGCGGACGACCCGGAGGTGGTGGTGGAGGTCTCCTCCGGCGGCCGCTGGGTCGCCGAGTACTACACCCACGACCGGGCCGAGGAACTGGCCGACGGCGGACTGCGGATCACCCTGCGCAGCGCCGACCCCTCCCAGCTGCGCCCGCTGGCGCTGCGGCTGGGCCGGGACGGCCGGATCGTCTCGCCGCCCGAGCTGGCGGAGCAGGCGCGCTCGGCCGCGCGGGAGGCGCTGGCCGCCTACGGGGAGGGGCAGGTCTGAGCGGTGGAGGCCGGGACGAGATTCAAGGTGTACTGCTCGCAGTGCCGGGAGAAGGTCGAACTCCCGGCCGAGGAGTTCCGGCTGACCCTCGGCCGGACCCCGGCGCAGGCGCACTACAGCTTCGGCTGCCCGCTGTGCGGGGCGGCGGTGCGCAAGGCGGCCGGGGAGAAGATCGTCGAGGCGCTCACCGCGGCGGGGGTGCGCACCATGCGGCTCGTGCGGGCGGAGGGATGACCCCGGTGGCCCCCGTATAGGGTGGGCGCATGTCCTGGATGCTCGTCGCCGCCGTCCTGCTCGCCACCGCGGGCCTGCTGGTCCTCGGGGTCCTCGCGATCCGGCTCTGGCTGGACGTACGGGCGCTCGCCAAGGGCGTGGACGCGGCCTCCCGGGCACTGGCGGAGGCGGCGGGGGAGCTGGCCGAGGCCGTTCCCGGCCGTTAGGTCCGCCGGCGCGGCGGCCGTCGGTCCGGTCGGACCGTTAGCACAGCCGGGGCACGGGTGGTACGGGGGCTGCTGCGCGGAGGTAGGGGCGGGTTACGCTCTCAAGTGGCTCCTGAACTGCGAACCGGGGGCCGCTGTCCTGTTCGGGCGGCCGTCGTCGTGGCGTCATCCGCAGCGGTTACCATCCGCGGCGGGCGGCCCGCCGGGCCGCGGATGCTGAAGGTGGTCGGCGCATGCGCTTCTCGATGACCGCGATCGTGCTGGTCGCGGTGGTTGCCATCGTGCTGTTCGGGGCCAAGCGGCTGCCCGAGCTGGCACGCTCGTTGGGGCAGTCGATGCGGATCCTGAAGAGCGAGGCCAAGGCGATGCGCTCGGACGACGAGCCGGACGGGAGTGCGCCGCCCGCCCGGCCGCAGGTCTCGGCGGAGCCGACGGCCAGGACCGTCCAGTCCGCTCCGGGGGCCTCGGCGACGGCCCGGCCGGTGGCCGAGCCCGGTGCGGGGCAGGGCGCGCCCGGCGGCGACCGCCCGCACTGAGCGCAGTGCCGGTGACGTACGCGACGCACCCGCGGTGTGCACCGCGTGCGTCGTACCCGACGTACACGGTGCGCGTGCCGCGCGCGACCACGGAGGCCCGTCGACCGGCGGGCCTCGACGCACGAGTTGAGGACCGGGGTTGAGCAAGCTCTCCAAGGCGCCGCAGAAGGCGCCCAAGGATCCTGAGGGGCGGATGGCCCTCGCCGACCACCTGCGGGAACTGCGCAACCGCGTGGTCAAGTCGGTCCTGGCGATCGTGGTGATCACCGTCATCGCGGCGATCTACCACAAGCAGATCGAGCACTTCCTGCTGGAGCCGCTGCCGCAGTGCACGCCGGAGCGGCAGGAGAAGTACCACAACAAGTGCGCGCAGGTCTCCAACATCGGGCTGACCGCGGGTTTCACCTGGATGCTCAAGGTGTCGCTGACGGCGGGCGTGGTCGGCACCGTGCCGGTCTGGCTGTACCAGGTGTGGGCCTTCGTGGCTCCCGGTCTGCACAAGCACGAGAAGAAGTACACGGTCATCTTCATGACCTGTGGTGCGCCGCTGTTCCTGGCCGGTGTGGGCTGCGCGATCCTGACGCTGCCGACCACGGTGCAGGTGCTGATCTCGTTCACCCCGAACGGCACCACCCCGATCCTGCCGCCCGAGGACTACTTCGACATCGCCACCCGGATGGTGCTGGTCTTCGGCCTCGCCTTCGAGTTCCCGCTGCTGCTGGTGATGCTGAACATGGTCGGCATCGTCACCGGCAAGCGGCTGCTCGGCTGGTGGCGCGGGATGGTCATGGGCATCACCGTGTTCGCGGCCTTCGCCACGCCGAGCGCCGACCCGCTGAGCATGCTCGCGCTGGCCGCGCCGATCTGGGCGTTGTACTTCCTCGCGGTGGCCATCGCGCTGTTCAACGACCGGCGCAAGCGCCGGAAGAACCCCGATGCCGACCTGGACGACGAGGAGGCCTCGCACGTCGACCTCACGGTGCAGCCGGTGGCGGATACGGAGTCGGTCGAGGCCTCCGCGGCCCCGGCGGCGAGTGCCGCGCCGGTGCCGAGTGCGCGCCGGGAGCAGATGGACGACATCACCTGAGTCTGCTGCGGTGAGCCTTCCGGCCCTGGTCCCCGGCTTCGTGCGGGGACCAGGGCCTTCCGCTGTCCCGGCTCTGGCGCGCTCTTGGCAGGGTTGATGGCATGTGACATATTACTGACGTGCTGAAGACCTGGACACCTCCGCTGGACGTCGTCGTGGTCGGCGCCGGAGTCGTCGGCGCCGCCTGCGCGTACTACGCCGCCCGCGCCGGACTCGCCGTCGCCGTCGTCGACCGCGGGTCGGTCGCCGGGGGTACCACCGGCGCGGGCGAGGGCAACCTGCTGGTCTCCGACAAGGAACCCGGGCCCGAACTCGACCTCGCGCTGCTCAGCGTCCGGCTCTGGCGCGAACTCGCCGAGGACCTCGGCCCGGCCGTCGAGTACGAGCCCAAGGGCGGCGTCGTGGTCGCCTCGACGGAGGCCGGGCAGCAAGCGCTGCGGGCCTTCGCCGCCGGGCAGGCCACGGCCGGGGTGACCGCCGAGGAGGTCCCGGCCGAGCGGCTGCACGAGCTGGAGCCGCACCTCGCCCCCGGGCTCGCGGGCGGCTACCACTACCCGCAGGACGCCCAGGTGCAGCCCGCGCTCGCCGCCGCCCACCTGCTGCGCGAAGCCCGTCGGATGGGCGCCGAACTGTTCACCGGGGAGGACGTGACGGCCGTGGAGCGCGGCCCGGACGGCGCGGTGCGCGGCGTCCGGACCACCCGGCGCCGGCTCGCCGCCCCCGCCGTGGTCAACGCCACCGGCGCCTGGGGCGCCGAACTGGCCGCGCTGGCCGGAGTGCACCTCCCGGTGCTGCCCCGGCGCGGCTTCGTGCTGGTCACCGAGCCGCTGCCGAGGGTCGTCCGGCACAAGGTCTACTCCGCCGACTACGTCGCCGACGTGGCCAGCGGCGCGGCCGGGCTGCAGACCTCCTCGGTGATCGAGGGCACCCCGGGCGGACCGGTGCTGATCGGGGCCAGCCGGGAGCGGGTCGGCTTCGACCGCACCCTCTCCCACGCGGCGATCGGCCGGCTGGCCGCCGAGGCGGCCCAGCTGTTCCCGGTGCTCGCGGACGTCGCCGTGATGCGCACCTACCGGGGCTTCCGCCCGTACCTGCCGGACCACCTGCCCGCCATCGGCGAGGACCCCCGGGTGCCGGGGCTGTACCAGGCCTGCGGGCACGAGGGCGCCGGGATCGGGCTGGCGCCCGGCACCGGGCTGCTGATCGCCGAGCAACTGACCGGGAAACGGCCGGAGCTGGACCTCGCGCCGTTCCGGGCGGACCGGTTCCCGGCGGGGTGAGACCTTGTTCAGGACCTCTGGAATGGAGAAGCCGGTGACGCGTCGCCGCACCCCCGCCGGGCTGGTCGGGGCCGAGCCCGGGCCCGGCCACCACATCGAGTTCGACGGACGGCCCGTCCGCGCCCTGCCCGGGCAGTCGATCGCCGCCGCGCTCTGGGCCGACGGCGTGCTCGCCTGGCGCACCACCCGGACCGGCGGGCGCCCGCGCGGCGCGTTCTGCGGGATCGGCGCCTGCTTCGACTGCCTGGCCACCGTGGACGGCCGGGCCAACCAGCGGCTGTGCCTGCTGCCCGCCGAACCCGGGACCGTCGTCACCACCCAGGAGGGCCACGGCCGTGCCGACCTCGCCGTCTGACCCGTACGAGCCGTCCGGGTTGTCCGGGTCGTACGAACCCTCCGGGCCGTCTGGGTCCTACGAGCCGTCTGAGCCGTCAGAGCCGTCAGAGCCGTACGAGCCGTACGAGCCGTACGACCTCGCCGTGGTGGGGGCCGGGCCCGCCGGGCTGGCCGCCGCCGTCACCGCCGCCGAACTCGGGCTGCGTTGCGTGCTGCTGGACGGCGCGGAGCTTACCGGCGGGCAGTACTACCGGCACCCGGCGCCCGGGCTCGGTGCGACCCGGCCGGACCGGCTGCACCACCGCTGGTCGGTGTACACCGGGCTGGCCGCGCGGCTCGCCGGCCAGCCCGGGGCCGACTTCCGCGGCGGCCACCAGGTGTGGGCGCTGGAGCGGACCGCGGACGGCTTCGCCGTGCACGTCACCCGCGGGCCGCAGGCCGCCGACCGGGACACCGTCCGGGCCCGGACGGTGCTGCTCGCCACCGGGGCGTACGAGCGGCAGCTGCCGTTCCCCGGCTGGACCCTGCCCGGGGTGGTCACCGCGGGCGGCGCGCAGGCCATGCTCAAGGCCGGGCTGGTGCTGCCCGGGCGGCGGATCGTGGTGGCCGGCAGTGGGCCGCTGCTGCTCGCGGCCGCCTCCTCGCTGGTCGGCGCCGGGGCGGACGTCCCGGCGGTGGTCGAGGCGAGCGGCTACCTCGGGTACGCCCGGCGCCCCGGCGTGCTGGCGGCCGTCCCCGCCAAGCTGGTCGAGGGCGCCGGGCACGGTGGAGCGCTGCTGCGGCACGGCGTACGGCTGCGGCCGCGCAGCGCCGTCGTCGAGGCGCACGGGACGGAGCGGGTCACCGCCGTCACCGTGGCCCGGCTGGACGCCTCCTGGCGGCCGCTGCCCGGCACCGAACGGCGGATCGCCTGCGACGCGCTCGCCGTCGGCCACGGGCTGCTGCCGCAGATCGACCTGGCCACCGAACTCGGCGCGGACACCCTCGCCGGACCGGACGGCGCGGTCGCGCTGCGGGTCGACGCCCGGCTGCGCACCTCCGTCCCCGGCCTGTGGTCCGCCGGGGAGACCAACGGCGTCGGCGGGGCGGACCTCGCGCTCGCCGAGGGGGAGCTGGCCGCGCAC
>NZ_MECK01000489.1 GCF_014596465.1 Streptomyces sp. CBMA123 | reverse complement strand
ACGAACTCGCCCTCCACCTGGAGCTGTTCACCATCCGCCGGGCCGCCGACAAACTCAAGTACCTGGCCGGGGTGGAATCCGGCATGGACGCCTTCGTCAACGACATCACCCCCGAGGACGCGGCCCGCCGGCTGCGGGAGGCCGCCCCATGAGCACCAGCGCGAACACGTTCACCGAGCTCTACGGCCGCGCGCCCGAGGGGGAGTGGGCCGCCCCCGGCCGGGTCAACCTGATCGGCGAACACACCGACTACAACGACGGGTTCGTGCTGCCGATCGCCCTCCCGCAGACCGTCCGGGCCCGGGCCGCCCGCCGTACGGACGGGGTGCTGCGCCTCTGGTCCGCCCAGGGCGGCGGCCCGGTGACCGAACTCCGGGTCGCCGACCTCGCCCCCGGCGCCGTCCCCGGCTGGGCCGGCTACCCGGGCGGCGTGGTGTGGGCGCTGCGCGAGGCCGGGTATCGGGTCGACGGCGCGGACCTCCGGCTGGACAGTGACGTGCCCAGCGGCGCCGGGCTGTCCTCCTCCGCCGCGCTGGAGTGCGTGGTGGCGGCCGCGTACAACGACCTGTACGGGCTGGGGCTCTCGGCACCCGAGCTGGCGCTGCTGGCCCAGCGGGCGGAGAACGCCTTCGTCGGCGTGCCCTGCGGGATCATGGACCAGATGGCCGCGATGTGCTGCCGCCCGGGCGCCGCGCTGTTCCTGGACAGCCGCGACCTGACGATCCGTCAGGTGCCGATCGACCTCGCGGCGGCCGGCCTGGCACTGCTGGTCCTGGACACCCGGGTCAAGCACGACCTCGGCGACGGCGCCTACGCCGCCCTGCGGTCCGGCTGCGAGAAGGCCGCCGCCGTGCTCGGCCTGCCCGCCCTCCGCTCGCTGGACGCCGCCGGACTCCCCGCCGCACTGACCCGGCTCCCGGCCGAACTCCAGCCGCTGGTGCGCCACGTGGTGAGCGAGAACGCGCGGGTCCAGGCCGCCGTCGCCGCCCTGGAGGCCGGCGACCCCGCCGCCCTCGGCCCGATCCTCACCGCCGGGCACGCCTCGCTGCGCGACGACTACCGGGTCTCCTGCCCGGAGACCGACCTCGCCGTCGAGGCCGCCCTGGCGGCAGGCGCGTACGGCGCGCGGATGACCGGCGGCGGCTTCGGCGGCTCGGTGATCGCCCTGGTGGACGCCACCGCCGCCGACCGGGTCGCGGCGGCCGTC
>NZ_MECK01000488.1 GCF_014596465.1 Streptomyces sp. CBMA123 | reverse complement strand
ATCTGGCTGGCCGCGCGGCCGGGCGCCCGGGGCGCTGCGCGGACGCCACTACGCCCAGGCGTACGAGGAACTGGTGCGGGCGCTGGTGCTGCCGGGGGAGCGGGCCGGCTTCGGGGCCGGGCTGTACCGGCTGGCGGCGCTGGCCCGGGAGGACGCGGGCACGCTGCCCGCGTTCCTCGCCTCCGTCCACGCCCGCCGGGTGCTGGAACGGGCCTGGCGGCTACCCGGCGCGGACACCTCGGCCGGACAGCCGCTGGTGCGCGACGTGCTGGTCGCCGCGGACCTGCTGGAGCAGTGCCTGCGCCCGCTGTCCGCGCCCTGGTACGGCACCGGGCCCGGCGGCCTCGGCGGCGCCGACCTGTGCCACGTGGTCGGCGGCGGCCCGGCCGCGCTGCCCGCCCTGGTGGCCCGGCAGCTGCACGGGGTGCCGTTCGTGGTCACCGAGCACGGCCTGCACCTGCGCGAGCAGTACCTCGGCTGCCCGCCCCGAGCCGAAGGGCACGCGGGTGCCGAACGGGTGGGCCCCTCCTGCCCGCCGGCGGGCAAGGAGGGCGAGCGACAGGCGAGCGACGCGCGCCGGAGCCCGGGGGCACCTCCCAGCCGCCAGGCCGGGGGAGACCGTCGGCGTCGGCTTCGAGCGCCCGGAGGCGGGCGGGCGGGTCACGAGGCGCCCTCCCTCCCCCAGCCCTCGGCCGGGGACACCCGCACGCCGGTCCGGGCGCTGCTGCTGTCCTTCTTCCGGGCGCTCACCGAGGAGACCTACCGGCAGGCCGCGATACTCACCCCGGGCAGCGCCCACGACCAGCAGTGGCAGCGCCGCTGCGGGGCCGATCCGGCGCGCACCCGGGTGGTGTACGAGGGCATCCCAGGGGTGGACCGCCCGGCCGCCGGGCCGGAGCCCCGGCGGCCCACCCTGGTCTGGGCCGGCGCGCTGGAGCCGGGCCGGGACACCGAACTGATGCTGCACGCCTTCGCCCGGGTGCGCGCCGAACTGCCCGCGGCCCGGCTGGTGGTGCACGGCGAGGAGGCGGCCCTCGGCTACCGGGCGCACTGCGCGGCGGTCGCCGAGCGGCTGGGGGTGGCCGGCGCGGTGGACTTCGCCGGGCGGCCCGGCTCGCTCGCCGAGGCCTGGCAGGGCGGCACGGTGGCCGTCTTCTCCGCGCTCTCCCAGCGCAGCCCTCGGCTACTCGCCGACGCCATGCTCAGCGGCCGGGCCGTGGTCTCCACCGACGTCGGGGTGGCCCGCGAGGTGGTC
>NZ_MECK01000487.1 GCF_014596465.1 Streptomyces sp. CBMA123 | reverse complement strand
CTCACGCTGGTCGCCGCCGCCCACTCCGGCCCGGTCCCGCGCCGCGTCGCGGCCCTGCTCCAGCCCCGCCCGGCCACCACCCCGGCCCATCGGCTGCGGGCCGTCGCCCTCGCCCTGGCCGCCTGCCTGGCCCTGACCACCGGCGCCACCCTGGAGGCCACCGCCGACCTCCACCACACCGTCGAGGCCGCCCAGCACGAGCCCGGCACGGAGCGCTAGAACGGGCCCCGGCGGGCCGGCCGGGGCCCACCGCAGACCCCACCCGGCGCACCCCGCACGGCCGCCGGACGGGTACCGTACCGACCGGTATGCGGACTTGGCAGACCCCATCCCCACACGCCCACCGCACCCGTACGCTTTCGTCAGCGCGTCGACCCCGGCGCGTCCTCGAACGGCGGCGAGGAGCAACGCGAGTGCGGCAGACCGGACGGCAGTCCCGACGACCAGAGCGCCGCACCCCGCCGACCGCGGCGGAACTGGCCAAGGTCCACGAGCGCACCCTCGCCGACGCCGCCGCCCGCGAACTCGCCCTCCCCGAGACCGGCGGGCCCGGCACACCGCCCCGCCCCGGCCGGCTCGAACCCCGCCCCGAGATCGGCGACTCCTGGGCCCGGCTGCGCCGCCTCGGCCTCGACCCCGACAGCGGCGCCGCCACCGTCCTGCTCGGCCCCGCCGAACTGGAGCAGCGCCGCCGGTCCAGCGGGCTCGACAACGTCATGCCGGTGCTGCGCGAGACCCTGCTCGAACCGGTCGGCCAGGCGCCGCTGATCCTCGCCATCGCCGACGCCGAGGGCCACGTGCTCTGGCAGGAGGGAGAGCGCGGCCTGCGCCGCAGCGCCGACCGGATCGGCTTCGTCACCGGCGCCCGCTGGATCGAGGAGACCGTCGGCACCAACGGCATCGGCGTCGCCCTGCGCGCCCAGCGCCCGATGCACGTCCACTCCGCCGAGCACTACCTGCGCAGCCACCACACCTGGACCTGCGTGGCCGCGCCCGTGCACGACCCGGCCACCGGCCGGCTGGTCGGCGCGATCAACCTCAGCGGCCCGGCCCACAACGTCCGCCCGTACCTCCTCCAGCTCACCGCCACCGCCGCCCGGCTCGCCGAGACCGAGCTGCGCGCCCACCGGCTGGAGGCGCTGAACCAGCTCCGCACCCTCGCCGCCCCGCTGCTCGCCCGGGTCGGCGGCCCGGCCCTGGTGGTGGACGCGGCCGGCTGGACCGCCGCCTCCGCCGGGCTGCCGCCGCCCAGCCGGC
>NZ_MECK01000486.1 GCF_014596465.1 Streptomyces sp. CBMA123 | reverse complement strand
CGAGGAGGCCGAGGCCCGGCAGGCCACCGCCGACCGGCGCGCCGCCGCGCTGCTCGCCGAGATCGGCCACCTCGCCCAGGAGCGGGTCTCCGCCACCGCCGTCCGGCTGACCCACACCAACGCCCCGCTGGTCGGCCCGCTGGACGCGCGGACCGTCGGCCCCGAGGGCGTCCGGGCCCTGCAGTTCGTCCTGGACGCCACCACCGCGGCCCTCGCCGACGAGCGCGAGCGGGTCGACGCCGCCGCCCGGGCCGCCATGCGCGGCGCCACCTCCCGGATCCAGACCCTGCTGTACCAGATCCAGAGCCTGGTCCAGCAGCTCCAGCACGACAACGACGACCCCCGGCTGCTGGAGGTCGACTTCCGCAACGAGGTCGCGCTGCGCCGGATCCAGACCGTCGCCGTGCTCTGCGAGGCCTGGCCTGGCCTGGCCCGGACCGACTCCCCGCTCGCCGAGGTGGTCGTCGGCGCGCTCTCCCGGGTGCCCGGCTACGCCCGGATCAAGGTCGCCAACCACCTGCGGGAGCAGCGGCTGGCCGTGGTCGCCCGGGCCGCCGAGCCGATCGCCATCGCCATCGCCGAACTGCTCGCCAACGCCACCGCCTACTCCCACCCGGAGACCGACGTCCCGGTCACCGTCCAGCAGGGCGGCCGCGGCGCGCTGGTGATCGTCGACGACAGCGGCATCGGCATGGACGAGGACCAGCTGCGCCGGGCCCGCCGGCTGCTGGCCGGCCCGGCGGACGTGCTGCTCACCGAACTGGGCAACCCGCCCAAGACCGGCTTCGCGGTGGTCGGCAAGCTGGCCCGCCAGTACGGCTTCACCTGCCACATCGAGCCCTCGCCGTACGGCGGCATGCGGACCATCCTGCGGATCCCGGCCGCGCTGGTGACGACGGTGGACGACGAGCAGCCGCTGTCGGTGCTCACCCCGCTGCCGCTGCGGGCCGGCAACGGCCCGGTCCCGGCGCCCGCCGTCGCGGCCGTCCCGCCGATGCGCGACGCCGACGAGCAGGAGCCGCCGGTGCTCGCCGACCGCCACAACCAGCCCGGCCCGCACCCGGCACCCGCCATCCACGTGGTGCCCGACCCCGATGCGGGCGCCGCCCCCGACGGGGACGGCAGCGGCCTGCCCAGTCGGCGCCGGCGCCGTCCGCTCACCACCGAGGAGCCGGGGACGGCCCCGGGAGCACCGGCGGCGGAGGCGGCGGGCGGCCCGGGGGAGCGGCCCGCACCGTACGTCCGCAGCCCCGAGCAGGCCGCCGCCCAC
>NZ_MECK01000485.1 GCF_014596465.1 Streptomyces sp. CBMA123 | reverse complement strand
GGCGGCAGTCTGAGGTACGACGAAGGGCCCCCATCCCGGGCGGTTTCTAGTGGTCGTCGCAACACGTGGTCGGTTGTCTAGGCCGCGATGAGTTTATGCAGGCGCTCGGCTGGGGTTTCCCAGCCGAGCGTTTTGCGTGGGCGGCGGTTGAGCTGGTCGGCGACGGCGGCCAGGTGCTCCGGGGTGTGGACCGAGAGGTCGGTGCCCTTGGGGAAGTACTGCCGCAGCAGGCCGTTGGTGTTCTCGTTCGAGCCGCGCTGCCAGGGGCTGGCCGGGTCGCAGAAGTAGACCGGGACGCCGGTGGCAACGGTGAACGAGCGGTGGGCGGCCATCTCGGCGCCCTGGTCCCAGGCCAGGGAGCGTTTGAGCTCGACGGGCAGGGTCTGGACGGTTTCCACGAGGGCGTCGCGGACCTGCTCGGCGGTGCGGCCGTGGGGCAGGTGCAGGAGTGTCACGTAGCGGGTGGCGCGTTCGACCAGGGTGCCGATGGCGGAGGCTCCGTCCTTGCCGATGATCAGATCGCCTTCCCAGTGGCCGGGAACCGCGCGGTCCTCGGCCTCGGCGGGGCGTTCGCTGATCATCACCATCGGGTCGATGAAGCGCGGCCTGCGGCAGTTGGCCTGGCGGTGCGGGACACGGCGAGCCCGGCCGCTGCGCAGGGCGCCGGCCAGCTCGCGTCGCAACTCGCCCCGCCCTTGGACGTAGAGCGCCTGGTAGACGGTTTCGTGGACCACGTGCATCTCCGGCCGGTCGGGGAACTGTGCCCGCAGAGCGTGGCATATCTGCTCCGGGCTCCACCGCTCGTCCAGCATCACCTGGACCGCCTCCCGCAGCTGCGGATTCGAGGGGATCTTTCGGGGCTTGGGGCGGGGCCGGCGGGCGTCGGCGCGGGCCTGGGCGGCGTGCGGGCGGTAGTGCCACTGGCCGCGAGTGCCATCGGTGCGGTTGCGGCGGATCTCCCGGCTGACGGTGGACGGACTGCGGCCCAGCTCGGCGGCGATCGCCCGCATCGTGGCCTTCTCCCGCAGCCGGTCGGCGATGTGGATCCGCTCGTCCTCGCGCAGGTACCTGGATGCGCCGGAAGGCGGCACCACCGCGTGAATCGGTGGTGCCGCCTTCTGCCGACCGTCGGCACTGCGGCCGTTGCGCCACTTGCGGCCGGTCCGCGGATCGATGCCCACGGCCCGGCAAGCCTCGGGGTTGCTGTAGCCCTGCTGCATGAGCCGGGAGTATGCCGCCCGTTCCCGGCTCAACCTCACAGGCCCCTGAGCTGTCCGGTCCTTGCGGATCTCGAAGTCCAATGCATCCCCTGAACTGGGGTGTTGCAACGACTCCTAGAACCCAAGA
>NZ_MECK01000484.1 GCF_014596465.1 Streptomyces sp. CBMA123 | reverse complement strand
CTCTACCGGTACTCGGCGAGTCGTCGGCCCAGGCCCCGCAGCGCGGCCGCCGCGGCCACCAGGCCGAGCACCGCGGCCGCGCCGGCGGCGAGCCGGAGGTCCCCGGCGGTGCCGTCGGCGGCGGCGTCGAACCGGGCCTGCTCGGTGTCGGCGGCCTGGGCGAGCGCCCGGTCGGTGGCGTTGAAGGCGGCGTCGGCGGTGTTGGTGGTGTCGGTGGCCGACACCGTCGCGTTCAGGGCGCCCTGGTAGTCGGCGTTGTCGACCTCGGCGGTGCGCGCGGTGCGGTACCGGTCCTGCCAGATGTCGTACTGGTCGGCGGCCGTGGCCAGGGACTGGCTCGCGGCGGCCGGAGCGAGGCCCAGCGCGGTGGAGAGCGAGCCGCCGCGGTCGCGCATCGGGGTGGTCTTCTCGGCCGTCCCGGCCAGCCGCTTGGTGACGTCCGTGTACTGCGCGGCGTACGTGGCGGTGGAGCCCCGGGCGACCAGGTTCAGGTTCTCCGCCAGCCGGGCCGTCAGCACGTCCACCCGGGCCGAGTTGAGCGCCCGCAGCGGGTTCGCGCCCTCGTGGTCGCTCTTCTCCAGGGCCGCGGCGGTGGTCAGTCCGGCCACGGCGAGCCAGAGCGTGCCGGCCAGGACGGCGGCGGTGGCGCCCACCAGGCCGATGTTGAACACCCGGTTGGTGCGGCGGAACAGGGTCAGCTGCACCCAGCCCAGTGCGGCCAGGGTGAGCACCGCCAGGCCGTACGCGCCCCACGGCACCGACTGGGCCGCGGCGTAGTCGTCCGTCAGTTCCTTGCTCTCGATGGAGTTCAGTTCGGCGGCGGCCGGCAGCAGCACGGTCTGCATCTGCTCGGAGGCGTACCGCAGGTAGGCGCCGCCGAGCGGGATGCCCTGCCGGTTGTCGGCCCGCGCGGATTCCACCAGACCGGCGTACACCGGGAGTTGCTGGTTCAGCCGGGTGAGTGAGTCCTGTGCGGGGGAGGTCGCGGTGGTCCGGGCGGCGGCCTGGGAGACCAGCTTGGCGGCCTGGGCGAGGTCCTGCTCGTAGCGGGCCCGGACGTCCTTGGGCTCGGCGCCGGCCAGCAGGAAGCCGGAGGCCGCGGTGGTGGCGGCGTCGGCCAGTGAACGGTGGATCTCGGCGGCGTCCCGGCTGAGCGGCTGACTGTACGAGACCACCCGGTCGGCGGCCTGCGCCCTGGTCTCCAACTGCCAGGCGGTGAGCCCGCCGAAGGCCACGGTGAGCACCGCGAGCACCACCCCGGCCAGCCGCAGCCGGCCCGGGGGCGTACGGGTGGCCTGCGCCAGCCGGGCGCGC
>NZ_MECK01000483.1 GCF_014596465.1 Streptomyces sp. CBMA123 | reverse complement strand
CCTCGGGGTCGCGGGCGCTGCAGGCGGACTCCGCGTTCCAGCGGTACTGGCGGGACGCCACCACCGCGGCCGCGCACGGTGCGCTCGGCGCGGAGGCGGCCGCCGCCGACTACGCGGCGGCGGTGCTCGGCCCCCGGGGCTGAGCCGCACGCGGCGCCGTACCGACCGTCCACGCACCAGGGGCCGGCCACCCGTGATGGGGTGGCCGGCCCCTGGCGTACGGGCGCTCGGCCGTTTCCGGCGTTCCGGCGTTCCGGCGTTCCGGCGTTCCGGCGTTCCGGCGTTCCGACGTGTCCGGTGCTTCCGGTGCGCTGGAGGGACGGTCGCGGGCCGCCGCCGGAGGCTGTGCAACTGCGGCACCGACCCCGGTCGCACGGGCCGCGGTCAGACCCGGCGGGACTCGCCGAGGGCGCTCTCGATGCCCTGGACCATCCGCCACAGCGGGGCCCGGCGGCTGGCGACCAGCACCACCACGTCGTCCGACGCGCCGTCGCCCTCCGGGGCGGGGTCGGCGGGGCGGTCGCTCCAGGTGGAGGTGACGAAAGCCATCGCCGCGTCCACCTCGACCACCCAGTCGCTCTCGCCACCCGAGCGCAGCCAGGTGCGCAGGGCGTGGTTGTGCGCGGCGACCACGGCGGCGGCGATCACGTCGGCGCGCAGCGGGCCGTCCGGGCGGTCGGCGTAGCGGGCGCGCAGGTAGGCGGCGAGGGTGTGCTCGTAGCGCCAGACCACCGACAGCTCGTACGCCCGCAGGCCGGGGACCTTGCGGGTGAGGCGGTAGCGCTGGACGGAGAAGGAGGGCTGCTCGGCGTACATCCGCAGGACCAGGCGGGCCGCGTCGCAGGCGTGCTTGACCGGGTCCTCCTCGCCGGTGCCGGACGCCAGGAACTCCGTCATCTCGGCGAGGCTGCGCTCGTGGTCGGGGAAGACCACGTCCTCCTTCGCCGGGAAGTAGCGGAAGAAGGAGCGCCGGCCGACGCCGGCGAGCGAGACGATGTCGTCGATCGTCGTCTGCTCGAAGCCGCGCTCCAGGAAGAGTTCGAAGGCCGCGGCCACCAGCGCCTCGCGCATGGCCGGCTTCGAGGGCCCGTCGTTCATGGGCAGGTCCCGCTCTTCCTTCTCGCTCATTCTCCGGAACTTAGCATCGGCGCAACGGGTCGGCCCCGACGGCCGGTCGGCGGACCGGGCCGGCCGTCGGGGCCCGTCGGGCCGCCGTTACGGCAGGTTGCGGGCCATCACGATCCGCTGGACCTGGTTGGTGCCCTCGTAGATCTGCGTGATCTTCGCGTCCCGCATCATCCGCTCCACCGGGTAGTCCCGCGTGTAGCCGTAACCACCCAGCA
>NZ_MECK01000482.1 GCF_014596465.1 Streptomyces sp. CBMA123 | reverse complement strand
CGGACCCGGCGGTGCGGGCGGGCGGCGAGGTGGGCGGCGGGATGGGTGGTGTGGTGGGCGCTGTGGTGGGTGGTGGGGCGGATGGTCACGGTGGCTCCCGGCAAGGGTGGTGCGAGTACGGACGGGTCAAGGCTGGCGGCGGTGATCACGAGCGGCAACGCGATTTCGGGCGGCTCGGGGCCCGGCGTGAAGTTCACCTATCCGGGTGAGTCGGCCAGTGCGGTGACGGGCCCGGCGAGCGTTCCGGCGGCGCCCGGTTGACGTGCGGGGACGGGCCGTACGGCCCGAAAGGGGACGCCCGGGTACGGCGGACCGGGTGGCCCGGCCCCGGGCTCCCGTTGCGCCGCCCGGCCGTCCACGCGCACCATCGGAGCCTGACCCGATCCCCACGACGACGGGCGGCCGGGATGACGACAGTCGGGACGACCCCACGGGCGGTGGCTTCGCCGAGCCCGACCGCCGGGGGCGCACTCCGGCGCGGGCTGGTGCTGGGCGGCGGCGGGATGCTCGGCGCGGCCTGGACGGTCGGTGCGCTCTGCGCCGTCGAGGAGGCCACCGGACACCGGCCGGGCGAGGCGGACGTGCTGCTGGGCACCTCGGCGGGCGCGATCCTGGCCGCGCTGCTGGCCGGGGGCGTGCGCCCCGAGCAGCTGCGCGACCACCAGCGCGGCCTGCCGATCACCGAGGGCCCGCTGGCCGGGGTGGCGTTCGACTACGAGACGGCGGTGGGCGGCGCGCTGCCGCCCCGCCCCCGGGCCGGGATCGGCTCGCCCGACCTGCTGCGGGACGCCGTCCGGCACCCGCGCGAGTACCCGCTGCTGACCATGGTCTCGGCGATGGCGCCGCACGGCCGCGGCTCGCTGGCCCCGGTCGGCGAGCTGGTGCGCGGGCTGCTCGGCCCGGGCGGCTGGTCGACGCAGGGAGCGGCGGGCCCCGGCGCGGAGACCCCGGGCGCGGACGATCCCGGTGGTGAGGGCCCCGGTGGTGAGGGACCCGGTGACGAGGCCCCCGGCGACGAGGGACCCGGTGACGAGGCCCCCGGTGACGACAGCCCCGGCGCCGTGGCGCCGAGCCCGGCCGCCGCGCCGCTGCGGGTGGCCGCCGTGGACTACCGCAGCGGCCACCGGGTGGTCTTCGGTGACCCGGACGCCCCGGCCGTCCCGGTGGCCGACGCCGTGATGGCCTCCTGCGCGATCCCCGGCTGGTTCGCCCCGGTGCGCCTGGACGGCTCGGCGTACGTGGACGGCGGCTGCTGGTCGGCCACCAACGCCGACCTGCTGCTCGGCCGCGGCCTGGACGAGGTGTACGTGCTCGCCCCGATGGCCCTGCGGTTGGGCCCGCGGGCCGAGCGCCCCGACCGCGGCACCCTGGCCGTGCTGCGCGAG
>NZ_MECK01000481.1 GCF_014596465.1 Streptomyces sp. CBMA123 | reverse complement strand
CCCCGACCGCCGCTCCGCCGACCGTCGCCCCCACCGCCCCCACCGCCCCCACCGCCACCGGCAGGTGCACCGCCATCCGCCCCTGCGCCCCGGCGTCGGTGCTGGCCAGCGCCCGGTTGACGGCGTCCTGGTCGGTGGTGATCGCCAGCGCCGGCCCGAGTGCCGCGGCCTGCCGCTCGGCGGCGGTGAACGCCCGGTCCCGGGCGGTCTGTTGGACCATCAGGCCGAGCGGGATGAGGAAGGCCAGTGCGACCATCGTGGTCCCGGCCACCGCGGCCTTGATCATGGCCCAGCGCAGCGAGTGCGCGAACCGCTTCATGTCCGGTGCTCCGCGGGGCCCGCGACGGCCTCCAGCCGGACCCCGACGCCCCGGACGGTGTGCAGGTAGTGGGGGTTGGAGGCGGTCTCGCCGAGTTTGCGGCGCAGCCAGGAGAGGTGGACGTCGATGGTCTGGTCGCCGCCGTAGGTCTGCTGCCAGACCTCGGCGAGGATCTCCTTGCGCGGCACCACCACGCCGGGCCGGGCCGCCAGGAAGGCCAGCAGGTCGAACTCACGGCGGGTCAGGTCGAGCAGCCGCCCGTCCAGGACGGCCTCGCGCCGCTGGAGGTCGATGGCGAGGCCGCCGACCCGCAGCACCTGGGCGACGGGGGCGGCGCCGCTGCCGAGCCGGCGCAGCACGGCGGCCATCCGGGCGCTCAGGTGTTCTCCGGAGAAAGGTTTCACCAGATAGTCGTCGGCACCGTCGTTCAGCAGCCGGACGATCTCGGCCTCGTCGTCCCGCGCGGTGGAGATGATCACCGGGACGTCGGTCAGGCCCCGGATCATCTTGAGCGCCTCGCTGCCGTCCAGATCGGGCAGGCCCAGGTCCAGGATCACCAGGTCGCAGCCGACCTGGGCGACCTCCCGCAGCGCCTCCAGGGCCGTGCCCACACTGCGGACCGCGTGACCGGTGTCGGTCAGGTGGCGGATGAGCGCGGACCGTACGAAGGGGTCGTCCTCGACCACGAGCACTGTTGCCATGGCCCTGCACGGTACGCCATCGGTGGGCAGTGGTCTGTACCTCGGGGGTGGGTCCCGGCGGGGTCCGGACAGCTGCAACTGCCCTGCCGAACACCAGGGGTGCCGGTCACCGCCGACCGGGAAGTACGGCAGGATGTGCGGACGATGCGGAACGGACTGGTACAGCTCTGCGCCTGGGCGGCGGCCACCGGGGCGGCGGTGGCGCTGTCCTGGCTCGGCGTGCACGCGGTGCTCACCGGGGCCGCGTTCGAGCAGCCCAACGCGCTGCCGCTGCCCTCCCCGAAGGCCGGGAGCACCCCGTACGGCGCGACCGCCACCCCCGGCCTGGCGCCGACGGCCGACCCCCCGAGCCCGCCGGCCGCACCCGGCCCGACCACGAG
>NZ_MECK01000480.1 GCF_014596465.1 Streptomyces sp. CBMA123 | reverse complement strand
GTGCCCACAGCGGCCGGGGGGCGCGCCCGGCCGGTGCTGGGCCCCGCCGAGCGGCCCGCGACCGTGCCGCTGTCGCACGCCCAGGAGCGGCTCTGGTTCCTGGACCGGATGGACGGCCCGACCGGCGCCTACAACATCCCGCTGGCCGTCCGGCTGACCGGCCCGCTGGACCGGGCCGCGCTGGACGCCGCCGTCCGGGACGTCCTGGAGCGGCACGAGAGCCTGCGCACCGTCTTCGCCGAGGCGGACGGCCTGCCCTCGCAGCTGGTGCTCACCGTCGCCGAGGCCGAACGCGCGGGCGGCGGGCTGGAGTCGGTGGAGCTGCGGGCGGCCGAACTGCCCGGCGCACTGGCCGCCGAGACCGCCCACCCCTTCGCGCTGTCCGCCCAAGTGCCCTTGCGGGCAAGGCTGTTCGTTCTGAGCCCGACCGACCACGCACTGGTGCTGACCGTGCACCACATCGCCGCCGACGGCTGGTCGCTCGGCCCGCTGGTGCGCGACCTCACCACCGCCTACCGGTGCCGGGCCGAGGGGCGGGCGCCCGACTGGCGGCCGCTGCCGGTGCAGTACGCCGACCACGCGCTCTGGCAGCGCGCCCTGCTCGGCGCCAAGGACGACCCGGACAGCCTGGCCGCCGCCGAACTCGCCCACTGGCGCGAGGCGTTGGCCGGAATCCCGGAGGAGCTGGAGCTGCCCGCCGACTTCCCGCGGCCCGACCGGGCCGGGCAGCGCGGCGCGGAGGTCCGCTGCGCGCTGCCCGCCGAGGCGCACGCCCGGCTCGCCGCACTCGCCCGGGACGGTGGCGCCAGCCTGTTCATGGCCGTCCAGGCCGGGCTGGCCGCCCTGCTCACCCGGCTCGGCGCCGGCACCGACATCCCGCTCGGCAGCCCGGTGGCCGGGCGCACCGAGGAGGCCGTCCGGGAGCTGGTCGGCTTCTTCGTCAACACCCTGGTGCTGCGCACCGACACCTCCGGCGACCCGGCCTTCCGCGAACTGCTCGGGCGCGTCCGGGAGACCGACCTGACCGCCTACGCCCACGCCGAACTGCCCTTCGAGCAGCTGGTCGAGGGGCTCAACCCGGCCCGCTCGACCGGCCGCCAGCCGCTCTTCCAGGTGGTGCTGGCCTTCGAGAACGCCGCCTTCGGGACCGGCAGCCCCGGGCCGGCGGCGCTGCCGCCGATGCCGGGCCTGACCGCCGAGGTGCTGCCCGTCGACACCACCACGGCCAAGTTCGACCTGTCCTTCCAGGTCCGCGAGCGCACCGCCGCGGACGGCGGCCCGGCCGGGCTGGAGATCCTGCTGGAGTACCGCGAGGACCTCTTCACCGCCGCCACCGCCACCCGGCTGGCCCGCTCGCTGGCCACCCTGCTGGACTCCGCCGCCCGCACCCCGGACGCCCCGCTCAGCGCCCTGGAGCTGCTCACCGCCGAGGAGCGGCGCGTCCTGCTGACCGAGTGGAGCGGCCCGCCGGCCCCGCCGCCGGTCGCCGGGGCGTACGGCGCCGCCACCCTGCCCGCGCTGCTGGAGC
>NZ_MECK01000479.1 GCF_014596465.1 Streptomyces sp. CBMA123 | reverse complement strand
AGCGCGCCTGGGGCGTGGCCGGCCAAGGCGCCTGGGGCGCGGCGGACTTCGGCGCCGTCGACGACCCGGCCGCCCCCGGCGGCGGCCCGGCGCTGCGGGTGACGTACGGCGCGGGCTCCTCCGCCGACTCCTGCACCGACTGCCCCAACCCGGGCGGCGGCCAGTTCTACACCGACCTGAACACCCTCGGCCTGTCCGCGCTCGCCCAGGGCCCCACCCTGGACCTCAAGTACTCCGTCCGGTTCCCCGCCGGCCGCGACTGGGGCAAGGCCGGCAAGCTGCCCGGCCTGTACGGCGGCACGATCGGCCAGGAGTCCGGCGGCAACCACGGCGCCGGCTGGTCCACCCGCTACATGTGGCGCACCGCCAAGGGCAGCCCCGACAACGGCGAGGTCTACCTGTACACCCCGACCGACTCCGGCCCCACCGGCTACGGCGTGGACGAGGGCCTGGGCGACTGGCACTTCCAGGCGGACGGCCGCTGGCACACCGTCGAGCAGCTGGTGAACCGCCGCACCGGCGACATCACCGTCTGGTACGACGGCCGTCAGGTGCACGCGGCCACCGGCACCGCCTCCGGCATCGGCTCGATCCCCTTCGGCGGGGTGCTGTTCTCCACCTTCTACGGCGGCCACGACACCAGTTGGGGCCCGGCGAGCACCCAGCAGGCGTACTTCGCGGACTTCTCGCTCTCCGCCGGCGTCCAGCACTGACGGGCGGCTGGGCCGGGGTGTGCGGTCCGGCGATCTCGCTGTACGCGCCGAACTCCGGCTGGACGGCCCGGGAGTTCGCGCCGAACGCCCGGCTGTACGGTGTGGTGGTGGCCGCCGTCTCGCCGGCGGCCAAGGGGCTGCGCCCGAACTGAGCGCGTCCGCCTGGGGGTTGGTGACCGCGGCACTGGCCGGCGCGGCGGTGGCGAACCGGCTGCCGGCCGCCCGGGTGCCGGAGCGGCGAGCCCGCGCGGTGGTGCTGGGGCCGGCCCTCGCGGGCGGTCTGACCACCTCGTCAAGGGGGTTTCCGGACTCTGAGACCTCCGGCTGGGAATGCTCTGTGAAGGGGCGGCCAAATCTGTAGCGGTCATGCCATACTGCGTCGGTGACTCCAGCCAGCCCAGCGACATCCGCGCCCCGCACCAGGCCCCAACTGGGCCGGAAATTCGCCATGCTGTGGTCGGCCTCGTCGATCTCAGCGGTCGGCGACGGCATGCGTGACTCGTCGCTGCCGCTGCTCGCCCTGGCCATCTCGGACTCCCCGTCCTCGGTGTCCGTCGTCGCGGTGGCCGGATCGCTGCCCTGGCTGCTGATGGCCCTGTTCGGCGGCGTCATCGCCGACCGCTTCGACCGCCGCCGGCTGATGTGGACGATCGACCTCGGCCGGGCCGCCATCGTGCTGGGCTTCGCCGCCTGGGTCTTCTCCACCAGCCCGCCGCTGGCCCTGCTCGCCGCCCTGGCCTTCATCCTCGGCTGCGGTGAGACGGTGTTCGTCAACGCCGCCACCTCGACCATCCCGGACGTGGTCCGCTCCGACCAACTGGACGTCGCCAACGGCCGGCTGCAGGGCGGCCTGCTGGTCGGCCGGATGATCGGCCCGCTGGTCGGCACCACCCTGTTCGCCCTCGCCGCCGGCTACCCGTTCACGGTGGACGGCCTGTCCTTCGCGCTCGCCGCCACCCTGGTCGCCCTGACCGGCCGCTCCGGCGCGCCCCGGGCGAAGTCCGAGCGCCGGGTGATGACGGAGGTCCGCGAGGGCGTCCGCTGGCTGTACCGGCACCGGCAACTGCGCCTGGTCGCCTCGCTCTCCGCCCTGGCCGCCGGTGCCTCCTCACTCGGCATCACCATGATGGCGCTACTGGTCACCCGGACCCTGCACGAGCCCACCTGGGCCTACGGCGCCGTCCTGGCCACCGGCGTGGCCGGCGGCACGGCGGCCAGCATGCTGGCCGGCCGGATCAGCGAACGGCTGAGCCGGCGGGCCCGGATCACCCTCTCCTTCGTCCTGATGGGCTCGTCGCTGCTGCTGATGGGCCTGAGCCCCTCGGTGTTCGTGGTGGCGCCGCTGTTCGCGGTCGGCAACTTCGGGGTGGTCACCTGGAACGTCCAGGCGATCTCGCTGCGCCAGCAGACCGTGCCGAAGGAGCTGCTCGGCCGGGTCAACAGCTGCTACCTGATGCTCTCCCGGATCGGGATGCTCATCGGCGCGAGCCTCAGCGGCTGGATCGGCTCCACCGTCAGCGTCCGCACCCCGATCGTGATGGCCGGCGCCCTGATCCTCGCCGCGCTGGTCGCGATCCCGCGGATGGGCGACCTCGAACCCGCCCCGGCGCCCGCCGCCGAGGAGCAGCCGGTCGAGCAGCCGGCCCGCTGACCCCACCGCGACCCGTTTCCGTCCTCATGAGCGCACCTGCGCACACGCCCTACGATGGCGCCATGAGTTCCGGCACCCCCATGGCAGATGCGCACCGCTCGCAGCAGCGGGCCGAGGCCCGGCTGGACGTCGCCGCGTCCGTGCTCTCCCTACTCGCCGACCGCACCCGGCTGGCGCTGCTGGAGCGCCTCGGCCGGGGCGAGGCGGACGTGACCACGCTGACCGAGGCGACCGGCGCCGCCCGCCCCTCGGTCAGCCAGCACCTGGCCAAGCTGCGCCTGGCCGGGCTGGTCGCCACCCGCAAGGACGGGCGGCGGGTGGTCTACTCACTGCGGCACGGGCACCTTCGCCGGCTGGTGGACGAGGCGCTGAACGTCGCCGACCACCAGATCGGCCACCTGCCGCCGCACGACTGAGCCCGACCCCCTCCCCGGCGCCGGCCGCCCCCTCGGAAATAGGTGCACAAGTACGCACGCATTGGCTACGATGGGCACACCGCCACCCCCTCGCCGCCCCGGGACGGGCCCATGCTGACCGTGCTGCGCAACCGCACCTACCGCCATCTGTTCACGGCCCAGGTCGTCGCCCTGGTCGGCACCGGCCTGGCCACCGTGGCGCTCTCGCTGCTGGCGTACTCGGTCGCCGGGAGCGACGCCTCGGCGGTGCTCGGCACCGCACTGGCGATCAAGATGATCGCCTACGTGACCGTCGCACCGGTCGCCGGAGCACTCGCCGGGCGGATCCCCCGGCGCACCCTGATGGTCGGGATGGACCTCACCCGGGCCGGGGTCGCACTCACCCTGCCGTTCGTGGACCGGGTCTGGCAGATCTACCTGCTGATCTTCCTGCTCCAGGCCGCCTCCGCCGCCTTCACCCCGACCTTCCAGGCCACCATCCCGGAGGTGCTGCCCGCCGAACGCGACTACACCCGGGCGCTGTCGATGTCCCGGCTGGCCTACGACCTCGAATCGCTGTTCAGCCCGGCGCTCGCCGCGCTGCTGCTGTCGGTGATCCCGTACAACTGGCTGTTCGCCGGGACGACGGCGGGCTTCCTCGCCTCCGCCGCCCTGGTCGTCTCCGTCGTCCTGCCCAAGCCCGAGCCCGAGCCCGTGCCCGAGCCCGAGCCCGTGCCCGAGCCGCAGGCCGCACCGCAGCGCACGGCGCAGGCCGCACCGCAGCCCACGCCGGCCGACCGTGGCGGCGGGCTCTACCGCAAGGCCGCCTTCGGCACCCGGCTGTTCCGGGCCACCCCCCGGCTGCGGGCGCTGCTCGCACTGGACCTCGCGGTGGCGGCGGCCGGCGCGATCGTCTTCGTCGACACCGTCAACGTGGTCCGCGACCACTTCCACCGCCCGGCCGGGGCCGTCTCACTGGCGCTCGGCGCGTACGGCGTCGGCTCGATGCTCGCCGCGCTGCTGCTGCCCCGGCTGCTGGCCCGGGTCGGCGACCGGTCGGTGATGCTGCCCGCCGCCTTCGCCCTGCCCTGCGTGCTGGCCGCCGTCACCGTGATCACCGCCGCACCGGCCGGCCCGGGCGGCTGGTACGCCCTGCTCGCCACCTGGGCCCTGGTCGGCGCCGGCAGCTCGGCCGTCCTGACGCCCAGCGGCCGGGTCCTCCGCCGCTCCGCCGCCGACCCCGACCTGCCCGCCGCCTTCGCCGCCCAGTTCTCCCTCTCGCACGGCTGCTGGCTGCTCACCTACCCGCTGGCCGGCTGGCTCGCCGCCGGCGCCGGCCTCCCGGTCACCGCCGTCGTCCTGGGCGCGGTCGCGCTCGCCGCCGCACTGGCCGCAACCGCCCTGTGGCCCGCCCGCGACCCGGACGCCCTCCCCCACCTCCACGCCGACCTGCCCGCCGGCCACCCCCACCTCACCGACGCCCACCCGGCCGCCGGCGGCGCGTGGCAGCACGGCCACCACTACGTCATCGACCAGCACCACCCCAGCTGGCCCCGGGCCCACCGCGCCGCGCTCGCCTGGCGGCCGCGAGGGTCTAACCCCGGGTCACCTCGATCCGGTGCGCGGCCATCGCCGCGATCAACCGCTCCGGCTCGTCGGGGGTGATCACCGGCTTGACCCGCCCGCCGAGGTCGAGGACGAAGGCGACGCTCTTGTCCACCCGCCCCAGGTCGAGGTTGAAGTAGTGCACGAAGTCCCCGGAGCCCCAGATCCGCCACCGCCCGCCGAGCCGGGTCAGCGGCACCTGCTGCAGCCCGCGGATCCGCTCGTACGGGATGCGCTTGGCGGACGCCAGCGGGAAGTAGTACCGGCGAATCACGAGCTCACGCGGGGTGCACGTCACCAGACCGTCGTTGTACATGCGGGCCAGGCTAGACCCGGGCCCCGCCGCGAGTGCCGCCATCGAAGGCCGGTCCGGGCAGGTCCGCCCGGACGTCGCATTGGGGGGACTACCTGGTGATACGCATTCCGCCCGCCGCCTACCGCCGACGCCGCCCGCCCCCCTGCGGTCAGCCGCCGCCGATGAACCCGAGCAGGGCCCGGAAGTCGAACGGCTCCCGCGCGGGCAGCCGGATGTCCCTCAGGTGCGGGGACCCGGCCTCCGTCGTCACGGCTCAGCCCTCCGCACGGGTGGCCGGCGCACCGGAGCCGAACGGCGCGCACCACGCCTCGGACAGCGCGTTCAGCACCCCGAGCGCGGCCCCGCGCGGGGCGGGCGCGAAGAACGCGGCGTCGGCCCGCTCCACCGCCTCCATCGCGTCCACCAGCAGCGCCGCCGCGGCCCCGGTGACCCGCACCCGCTTGGCCCGGCTGTCCGCCGGATCGGGCACCCGCTCGACCAGCCCCTTGCCCTCCAGGGTGCGCAGCACCTGGCTGGTCATCATCGGATCGGTGCCGGAGTGCTCGGCCAGCCGCCGCTGGGTGGGCGGCCCCTCCTGCTCCCCGAGCCGGCCCGCCCCGGCCAGCAGCACGAACTGCACATGCGTCAGGCCGTACGGCCGCAGCGCGGCGGCGAGCGCCCGCTGCCAGCTCAGCGTGACGCGCCAGAGCAGGAAGCCCGGACTCTCCCCCGGCTTCGCGGCCCGCTCGAACCCGGCCTCCGACCCGTTCCGCACGACGGACGGTTCCCCCATGGTGCTCACTCCCCCTCGATCTACTATGCGCATTTACCATATCGGCCGCAGTCCCCCCTGGCGAGCCCTTTTACCCTTCCCGACCTCCCCTCAGCGCTCCCGGCCGCGCGCCTTCAGCGGCGCGTCCGGCAGCTCCGGGGCGGCCAGCCGGGCACCGTCGTAGCCGTGGACCTCACCGAAGCGGTCGCCGGTCATCCAGTCGGCGCGGGCCCGGGCGATGTCCTCGGTCGAGCGGCCGATGAAGTTCCACCACATGACGATCCGCTCCTCGAAGGGCGCGCCGCCGAGGAGCAGCGCCGAGGCCTCCGAGCGGGCGAGGAGCGGGAGTTCGCGGCGGCCGCAGCCGAGGTAGAGCAGCGAGCCGGGTTCGACCGGGACGCCGTCGACGTCGATCCGGCCGGTCATGGCGAGGACGGCGTACTCGAACCCGGGGACCAGCGGGAGACGCAGGTCCGTCCCGTCGGCGAGGGCGAGGTCGGCGCCGACCAGCGGGGTGTGGGTGGTGCCCGGGGAGGTGGCGGTGTCCAGGGTGCCGAGGATGACGGTGGCGCGCAGGCCCGGGGCGGTGACCACGGGCAGTTCGGGGTGGTGCTCGAAGGAGGGGGCGGTGTGCCGGTGGGCGCCCGGGAGGGCGACCCAGAGCTGGGCACCGTGCAGGAAGCGGGCGTGCGGGCGCGGGGACTCCTCGGAGTGGGAGATCGCCCGGCCGGAGGTCATCAGGCCCAGCTCGTAGGGCCGGATGGCCTGCAGGCTGCCGAGGCTGTCGCGGTGCAGCACCTCGCCCTGGTGGAGCCAGCTGACCGTCTGCAGGCCCGCGTGCGGGTGCGGCGGGACCCGCATGCCGGGCTCGCCGGCGATGTCGTCCGGGCCGTAGTGGTCCACGAAGCACCAGGCGCCGACCATCCGGCGACCCAGACTGGGGAGCAGTCGACGCACCATCGTGCTTTCGCCGAGCGGGACTTGACGACCCGTCAGCAAGTCCTTCACCGGCCCGCCGCTGGCCTCGCGGCCGCAGTCGGTCGGGGCGGGCCTGAGGTCGAGGTTGCTCATCGCGGTACCACCACCGTACGAGGAGGGCCGGGCGGGAGAGGCGTACACCGTCACCGATCATCCGGCACGGTACGACGTTCCTCCACCCGCGCCCGGCCATCCGGCGGTGCGGCCGCTCCGGGCGGGCGGGCGCCTCAGTGCTCGCAGGCCCACCAGGCGACCGCCGAGGACTTGTCGGCCAGCTCGCGCAGGTTGCGGACGGCCGCGGCCGGGTCCTCCGCCCCGTAGACGGCCGAGCCGGCCACGAAGACGTCCGCGCCGGCCTCGGCGCAGCGCTCGATGGTGGCCGCGGAGACGCCGCCGTCGACCTGCAGCCACAGCTCCAGGCCGTGCCTGGCGATCAGCTCCCGGGTGCGGCGGATCTTCGGCAGCATGATGTCCAGGAAGGCCTGGCCGCCGAAGCCGGGCTCGACCGTCATGATCAACAGCATGTCCAGCTCGGGCAGCAGGTCCTCGTACGGCTCGATCGGGGTGCCCGGCTTGAGCGCCATCGAGGCGCGGGCGCCCTTGGCCCGGATCTCGCGGGCCAGCCGGACGGGCGCGGCGGCGGCCTCGACGTGGAAGGTGATCGAGCCGGCACCGGCCTCGATGTACTGCGGGGCCCAGCGGTCCGGGTCCTCGATCATGAGGTGGCAGTCGAGCGGGATGTCGGTGGCCCGGGCGAGCGACTCGACCACCGGGACGCCCAGGGTCAGGTTCGGCACGAAGTGGTTGTCCATGACGTCCACGTGCAGCCAGTCGGAACCCCGGACGGCCTCGGCCTCGTCGGCGAGCCGGGCGAAGTCCGCGGACAGGATGCTGGGGTTGATCTGGGCCATGACCGACTACCTTCGTACGGGGGTTTGCGAGGGCCGGACGCCCGAGGGCGCCCGCGTCCCATCATCTCGTGCCGGGCCACCGGCGGGCGCACCCCCGGTGCACCGCGTGACGGTGATCACACCCGCTCCGGGGGTTACCGGGGCCGCTGCCGTGGCCATCAGCACCTGAGCGGTCGGGTGCCCGCCCGGCCGCCCCGGCCGGCCGCGTCCGCCTGGTCGCCCCGGCCGGCCGTCGAGCCCCCACGAGGAAGGCCTCCCGATGTCCGATCCCGCCGTTCCCCCCGCCCGCGCCCTGTGGTGGCTCTACGAGCCGGTGCACGCCGTCACCTTCCTCCAGCCCGAGAGCCGGGTGGCCTTCGAGGCGGCCGGGCTGGACGGCGGCTGGCGCGGTTACTTCGCCGCCCGCTCGGCCCCGCTCGGTGCGGTGGACGCCCCGCCGGTGATCGCCGCGTTCTTCAGCTTCGCCCCGGCGATGGTCGAGCACGCCCTGCCCGAGGCGTGGACCCACGCGAGCCCTGAGCAGGCGCTGGCCGCCCGGGCCGGCGGCTCGGCGGCGGCGCTGACCCGACTGCTGGCACAGGTGGAGCCCGGGCGGATCGAGTCGGCGGCGACGGCCCTGGAGGAGGCGGTGGCCCGGCTGGACTGTGCCGGCCGGGTGCTGGCCGCCGCCAACGCCGCGCTCCCCCGGCCCGCCGACGCCCACGGGCGGCTGTGGCAGGCCGCGACCGTGCTGCGCGAGCACCGCGGGGACGGCCATGTGGCCGCGCTGGTCACCGCCGGGCTGGACGGCTGCGAGGCGTCGGTGCTGCACTGCGCGGCGGACACCCGCCGCCAGGTGCTCCAGCCGATGCGCGGCTGGACGGACCAGGAGTGGGAGGCCGCCGCCGCGCGCCTGGCCGAACGCGGCTGGCTGACCGCCGCCGGCACGGTCACCGAACTGGGCCGGATCCGCCGCCAGGCCCTGGAGGCGGCCACCGACCTGGCCGCCGGCCGGGTCTGGGAGGGGCTGCCGGACGGCGAACTCGACCGCCTGACCGCCGTGTTGCGGCCGATCGCGGCACTCTGCCGCGCACAGCTGCCGGTCAACCCGCTCGCGATGCCGCCGGTGCGGCAGTAGCCGGCGCGCGGCGGCCCTCGCCCGCCCCCGTGACCGCCCTTTCACCCGCCCCCACGGTCGCTGAGTGACCGGCATCACATCCCGCCGGGGATTACCGGGACCGCCCCCGTGGTCATCAGCAGGTGAACGGACCACGCACCCGCCCGAGCTGCCCCCGCACCCCGCCGCTCGGGTGACCACCCGTGCCGTGCCGTGCCGACCAGTCAAGCTCCCCGCCCGGAGCCCCGTCCCAGGGAAGGTCTCCCGATGGCCGATCTCGTCCATCCCGCCCGCGCGCTCTGGTGGCTCTTCGAGCCGGTGCACGCGGTCACCTACTTCCAGCCCGAGTGTCTCGACTCCTTCGAGGAGGCCGGGCTGCGCGGCTTCTGGCGCGGCTACTTCGCCGGGCGCTCGGCCCCGCTCGGCGCGGTGGACGCCCCGCCGGTGATCGGCGCGTTCTTCAACTTCGCCCCGGCGATGGTCGAGCGCGCCCTGCCCGCGGTCTGGTCGCTGGCCGGCCCGGAGGAGGCGCTGGCCGCCCGCGGCAAGGGTGCCGGCGCCGCGCTGGCCCGGCTGCTGGAGCACGTGGACCGGGGCCAGGTCGAGCGGGCGGTCGAGACGCTGGAGCAGGCCGCGGCCCGACTGGACTGCGCCGGCCGGGTGCTGGCCGCCGCCAACGCCGCGCTCCCGCCGCCGACCGGCCTGTACGAGCGGCTCTGGCGGGCCGCCACCGTGATGCGCGAGCACCGCGGGGACGGCCATGTGGCCGCGCTGGTCACCGCCGGGCTGGACGGCTGCGAGGCGCTGGTGATGCGCTGTGCGATGGACATGCGCCGCGAGCAGCTCCAGCCGGTGCGCGGCTGGACGGACGAGCAGTGGGATGCGGCCGCCGCGCGCCTGGTCGAGCGCGGCTGGCTGACCGCCGCCGGCACGGTCACCGAACTCGGCCGGATCCGCCACCAGGCCCTGGAGGCCGCCACCGACCTGGCCGCCGCCCGGGTCTGGGAGGACTACCCGCGGGCCGAACTCGACGGGCTGGCCGCCGCGTTGAAGCCGATCTCGGCGCTGTGCCGGAGCAGCCTGCCGTTCTACCCGGTGGGGCTCCCGGACAACACCTGACCGTCGACGGCGCCGGGCGGGCCCAGCACGATCCCCCGCCCGGCGTAGAACTGCCCGAACGAGCGCCACGGCACCCGGGCGAAGGCCTGCGACTCCCCCGGGAAGCCGGAGGGGTTGTGGATCAGCAGCGCCGTCTCGGTGGCGCCCACCGCCAGCACCAGGTGGCCGCCGCGCCGGACCGGCTCCGGACCGCCCGGCTCCCGGATCGACGGGTGCACCGACAGCATCACCAGCCGCCCGTCCGCCACCTCGGCCCCCACCTGGGCGGGGCTCAACTCGGCGGCCCGGGCGGCCAGTCCCCAGCGCCGCCGGGCGTAGCCGGCGAACGGCGTGTGGACCAGCCCGCGCAGGCTCTCACCGTCCCGGACGTACGCGCCGGCCGCCAGGCACTCGGCCGCCAGCGCCATCGCCGCCGGGGTCACGCCCCACCAGTGCTCCAGCGCCATCCGCAGGCAGGCCACCCCGCACAGCCGCCAGGACCACCACGCGTACTCCTCCGGGGTGGCCGCGCCCGACTGGCCCCAGCGCGGGTCACGCGCCGCGTCCAGCCGCCCGTCCACGATGTCCCGCACCAGCTCGGCGGACTCCCACTGCGCCCGGTACGGCACCTCGTGCACCACCCGCGCCGGTCGCGCGGCGCCGCCCTGATCGACCATCCCCCGACGCTCCCACACCGGGGCGGCCGGACGGACTCACGACACTCCCCGGGCCTGCGCGCCGTCCTCGGCGCCGTCCTGCGCACTGCCCTCCGCGCCGTCCTCTCCGCCGCTACCGTCCGCCGAGCGGTAGGCCAGGCGCTGGGCGGCGTGCCGGCCGCGCTCCTCCACCGGCACCTGGCCGGTGGCGCCGGCCAGACCGAAGGCCGGCATGTCGAAGTAGATCGACTCGTAGCCGCCCTCGGGGACGATGTACGTCTCGTGCCAGAGCCCGACGTGCCCGCGCAACCTGCCCTCCCGCACCATCCGGTTGGCGATGCCCCACACGGTGTGGTGGAAGCCGTCCGGCGCGGTCGCGTAGCGGTACAGGTGCTCCTTCGACTCCCAGTACTGGACGACGTAGTAGGTGCGCGGCGAGGCGGTGAGCAGGATCCGGCCGCGCAGGCCGCGTTCGGGGCTGCGGCGCAGCTCGTACAGCATCCGGAACATCGCGAACATCACCGGGCCCCAGTGGTGCACGGCCCAGAAGCGGTTGATCCGCATGCCGATCAGCAGCACCACGGTGTCGCCGGTGGCGGCGGCGGTGGTGTAGCCCGGCTGCGGCTTGGCGAACATCGAGCGGACGAACGTGTTACCCATCGGCATCGCGGCCTCCCGAACCCGTGCGCGTACGCGCGCCGGCGCCTCATGTAATCGGTGATTACATCAACGCCCGGAAACCCGGTCAAGGCCTGCCACAGCCACAATTCGACGACGGCTGAGGCGGATTGACGACCCCGCCGATCCCCCGACGGAAGGTGTCCAGCACCTGGACGACCAGTTCCTCGGCCCGCTCGGCCGGCAGGTAGCCGTCCACGATCATCTGCGCCAGCCCGTACACCAGCGCCTGCCCGGCCAGCAGCACCAGCCCCGGGTCCCCGGCACCCACCCGGCCCGCCGCCTGGTCCGCCACGACCAGCTCGGTGAACGCCCGGTCCAGACCGTCCAGTTGCTCCCGCAGCCGCGGATCCCGGTCGGCCGCGAACACCCGCGAACGCACCAGCTCGAACCGCCGCGGATAACGCATCGCGTACCGGACGAACCCCAGCCCGAGCGCCCGCATCGCCGACCCCCCGACCGCCTCGGCGGCCGCCACCTCCGCCTCCTGCCAGCGGGCGAAGTCCGCCAGCACCCGGTCCGCCACCGCCGCCAACAGCGCCTGCCGGTCGGCGAAGTGCCGGAACGGCGCCCCCGCCGACACCCCCGCCCGGCGCGCCACCTCCCGGACGCTCACCTTCTCCTGGCCCTGCTCGTCCACCACCTCGACCGCCGCCGCCACCAACGCCTCCGGCAGCGCCCCGTGGTGGTACCCGCTCCGCTCCGTCATGCCTGCCTTGCTACCACAACCACTCAGACCCATTCCCCCCTTCCCGCCCGCCGATCGGAGCCCGATGTCCACGCCCACGCCCCCTCCCACCAGTCGCGCCTCCGCATTCGCCGCCGCCTACGCGCTGCTCCGCGCCTCGGCCGATCTCGCGGATCACTGGATCCAAACCGACCACCAGGCCAGCACCAAGAGCGACCGCTCAGCAGCCGGCCGCCGCGCCTGCGCCGCTCACGTCACGGCCTACACCGCCACCCAGGCGGCCGCGCTGCTCCTGGGGGCCCGACTCCTGGGCCTGCGCCCGAAACCCCGCCGCCTCCTCGCGGCCCTGGCCCTCTCCTGCGCCACCCACTACCTCGCCGACCGCCGCGAACCCCTGCGCCGGGCGGCCGAGGCCACCCGGCGCGGAAACTTCCTCCGACTCGCCGACCACGGCATGAACGGCGCCTACATCCTCGACCAGTCCTGGCACCACGTCATCGAGACCTGCGCTGCCCTGATCCTCGCCGGCTGACCTCACCCGACCTGCGGATACCGCCCACCCAGCCGCTCCGCAGCAGCACGCAACCCGGCCGGGTCCGCCACCACCAGCAGCTTCCGACGCCCCTCCGGAGTTCCCCCGAACGGCAATTCGGCGGTGATCCGCCGCAAGGCCCTGGGGCCGATGCCGAGGCACCCCGCGATGTCCTTCCGGCTGACCTTCAGCCGGATACCGTCGGCCGCCTGCTCCGCCGTCCTCCGGTCGCCGAGCAGGGGCACCAGCACGCACGCGACCCGGGCCAGGTCGTCACCGGGCCTCGACAGCATCTGGGCCTCCCGCTCGCGGCCCGCGATGTACTCGGCGAGCTCGAGGCCGTACTCACTACGGAAATCCGCCCCCCGGAACAACTCCCCCGGCATGAGCGCCATCTCGCACTCGGTACAGGTCGTCACGCTCGCTGTCCGGACGCCGGAGCCGAGTACGGCCAGGTCCCCGAGGACGTCACCACAGCGCCGGAAGTTCCGCAGCCGCCACCGGTCCTCCGATCCGCCACCGATCTGATCGACCCTGAGCACCCCGTTCAGCACGAACATCACCTGCGCCCCCACGGTCCCTTGCCGCATCAACGACCGGTGCGCCGGAAGGCGGATGCGATCAAGCCCGGCGACCAGGGCCTTCCACCGTTCCGGCGTCACGATGTCCAGGAACGTCCGACTCGGGCCGAACAGCGCGGGCGGCATGGAGTTGTCACACGAAACCATGCCCGGAGCGTAGGGGAACCATCGCCAACCATCTTCCAGGTGAAGCAAGTTGCCTCAGGGACCCACCGCCGGGCCGACCTGGCTGCTATCCTCCCGCACCCCGGAGGGTGACCCAGCTCACATCAATAAGGAGCCGACGGCCCCCTACCGATCCGCTTCCGCCCACACACTCTTGGCCACCGACGCGCAGTCGGCCGTTGGACATCCCCCGTGGTTCCCCATGTCCCCGCCAGGAGACCGCCTTGCCCGAACCTCCCCAGCTCCCCGGCGACTCCAGCCAGCCCCTACCGCCGTACCACGCCCTGCTCGGGCTGGATGTGCGGGGCTTCACCGCGATGCCCGGCGTGGTGCACGCACCGGTGAGCGCCTATCTCGAGCCCCTCCTCGATGCCGCCTTCACCGCCGCCGGGCTGGACACTCTCCGAACGGCCAAGCGATTCATCTCCAACTCCGGCGACGGTCTGGCTCTCGGGTTCGCCCCGGAGCTCCTTCCGTTCGTCATCGACCCCGGACTGGACTGCCTCCGCAGGGAGCTCGCCCGGCACAACGCCGAGCCGAACCGTGTCCGCCTCCAGATGCGGGCCAGCCTCCACGCCGGCCACGTCATCGCCTCGGGGCTCCCCGGGGAGGGCAACGGTCCCGCCAGGAACGCCCTCCATCGATTGCTCGACTCCCGCGAACTCAAGGCTTTCCTGGCACACGCCAGTCCGGCGACCACCCACCTGGTGGCGATCCTCTCCGACCGGGTCTACCAGGACGCGGTCAGGCACCGCTACACCGGCCTGCACCCGGACCTCTTCAAGCGGATCCTGGCGACCGTTCCCGGCCGGGACGACAGCGAGTGGGCATGGGTCTACGTCCCCACCCCCTCCGGAAACCTCCTCGCCGCACCCGGTCACGACCGCCTCAGTCTGCCGAAGTGGCTCGCTCTCCTGGGCACGATCGGCCACCTGCACTCGACGATCCGACGCCTTTTCGACCGCGCCTGACGCCGTTCAACGAAAGGAACCGAACCGTGGCTCTGATCACCTACAACAGTGTCTTCGACGTCATCCACCAGCGAGTGACCACCGCCGCCCATCTGCGACCGACCGTCCTCACGATCGAGTTCGGCGGAGGGATCGCCCACCTCGACCTTCCTCAGGCCCACACGGCCCTTTGGGAGCGGCCGACGGGCAGCGAGCTGAGTCACGAAATCTGGCGGCAGGCCGTCGCGCTGGCCCAGCACGACGCGCTGGCGGCCGCCATCGGCTCGACCGACGTCACCGGCTGGGTCGAGGCCGTGGTCTGGCTCGCGCTGCCACGACTCCGGAAGGTCGTCCGCCAGGCCTCGGGCCGTCTGCGGGCGGACCGACGTGACCTCGAGTCCGAGCTCATGCTGGCCATCGTGGAACAGCTGGCCGAGATCTCTCCGGACGACCCCGATGTCGGCGGCCACTTGCTCCGGTTCGCTGCCCGGAGGGGCTGGGCCTTCGCGCGCGGCTCGGCCGACGAGCGCCCGACCGAAGACATCGCCGCCGTCGCCGATGCCCGGGGCGCCAGGACGACCGATGCCGCGTGGGAGCTCGTGATCACTCCCCCCGACAGCGCCGACGGCCTCGCGGCGCCGGTGCGATTCACCTCTCGGTCGGATCTCGAAGCGGCACGACTCAGTGAGCTCACCGAGCACCTCGGCCTGCGGGACGTCGTCCGTCGGACGCTCCGTCCGCACCGGGGTGCACGGCTCGGATCGCTCCCGCTGCGCCCGACGGAGGCGGTCCGTTGACCGCCCCGCACCCGCCTGGGGCGATGACCTTCCCCGAGTTGTTCGGTCTCCCTCTGGCCGTCGACGTCCGGACCGCCTCCCGTGCCTTCGGCATCTGCACCCAGACCGCGTACCGCCTCATCCAGCGCGGTGCCTTCCCCTGCCCGGTCGTCCGCACCGGCCGCCGCTACCGAGTGCCCACCGCAGGCATGCTCTCCGCCCTGGGCATCGAGGAGCTCCCGCTCTACGCAGAAGACCTGGACACCTGGGTGAGCGCACCGTCACTTCCCGGGCTCGACTGGAAGGACCTCTCGTGATGGCGATGCCCATGATCGCCCAGTCGGAGCCGCCCCGGCCGGACGGCGCCACAGAACTGCTGACCTGCTTGGTCGTCGGTCCCATCGGGAACCGGCACGCCGAGGTCGGCAGTACCGCCCGGGAGTCCTACGAGTCCTCCCTCGAAACCTTCGAGCAGGTCATCCGTCCCGCTTGCGCGGCCCTCGGGATCGAGCCGCTCCGCTCCGAACGGATCCAGCGGGCCGGTGAGATCACGGAGCTGATCTGTCGGCACGTGCTCCGGTCCGACATCGTCATCGCCGACGTCACCGGCGGAGACGCCGATGTCATGTACGAACTCGGCCTTCGTCATACGACCGGCCTCCCGACCATCCACATCGGCGAGCACGGCCGGCTCCCGTTCGACGTCTCGCCGATCCGAACGATCCTCTTCGAGCGTTCCCGCAGCGGCTTGGTGGCTGCTCGCAAGGAGTTGCAGAAGGCAGTGGACCGGGGTCTTCAGGAGGGGTGCTCCCCGCTCACCCCCGCCCGGATCCTGCTCGGCCTCCGCTCACGGGACGACGTCGCCGCACCCGAACGGGCCGAGGGCGACGCTGAGGGCCCACCGGGCCTGATCGACCGTTTCGCCGCCGTCGAGGCCGAGATGGACCTGATGACGCAGGGCATCGAGAGCATGACCGGTCTGGTCACCACCATTGCCGCGCTGGCGGAGAAGTTCGGGCCTGAGATGGAGCGCTCCACCGCGAAGGGCAGCCAGCCGTTCGCAGCACTCGCGGTGGCTCGGCGGTTCGCCACAGCCCTCGACCGGCCTGCCGCGGAGCTCAGGGCCTGCGCGGCGGATGTCGCCTCGCGCATGCCGGGGATCGACTCGACCGTGCACGCGTCACTCGACGTGTTCGACACGGCGCCGCAGCTGTCGGAAGGCACGGAGGCCCGCGACTTCCTGTTGCAGCTCATCGGTATGTCCCGGGCGGCGCGAGAAGGCCTGGAGACCCTCCGGCTGTTCAGGATGACGATGGAGTGGCTCACCACCACGAGCCGCGACCTCCGGGCTCCGGGCAGGGACATCATCTCCGCCCTGGACCTCCTCACCGAGACCATGTCCCGGGTCGAGACGTGGGACCGACGCGCCAACTCCCTCGTGTGACCTCCGGCGCACCCCGGCGGGCCCGGGAAGCCCGGTCTCCCGCGCCCGCCGTGCCCGAACACCACATTCGAGGTCGCTCTGCCCGCTGTCCTTCAGCAGCAGGGCGCCGCTGACCGAACGTCACGCACTCCTCGCCGTCGACGTGAACGAGATCCGGAGGCAAAGACCCGTGCGGGACGACGACCGCAGGACACCCCCCATCGAGACCGAGCGCTACATCCGCTTCCAGCTGGACCATCTGACCGCCAGGAACGAACACCACACCTTCGAGGAGATCAGCTACCGGATCGCACTGCGGCGGCTGAGCAGCAACATCGTGCCGGCCACCGGTCCGGTGAGTTCGGGTGGCGACCAGGGGCGCGACGCCGAGTCCTACTACACCAACCTGCCGCTCGAACTTCCCGGAGCGGGCGGATTCGTCGGACGGGCGACGACCGAACCGCTCGTGGTCGCCGCCTCGGTCCAGAAGGACCAGCTCGATGCCAAGATCCGCTCGGACCTGCGGTCCATCTGCGGCCGAGGTGAACGGGTCGCCCGGGTGGCCTTCTTCGCCGTGAGCGAGATCCCGGTCTCGGTCCGGCACCGCCTCCAGGAACACGCCCGGGAGACCCATCATGTCAGTCTGGAGATCTTCGACGGGCTCGCGGTGGCCCAGTTCCTGGCCGAGGGCGATCTGCTCTGGGTCGCACAGCGGTTCCTCGACCTTCCGTCCAACCTCGTGCCGGAGCTCCCCGGAGAACCTCAGCCCGACTGGTACACCCGGACACTCACCGCGCTGCGCGAACGCGAGTTCAAGCGGCTGGTCCCTGGTGCGCACTCCGAGATCCGCGACGGCCTGCGGCATGCCACGTTCGACGCCGAGGCCAGGGTGGACCTTCCGGAGTGGCTCGGCTACATGCGTGAGTTCGTCCGGGACCGCCCCGATGACGATCTGTCGGCCCGGGCCCGGTACGAGTGCGCCGTCGCGGTGCTCCGCGGACTCAACACACTCGACGGGGCCGAGGAAGACATCAGGGCGGTCGTTCAGCACGCCATGACGTCAGACCTCCCGTCCATCCTGGAGGACGCAAGCATCCTGTTGATGTACTGGGGCGGTGCGTGGCTCCGACGGCTGGGAACAGCCTTGCCGGAGGAGATCCGCCACTGCAACCTCCGACTCCGCGAGCGCGTCCGGTCGCTGCTGGACACCACGGACGTGGACGCACAACCGATCCGACGGGTGCGGCTCCTGTCCGTCGCGGCGCATCTGTGCCTGCATCCTCGCTGGACCGAGGTGGAGCGCCCCGAACCGGGTGTCCTGCCCACACCGGAGGAGGCCTCCGCCATCGCCCGGCGCATGCTCGAGGAGGAGGACATCGATCTCGTGCACCTTCCGGAGAACCGGCCACTCGATGTCAACGATGCCATGGGGTACCTCGCCCAGCTCGCCGCGCTCCTGCCGACGGCCCGGGCGTTCCCGGTGGGAAACGTCATCCAGCTCTTCGAACTGCTCGCCGCGTCGCTCGCGGACGACCCGCGCTACGAAGCCGTCCGCGACGCACTCGACACCGCCGAGGGCGCCACCGCGGGCGACAGTGCCATCGCCGCCCGGGCGAGAGCCCGGGCCATGTCCTTCCGTCGCGCCGGCAGACCCCTACAGGCCCTCCGGGAGCTGCACGACGTCAAGCTCAACTGGTGGCACGGGGACACCCTGCGCGGCTCGCTGCTCGCGATGCGGCTCATCGGACGGATCTACGGGGAACTCCGTCTGGTGTACGCCGCCAAGCAGTACTCACTCGCTGCCGCGCTGATCGCCCTGTCATCCGAGGACGAGTCCCTGCACGACCTGGTACCGGAGGCACTCACCGAAGCCATGCACCACGCCTACGCAGCCGGAATGTGGACCGATGCGACGGCCCTCGCGGGAATCGCCGTGAAGGCCCACGCTGCCCTGGCCGAACAGGCCTTCGACCGGGATGCCCACCCCGGCCTCGGAGCCGTCGACTTCGCCGCCCTCACGCCGCTGCTGACGGCCGAGCGCTTCCGGCCGGAGATCCTGCCGGTCCTCCGTTCGGCCTTGGACGACGCCGCCTTCGAGCGGGATCTCACCGAGGCGCTGGACGACGTCCGGCCGGCCTACACCTTCACCGAGGAAGGACTCACGACCGCCACCGACGAGCAGTTGGCCGGGCGACCGTTCGGTGACCTCGGGCCCCGGCGCACCCTGGCTTTCTCGGCCCTGGGAACGACCTGGTGGGTCTCCTGCCGGAACGACCGGGCCACCGTGCTCGCCGCCGAACGCCTGGTCGCCGCCGCACAGGTCCTGCTGGTCGAACTGGTGCCGCAGGATCCCGTCTTCCTGGTCCAGGACGTACGGATCGACGTCACCGTGGACACCGGCAGGCCCGGAGTGGTCTCGTTCGAACCGGGCAACGACGGCGTCACCTGCGCGGTCGCGCTCAGCCCGTACCACGAGTCGGCGGACCCGGCGGCCTTGGAGCACGAACTGGCGTCGACGCTCGTCTACCTCATCGCCCATCTCAGCGCCCGTCCCCCGAGGGCATTCATGGACACCGTGCGCCGAGCGTTCGAGAACGGATTGCACCACAAGCTCTACGTCGCGCGCCCCTACGACGAATCCGCCGCCCTCCTCGGTGAGTCGCACTACACGACGGCCGCCGGAGCACGGGTCGCCCCCTTGACGGGCCCGGGCTACCGGCCGGCCACTGCCGAAGTCCTCCGGGCCCGGAACGGGCCCGGGCCCGGATACGACCACGCCGCCGCCCTGGCGGAGATCCGCGACAACTACGCGTACTTCCCCACCCTGATCGACCGAACGCTTCCGCGGGCCCTGTCCGATCCCACGACGATCGTCGGCCTCCGCGAACTCCGCGACGAGGGCTGGCTGGACTGGCACCTGCTGCTGGCGATGACGAACATCTCGATCAATGTCCGGGCGCGTGCCGCGGGTCTGCTCACCCCCGACGTAGCTCCGGAGCGGCTGAAATCACTCACGCGGCAACGGGAGAGCGAGGGGTCGGTCTCGGTCGTCCTGTCGACGCTGACGCCGGAGGGCATGCGTTCGGCCCTCCGCACGGCAGCGCTCGCAGTCGGCCGCCGACGCTGGGGACTGGGTACGGCCGTCCGGACTCCCAATACCGAGGCCTTCGTCGAGCTGCTGAGGACCAGGTACGGGTTCGCGACCGATGACGTTCCGCATCGGGACCTCCTGGCAGCCGCCCTGGCCGACGACGGAACCGTGCTGCCGCTGATCGGGCCGTGAGCGTACGGCCTCTGGCCGAGGTCACGGGACCTTGACCAGAGGCCGGGTTCGGCCGCCTACCAGGCGTAGTCCTCCGGGGCGGGCTTGTGGCCGGGGAAGAGTTCGTCGAGGCGGTCCAGGGTCTTCTGGTCCAGCTCCAGGTCGAGCGCGGCGAGGGCGGCGTCGAGGTGGGCCGGGGTGCGGGGGCCGATGATCGGCGCGGTGACGGCCGGGCGGGAGAGCAGCCAGCCGAGGGCGAGGACGGCCGGGTCGGTGCCGAGTTCGTCGGCGAAGTCCTCGTAGGCCTGGAGCTGCTCGCGGTACTGGTCGAGGAGGTCGCTCGCGTAGCCCGTGGCGCTGCGGCCGCGGGTGCCCTCGCGCTCCTTGCGCAGGATGCCGCCGAGCAGGCCGCTGCGCAGCGGGGACCACGGGATCAGCCCGAGGCCGTAGTGCTGGAGGGCGGGAATGACCTCCAGTTCGACCGTCCGGTCGAGCAGGTTGTAGAGGGACTGCTCGCTGACCAGGCCGAGGAAGTGCCGGGAGCGGGCGGCCTCCTGGGCCCGGGCGAGGTGCCAGCCGGCGAAGTTGCTGGAGCCGACGTAGATGATCTTTCCCTGGGCGACCAGCAGCTCCATCGCCTGCCAGATCTCCTCCCAGGGCGTGGCCCGGTCGATGTGGTGCATCTGGTACAGGTCGATGTGGTCGGTCTGGAGCCGGCGCAGGCTGGCCTCGACGGCCTTGCGGATGGCGAGCGCGGAGAGCTTGCCCTCGTTGGGCCAGTCGCTCATGTTCGCGTAGGCCTTGGTGGCGAGGACGGTGCGCTCGCGGCGGCCGCCGCCCTGGGCGAACCAGCGGCCGATGATCTCCTCGGTGCGCCCCATGAGGTTGCCCTCGGGGTCGCGGCCGTAGGAGTTGGCGGTGTCGAAGAAGTTGATGCCGCGCTCGTGCGCGGTGTCCATCAGGCGGTGGGCGTCGGCTTCTTCGGTGTGGGGGCCGAAGTTCATGGTGCCGAGGCAGAGGCGGGAGACGGTCAGGCCGGTACGGCCGAGGTGGGTGTACTCCATGGCGCCCCACCTAAGGCCACACCGGCCGCGGTGTCCAGCACATTCCGGCGACCGGGCGGTTCACCGCCCGTGGTTGGCCGGCTTCACCGCCCGTGCGTGGCGAACTTCCGCACGGCCAGCGGCCCGCAGAGCACCAGCAGCGCGGCGCTCCACAGCAGCGTGGCCGGCACGGCGTGCTGCATCGGCCAGGCGGAGCCGGGCGCCGTCGGGTTGCCGAACAGCTCGCGGGCGGCCTCGACCACCGAGCTGATCGGGTTCCAGTCGGCGACCACCCGCAGCCAGCCGGGCATCCCGCCGGTGGGCACGTAGGCGTTGGTGACCATCGCCAACGGGAAGACGACGACGGAGAGTTGACCGGCCGCCTCCTCCTTGCCGACGGCCAGGCCGAGCAGGGTGCCGACCCAGGTCATCACGAACCGGAAGAGCAGTAGCAGCGCGAACGCCTCCAGCGCGTCGGCGGCGCCGTGCCGGGCGCGCCAGCCGGTGGCCAGCCCGACCAGCGTGAGCAGGGTCAGGACGACCACGGTCACCAGCAGGTCGGCGAGGGTCTGCCCGAGCAGCAGTCCGGTGCGGGAGACCGGCATCGAGCGCAGCCGGTCGGTGACCCCGCGGCCGACGTCGCGGGCGGCGCCGACCATGGTGGGCATGATGCCGTTGGTGGCGACCATGGCGAACAGTCCGGGCATCAGGAACTCCCGGTAGTCCCCGCCGCCGGGCACCTGCATGGCGCTGCCGAAGACGTACCCGAAGACCACCACCATGACCACCGGCACACCCAGCGAGGCGGCCAACAGGCCGGGCGAGTGGCGGTAGTTGAGCAGGATGCGGAGCATCGAGGTGCCGGTGTCGGAGACCAGCCGGGCGCCGGTCGAGGGGCGTGAGGCGGTGTACGCGGCGGTGGCGGTGGACATCAGGCGGCCCTTCCCAGATCGGCGTTCTCCCGGGACTTCCCGGTGAGCGCGAGGAACACGTCGTCCAGCGAGGGCGGCCGGACGGCGACGTCCTCGGCGATGACCCCGACGGCGTCCAACTCCCGCACCAGCGAGGGCAGCAGGACGTTCGCCCCGGGCCTGGTCAGCACCGTGACCGCCCGCTCGGCCACGTCCACCTGGGCATCGCCGCCGGACAGGGCAGACAACACCACGGCGGCGGCGCCGAGTTGGCCCGGGTCGGCCAGGGTCACGGAGACCTGGCTGCCGATCGCCGCCTTGAGCCGGTCCGGCGGACCGGTGGCGATCGCGGCGCCGTGGTCGACCACGACGACGTCGTCGGCCAGCCGGTCGGCCTCCTCCAGGTACTGGGTGGTGAGCAGCACGGTGGTGCCGCCGTCGGCCAACTCCTTGACGGTGGCCCAGATCTCCTGGCGGCTGCGCGGGTCGAGCCCGGTGGTGGGCTCGTCCAGGAAGAGCACCGGCGGACTGGTGACCAGGCTGGCGATCAGGTCGAGGCGCCGGCGCATGCCGCCGGAGTAGGTGCGGACCAGCCGGTCGCCGGCCTCGGCGAGGTCGAAGCGGGTCAGCAGTTCGTCGGCGCGCGCCCGGGCCCGGCGGGCACCGAGGCGGTGCAGCCGGCCGAAGAGGTGGAGGTTGTCACGACCGGTGATGCCCTCGTCCAGCGCGGCGTGCTGACCGGCGAGTCCGATCGCCCGCCGGACCTCCTCGGCGTTGCGGACGACGTCGTGCCCGGCGACCCGGACGGTGCCCCGGTCGGGGGCGACCAGGGTGGCGAGCACCCGCACGGCGGTGGTCTTGCCGGCGCCGTTGGGGCCGAGGAGGCCGCAGACGGCGCCGGCCGGGACGGTCAGGTCGAGGCCGCACAGGGCCTCGGTGGCCCCGAAGCGTTTCCGCACGCCCGCCATCTCGATGGCGGGTCGGGTGGTGTCGGACATGGCTCTGCCCTTCTCTAGGTACAGCGTACGTAGAAGTGCGCGCAGCCGCCATCGTACTACGTACGCCGTACGTATCTAAGATGGGGGAGCGAGGTGATCTTCCAGTGCCGTCCAGCAAGCCCCCGAACAGTCCAGCGCGACCCGAAGAACCCCAGAAGCCGGTGCCCCCCGAGGCCCCCGAACTGATCTGGCTGCGCCCCGAGCGCACCGGCCGCGGCCCCCGGCCGGCCCACAGCCGCGACTCGATCGCCGCGGCCGCCATCGCGATCGCCGACGCCGAGGGCCTGGACGCCGTCTCGATGCGCCGGGTCGCGGCCGCGCTCGGCGCGGGCACCATGTCGCTCTACAACTACGTGCCGAAGAAGGAGCACCTGCTCGACCTGATGCTCGACGCCGCCTGCGGCGAGTACCGGCTACCCCCCGCGCCCAGCGGCGACGTCCGGGCCGACCTCGCGAGCCTGGCCCACGAGCAGCTCACCCTCTTCCGCCGCCACCCGTGGCTGCCCGGCCTGGTCATCGCCCGCCCCGGCATCGGCCCCAACGCCCTGCGCTACACCGACCACTTCCTCGCCGTCACCGCCCCCACCGGCCTGCCGGGCGGCACCCGGATGGAGGCGATGGCGATGTTCAACGGCTTCATCTGCCAGTTCGCCCAGTACGAGCGGACGGCCGCCGCAGGCGCCAAGTGGCAGGCGGAGATGGTCGGTTACCTCACCCAGGCGGCGATGAGCGGCGCCTACCCCAACCTCGCCCAGGCCTTCGCCACCGCCGGCCCGCCCGCCGACCCGGACCAGGCCTTCGACCGCACCCTGGACCGGGTCATCCTCGCCATCCTGGCGCCCGCGACGGGGAGTTAGCCCAGAACGTCCCCCATCGGGGAGTCAGCTCCGGACGCCCCGCATCGGGAAGTCAGCCCAGGGCGTCCCGCGACAGCACCCCGGCCACCAGGCCGTCCACCAGCACCGCCACCGCCGGGCGCCCGCCCGCCAGCGCCGCCCGCGCCTCGGCGACCGACTGCCCGACCCCCACCGTCGGCAGGTCCGGCCCCAGCAGCGGGCGCACCGGGCCGTCCGGCTTGACCCCGCCGTCGGCCAGCGCCGCCGCCAGCACCTCCCGGGACACCGAGCCCACCACCTCCAACGCGCTCACCCCGTACGGGCGCGCCGCCCGCGCCAGCACCGCCGGGGCGACCCCGCCCGGCGCGGCCCGCAGCATCTCCAGCGCCTCGCCGACGGTCAGGTCCGCGCCGACCACCACCAGCGGACCGGCCGCCTCCAGGGCGGTGCGCAGCGCCGTCTCCCCCGCCTCCTCCAGGAAGCCCCACTCCCGCATGCAGGCGTCGCTGTGCACCTTGGACAGGTACGAGCGGCCCGAGTCCGGCAGCAGCACCACGACCAGGTCGTCCGGCCCGAGCCGGCGCGCCAGCCGCAGCGCCGCCGCGACCGCCGTGCCGGAGGACGGGCCGGCCAGGATGCCCTCCTCACGGGCGAGCCGGCGGGCCGTCAGGAACGACTCGCGGTCCGGGATCCGCTCGAAGGAGTCGATCACCTCCGAGCGGTAGACCTGCGGCCAGCGGTCCTCGACCGTCTCGGGGTGGAGGAAGTGGCCGATGCTCTCGACGAACCACGGGCTGCCGTCCCCGCCGCCGTAGGACGAGGGCTCCGGGTCCGCGCCGACCACGGTCACGGCCCCGCCGGACACCTGCTTCAGGTACCCGCCGGTGCCGGTGATGGTGCCGCTGGTGCCGACGCCCGCGACGAAGTGGGTCAACCGGCCGCCGGTCTGCTCCCAGAGCTCCGGGCCGGTGGTCCGGACGTGGGCGTCGGGATTGGCCGGGTTGTCGTACTGGTTGGCGAGCCAGGCGCCGGGGATCTCCGCGGTCAGCCGCCGCACGGCGTTGAACAGGTGCTCCGGGTCCTCCTGCGGCACGGCCGTCGGCGCGAAGACCACCTCGGCCCCGTACGCCCGCAGGATGTCCGCCTTCTCCGGCGCCGCCTTGTCGGACACCCCGGCGATCACCCGGTACCCGCGCTGCCGGCCGACGATGGCCAGCCCGATCCCGGTGTTGCCGGACGTCGCCTCGATGATGGTCCCGCCCGGCTTCAACAGGCCGTCCCGCTCGGCGGCCAGCACCATCGACAGCGCCGCGCGGTCCTTGACGCTGCCGCCGATGTTGAGGAACTCGGCCTTGGCGTAGATCGGCGTGGCGATCCCGGCGCCGAGCCGGGCGAGGCGGATCAGCGGCGTGCCGCCGATCGCGTCGAGAACGGATTCGTGCACAGCGGTCATATCAGCAGCTCCCTGGCTAGACGTGTCCGCCCGAGCCTGCCCAGGCCGACTGCCCGCCAGACCCCGGGGGCGGGCGCGGACCGCAGGGTCCGCACTCGCTGCCGACCCTGCGGCGCGAAAAGGGGCGCACAGCACTCCACTCACGCCCCACAGTCGCGACGAGCTCCAAGTTGCGCACCCGTACGGCCCGGGCCCGCCCCGCCGTGGGAACTGCGCACGGAGAGTGACTGATGCTCGGATCAGATGCTCAGATCAGCGGGTCGAAGAGTCCGCGCTCCCAGTGCCCGAGCCACGAGGCCGTGGCGGACGGCAGCAACTGCCCCTCCGTGGACTCGTCGTACGGGAGCACGGCGGTCGGCGCGAACCAGCCCTCGCCCGGGGAGATGCGGATGCGTAGGAGGCTCAGCTGCTTCCGCTCACCGAGGTAGAGACGGAGGTCGTCGGTGTGCGGGCGGTGGCTTTCGTAACGGTCGCGCACAGTCCGGCAGATGGACTTGATGTCGCGGGTCGCGAGCAGGAGGTGGCGGTCGCCGGGGCCGAAGTTGACGCAGAGCCTACGGCGCGCGAACTCGCGCTCGGCGTACAGCAGGTTCTGGTGGCTGTCGATGTGCAGGCCGGGACGCAGGCCGTTCTCCGGCAGGCGGTGGGTGACGGGCTCACCCGGCGGATCGTCGGTCACGGGGAGCCGGACGGGATGGGGATCGCCCAACTCGCCGACCAGGGCGGCGAGCGCGTGCCGGCTGGTGACGGTACCGGGGAGGCGGAAGAACTCCACCAGGCCGCTGTCCAGGGTGAAGGCGCAGGGCGCGTACTGGGCCGGGAGCCCCTCGGGCGGCGGGGCCCAGTCACCGGCCGGGAGCGCGGCACCGGACTCGTAGCCGGGGTCGCCGTAGAGGCGCCGGACACCGCCGATCTCGCAGCGGGCCAGCAGGGCGGCCGGGTCGCGGAAGGCGATCGCGGCGGGGTGCAGGTCGGGCATGGGAAGTCGCCTCGGATCAATCGTCGTCGTCGGTCGGGCCGTTGTGGCGGTTGATGCCGGTCATCAGGGCGGCGGCCAGAGTGGTCCACCAGACGACGTCGGCGGTGGCCGGCTCGCGCGGAGGGACGAGGTCCGAGGCGAAGCAGGCGATGGCAAGGCTGGCGACGGTGATCGCAGCCGTGGGGGCGAGCTTGATGGGGATCAACTCCCGGGCGAGGGAAGGTCGTCGGTCGGGTCGAGCAGGACGCGCACCCAGACCCGCTTGCCCGCGTCGCGGCGGGCGATGACGCCGAAGTCGAAGGCCAGTCGGCGGACGAGTTCGATGCCCCGGCCGCCCTCGCCGAAGCAGCGCGGGCGGGGCCGGCGGAGGTGGAGGTCGCCGCGCGGGTCCCAGACTTCGAGGCGGCAGTCGCCGTCGAACTCCTGGAGGTAGAGCCGGATTTCGCCGTACCCCTGGCAGGCGTGGACCACGGCGTTGGTGACGAGCTCGGAGGCGATCAGGACGAGGTCATCGACGGGGTCGCCGCCCCAGCCCCAGGAGGTCAGCTGCTCGCGGATCAGGCGGCGAGCGGTACGGACCGAGGTCGAGTGCTCGGTGAGGGCGGTCTCCCACGTTCGGAGGACCGGGTTACGCAAGGTGGACATGAGTCACCCCACACCTTCAGTGGCGTGTTCGTGCGGTCACGTTGAGTGTGGAGCATCGCAATTCGAACCTGCAACCCGAACGGAATAACAAATCCGTGGATCTTGAAACGAGTTGAGTCACCCGCGCATCATGATGAGACTGGACCCACACTCACAGGGAGGGGCCCCACTTGAGCAAGGACCTGTCAGCGATCAGGCAGATCCGCCTCGGTGACGAGCTGCGCAACTGGCGGCTGTACAACAACAAGACCTTGACCGAGGTAACGGCGGGCCTGAAGGGTTGGAACGCCGCTCGCCTCAGCAGAATTGAGCGTGCCCACCAGCAGATCAGCGCGGCCGACCTTAAGGCGCTGCTTGACCACTACGGCATCGAGGGCCAGGAACGCGAGGACTTCGAGAGCCTGCTCAGCGACGGACCAACCAGGCAGTGGTGGCGCAACCTTGACTTCGCCGACTCGATCACCGCCGCATTCGCCGAGTACCTCGCATTGGAGTCCGACGCCTCACACATGCAGGAGTACTTCCCGTCAGCGTTCCCCGGGCTTCTCCAGACCGAGGGCTACGCGAAGGAAATGATCGCGGCTGGCCTGAGCGCACCCAACGAGGAGCAGATCGAGACCGCTGCTGAGGTCCGTGTGCTGCGCCAACGCAGGCTGACCGAGGAGTCGGCGCTCAACTTCGAGGCATACTTCGGCGAGGTGACGCTTCTGGTGGCCGGCGATCAGCAGGTACTGGCCGAGCAGATTCGCCACACCATCAAGGTCGCTCAGCTCCCCAACGTCACGGTCCGCATGGTTCCCCTGAGCGCTGGTCGGCAAGGCATTCTCAACTCCGGACTCGTCCTCATGCGCTTTCCTGATAACCCCGATGAGGGCTTCGTCTTCGTCGAAGCGGTCGGCGGTATGCTCCCGCGTAGAACGGGACGTGACGTGAAACGAGCCGAACGGGCATTTGCCCGCGTCAAGCGGTGCGCGCTGTCTCCGGAGGCCACCATCACAACCCTTGAACGCAAGTTGGAAGAGTTGACGTGAACGAAAAGCGCGACCCCTACAACCACGATCCCGCCTCTGCCGCCTGGGTCAAGTCCCCCTTCTCCGGGGACGACAACGGCAGTTGCGTGGTCATCGCGCGCTTCGACAACGGGGACGTCTGGGTCGGCGACGACAAGAACCCCCACCGCCCCCACCTTGCTTTCGACCAGGCCGAATGGACCGCCTTCATCCAAGCCATCGAAGCCCGCGACCCCCGCTTCACGGCCTAACCACCCGGAGGCCCCGATGCGCGACCGGCCTGACCCCTATGACCACGACCCCGCCTCCGCCGCCTGGGTCAAGTCCCCTTTCTCCGGCGATTCCAATGGCAACTGCGTGGTCATTGCCCGCTTCGACAACGGGGACGTCTGGGTCGGCGACGACAAGAACCCGAACCGCCCCCACCTCGCCTTCGACCAGGCCGAATGGACCGCCTTCATCCAAGCCATCGAAGCCCGCGACCCCCGCTTCACCGCCTGACCACCGCGACACCCGGAGGGGGAAGTCGGCCCGGCCGACTTCCCCCTCCGCGTCTCCCCCGCCCGAGGGAGGCCACCGCCCACCGCACTACCCGAGCAGGACGCCCACCAAGGCCCGGTTCCGCGACGGTTGGATCACCACCGACCGAGGGAACCGACATGACCCGCCACCACCACCCGCGCCGTCACCCTGGTTCAACCCGTGCGCTGCACGCCTATCTGCGGTGGCGCAACGCCAACGCCCGCCCCCCGACGTTCTCGCCGCCCAGCGCCGCGAACGCGCCCGCATCCGCATCCGCAGCGAGAAGGGCCTCCGCTGGGGCGGCAGACCGGCTCTCACCGCGTGATCAGGCGACCGCGGGCGGAGCGTCACAGTTCGTACCCCGGGCGATCCGGTACAGCACATTCCGACGCAACGGCCCCTCAGGCGCGGTGGGGTCGTCGAAGTCGTCAGCGGGATCTCGCGTCATGCCGATCCGGCGCATGACCGCCTGGGAACGGAGGTTGGTGGCTGTCGTTACCGCCAGGATTTCGGGGAGTCCAAGGGCCTCGAAGCCGAAGGACAAGGACCACCTCGGCGGCCTCGGTAGCGTAGCCCTGACCCCAGGCTGAACGAGCGAGCCTCCAACCGATCTCCACCCCCGTGAACGACATGTCGTCATCCACCTGGTCCAAGCCTGCGAAGCCGATGAACTCGCCAGTCGCCAAGACCTCGACCGCCCACCACCCGTAGCCTCGCTCGTCGAACGCTCTCTGGAACTTTGCCACGGAGGCATCGCTCTGTTCACGGGTCAGCAGGTCACCCAAGTGCTCCCGGACCTCGGGATCGGCATTCATCGCCGCCCACGGTTCAAGGTCAGAGACCTGCCATCGACGGAGGATGAGGCGATCGGTACGCAGTTCAGTCATGCTGCCGAGCCAACGGTGGGCCGCCGTTCCAAGGCAATCCATTTTCCTCAGGACTGTTACCGCCCAACAGATGGGACTCGACCCGCTCCCAGGGCAGCGAGACAGCCGCCAACCCGGTGAACCTTGCCGGTCACAGCAATAGAGTCCCGGCATGACCCGCCTGAAGATCGAGATATCCGTCCCCGAGAGCCACGTCGAGCAGGTCGTCGACGCCCTCCACGCCGCCGGCGCGGGCCGGGCCGGCGAGTACGCCCGCTGCACCAGCGCCTGGCGGATCACCGGCAGCTGGCTCCCCTCCCCCGCCGCCCGACCGCACCTGGGCACGCCCGGCGAGGTGCAGCGGGCGGACGAGTACCGAGTGGAGTCCTTCTGCGACCACGAGCAGGCCGCCGCCGTCCTGAAGGCCGTACGCGCCGTTCACCCCTACGAGGAGGCCGTGGTCAACTTCCTGCCGCTGTACGACCCGGTCGTCGACTGAGGGCGACAGGGTCTCAGTATCCCTGCGGGTGCGAGGACAGCCAGTCGGCGTGCCGCTCGCGCAGCCGGTCCCGCTCCTCCGTGGAGGCGAGGAAGACGTCGGCGCCGCCGTCGTACGGGTGATGCAGCCGCAGCAGGCCGGTGTCCGTGATGATCACCCCGGCCACCTCGTCGTCCGCGACCCGGCGCAGCAGCTCGTCGAGGCGTCCGCGCCGCCACGCCAACCGCTCGGCGAAGACGTGGCAGTGGGTGCGGAACTCCGGGTCGGGATCGTCGTTCTGCAGCCAGCTCCGCCAGAGCCGGGCGCCCGGGCGCCCCGACGGGGCCCCAGGCTCGGTGGTCCACTCCGGCGTGAGCACGTACACCTGCGAACCGGCGAACAGCTCGTCCAGAAGGGTGTTCTGGCGCTCCAGTACGATCGCGTACTCGCGCTCGTCGCCCGGGTAGCGCTTGGATCCGGGCAGGCTGTGGAAGCGCACCCAGACGTCCCGGGCCGAGCCGTCGATCTCGTGCCCCACCGGTGGGCTGCCCGGCCAGCGCCGCTCCCACAGCGCGGTCAGCTCCGTCAGATCCGCCAGCTCCGTCAGCTCGGTCGGCCCCGTCAGCTCCACCCCGGTCCCCTCTGCGTTCACTGGCGTGTCCGTCACACCCACCCCATTCTCCCCAACCCGGTGAAATCCCTTCGTCACGGCCGCCGCGACCCCGTACCGTGGTCCGGTCGATGATCTTGGCAGTCGCCAGGCGAGCAGAACGGGGCACCACCGATGCAGCAGTACCAGGGCTGGGCCGACGACGGTTACGGCGCCGTCGCGGACGCCTTCGCGGGGAACTTCGCCGAGTTCCCCGAACTCGGCTCCGCCGTCACGGTCTTCGTCGGCGGCCGCAAGGTGGTCGAGCTGTGGGGCGGCACCGCCGACCAGCACACCGGCCGGGCCTGGACGCAGGACACCGTCGTCCCGGTGTTCTCCTGTGCCAAGGGCGCGGTGAGCATCAGCGCCCTGCTGCTCGCCCAGCGGGGCCGGCTCGACCTGGACGCCCCGATCGCCCGCTACTGGCCCGAGTTCGCCCGCCACGGCAAGCAGGCCGTCACCACCCGGATGATCCTCGGCCACCGGGCCGGCCTCCCCGCCCTGGACGCGGTGCTCCCCTTCGAGGAGATCGCCGCCTGGCAGCCGGTGGTCCGGGCGATCGAGCAGCAGCAGCCGCTCTGGGAGCCGGGAACGACGTACGAGTACCACGGCCATGTGTTCGGCTTCGCGGTCGGCGAGGTGATCCGCCGGATCACCGGGCTGACCCCGGGCGCGTTCCTGCGCGAGGAGATCGCCGGGCCGCTCGGCCTGCCGCTGTGGATCGGCCTGCCGGAGAGCGAACACCCGCGGCTGGCCCGGCTGGTGGAGGCCGAGGGCCGCCGTCCGATGCCCGGCCCGGAGCACCTGCTCACCCGGATCGTCACCATGAACGGCGCCCTGGTCTTCCCCGGCCTGGACGTGCCGCACGGCTGGAACGACCCGGCCCTGCACGCGATCGAGCTGCCCGGCGCGGGCGCCGTCGCCTCCGCCACCGGCCTGGCCGGCCTGTACGCGGCCGCGGCCACCGGCCTGGACGGCGGGCCCCGACTGCTCTCCACCGAGACGGTGAGCGACGCGGTGCGCGAACTCTCCTCCGGCCAGGGCTTCCTGGGCTTCGACATGGGCGCCCGCTGGGGTTCCGGCCTGCTGCTCGACTCCCCCGCGTTCCGCCCGCTGCTCGGTGCGCGCAGCTTCGGCAACGACGGCGCGGGCGGCCAGTTCGCCTTCGGTGACGACGAGTTCGGCGTCGGCTTCGGCTATGTCGCCAACCGGATGATCGGCCACGGCGACTCCCGCGCCAACCGGCTGATCGAGGCGGTGCGCGGGTGCCTGTAGCGATGACCTTTCCACGTCTGCTCGCGGACCTCGCCGTCACCGGCGGGTACGGCGATCTGCGGTACGACGCCTCGCTGCCCGAACTCGCCTCCCGCTACGGCGATCCGTGGGACTGCGGGCGGATCCACAAAGAGTCGCGCTGGCCGCACGCCTTCGGCTGGGGCGACGCCTGGACGGTGTTCTGCCGCTGCCGCCGACTCCGCTCGTTCTCCCTGCCGGCCTGGCACGGTGAACTCGAACTCCCGCAGCCGTACGGCGAGTTGGATACCATCGACACCAAGGTCAGCGAGTCCGAGCTGACCGCCGCACTCACCGCCGCCGGCTGCTCCTGGGAGACCGTGACATACGAGAACATCCCCGGCCAGCGGACCCTGGAGGTCGCGCCGGCCGAGGATGTCCGGGTCGGGTTCGTCCTGGTCGACCGACTCGACCGGGACCAACCGCCCTTGGCGGACTGGCTGTTGCACAAGGTGGGCCTGTGGGGCTACGACCACGTCGACTGCCCCGAGCCCGACCCCGCCCTGCCCGACGACGGCTGGGGCGCGACCGAGCGCTGAGCCGGTGACGGGCCGCTCCCTCCCCTGCGCGGAGCGGACCGTCACCGGCCTCACGTCACTTCGACAGGAAGTCGTAGACCGCCTGCCGCCCGGCCGGGTCGGCCGCCCGGGTCTGCACCGAGTGCGCCGCGCCCGGGACGATCACGATCTGCGGGTCGTGCGTCGACTTCGCCTGCTGGTAGAGCCATTCGTAGGGGGTGGAGAGGTCCCGGTCGCCGCCGAGCAGCAGCACCGGCACATCGGGCAGCTTGCGGTGCTCCGACGGCAGCGGCGGTACCTGCTCGCGCGGCCAGTCCAGGCAGACCAGCAGGGAGCCCAGTCCGGTCGCGGTCGCCGGGTCGTACGGCCAGGTCTGGTCGGCGGTCAGGTCCTGCCGGGTCTCCGCCAGTGCGGCCGCCCGGCCCTCGACCGGGGTGTCCGAGGTGCCCCACGGGTAGCGCCCGTCGGCGCACAGGGTGGCGGCGTGCAGGCCCTGGCTGAGCAATTCGGCCGGGGCGGCGTCGCCCTTGTGCACGTCGTCGATGAAGGCCTGGAGCTTCTCCGGTTGCCCGCCGGCCGCCGCGTGCAGGGCTTCCGGCACCCCGCCGTAGTTCGGGTCGGTGAACTCGTAGCTGGTGAGCGCGTCCAGGATCTGTGCCCCGTCGCCGTACTTCCGCACGGTGGTGGCCAGGTCGGCGGCCGGGTCGGTGGTGCAGCCGGTGGCCTGGCAGGCGCTGCGCAGGACTCGCGCGGTGGCGGGCAGCGCGGCGAGGTCCATCGGGTCGTAACCGCCCTGCGGCACAACCGAGTCGAGGACCAGCCGGGCCACGTGCGCCGGGTGGGCGAGGGCGTAGCGTTCGGCGACGAAGGTGCCGTAGGAGACGCCGTCGAGGGTCAGCCGGTGGTCACCCAGGGCCTGGCGCAGCAGGTCGATGTCGCCGACGGTGTCCTCGCTGCTGTAGTAGCGGGCGTTCGGGCCGAGGGCGGTGGCGCAGTCGGCGATGGACTGCCGACGGGGCAGGGCGAGGTCGGAGGAGCCCATGTCCTCCTGGAGGCCGGGGCACTGCAGGGCCCGTTGGCCGGTGCCGCGCTGGTCGTACATGACCAGGCGGTAGTCCTTCAGCACGGGCGTCAGCTTGCTCGCGATCCGGCGCATCAGCGGTACGCCGGGCTGCCCGGGGCCGCCGGCCAGGAAGAGCAGGTCGCCCTTGGGGGCGTCGGCGTTGCCGGTCATCGCCACGTCGAGCTGGAGGGTGCCGGGGGTGGAGCCGCTGTGGTCGAGTGGCACGGTGAGGGTCCCGCAGGTGAATTCGGGCGCATTCCGGCAGGGTGCCTGCCCGGTGATCCCGCCGCCGTGCCGGTGCTGCGGTTCGGCCGGCGCCGCGGCGGCCGGGCCGGCGAGGGTGGTGCCGGCGACCACCGCGACGGCGCCCAGCAGGGCGGCGACGCGGCCGCGCGTGCTCGTCATGTTCGTCCTTCCGTTCGCACCGCGTCCGTCCTGACGCGGTCACGGAAGTAGCTTGTGCCCAGGGCGACTTGGAGGGCGAGCGGGCGGGCGGGGATTCGACCAGGGCCGAATCGTCACCACCCCAAAGGCGGACGATTCACCCGGGGTGCGGGACGCTGCCGACCAGACCGACGCGCACCGTCCACACCAGCACCGTCCACACCAGCACCGTCCACACCAGCACCGTCCACACCAGCGCCGGTCACACCCACGCAGGTCACACCAGCACCGGTCACACCCGCACCGGTCACACCAGCGCGCGCGGGAGCACCACCCGCACCCACTCCTCCGGCTGCGACAGGTGCGGGGCGTGACCGGCGCCCGCGTACAGGTGCCGTTCCGCCTTCGGCAGCGCGAGGTCGATGAGGTCCAGCACCTCGCCGTACATCGGCGGGCTGTCATCGCTCTGGGTGAGCAGCGCGGGCTCGTTGAAGCGGGCGAGCGCGGTGAGGTCCAGGTCCAGCGCGTCCGGATCCCGCAGCTCGTCCAGGTAGGTCGGCGCGTTGCGGATGAAGGTGTGCCGCACCGGCGCGGGCAGCTGGGCCCACGCCCCCGGCCCGTAGGCGACCGTCTCGACGAACAGCTCCGCCGCCGCGGCCGACTCCGCCTGCTCCAGCAGCTCCCGGACGGCCTCCACGCGCCCGGCGAGCGCGGTGCCGACCGGCCGCAGCTCCGGGTCGGTCAGCAGCAGGCCGGTGGCGGGCGGCTCGTGCACGGCGACGCCGCGGAGCAGGTCCGGCCGGGCGGAGGCGAGCCGCAGCGTGACCAGTGCCCCGTACGAGTTGCCGCAGACGAAGGCGGGTGCCAGTCCGAGCCCCTGGACCAGCCCCGCCAGGTCGGCCGCGTCCTCGTACACCGAGCCCTGGGTGAGCGGGTCCTCGCTGCGGCTGTGCCCGCGCCGGTCGTAGGCGACGACGGTGGTGGACTCCGCCAGGCCCGGCATCACCCGGGACCAGGAGTCGCCGTCGGTCCACGAGCCGTGCACCAGGACGACACCGGGGCCCTCACCACGGGCCTCGTAGTGCAGTGAGACCCCGTTCACCCTGATCTCGGCCATCACGAGCCTCCCGAGCTCGGCGGTGCTCCCCCACCAGCCTGACACAAGCGGTCGGGTCGGTCAGATCAGCGAGTCGAAGAGGTCCGGCTCCCAGTGGCCGAGCCAGGAGGAGGTGACGGAGGGGAGGTCGAGGCCCTCGGTGGACTCGTCGTACGGGAGCCTTCCTGCGCTCGCCGTAGGGGAGGTTCTGGTGGTTGTCGACGTGGAGAAGCCGGGGCGCCGGCCGGATTCGGGGAGGACATGCTTCTCCCCCGCTTCACCGCCTGAGGCTCCGGTGTGACGTCACCCTGGGGGCGACCAGTCCTGTTCCACCCACGTCACCCACCGATCAGTGGCCGTGCGTGCCTGGTCCGCCTGTTCCGGGGTCACGACGCCCTCCGCGTCCGGCGCCCGGTCGAGGAGATCCCGGACCATCCTCATCTGGTCTGCGCTGACTACCCAGCGCAGCCAGGTGGAGGAGCCGTCGTCGTGCCAGTCCATGATGTTCAGGGTGTGCCGAACGCTCATCGTGTCCTCCCGCGTGTCGGCCCGGGCGGGCCCGGGCGCGCCTGGCTCCGGCCCAGGGCGGGCCCGGGCCGACCGTCACCCTGCGAGGCGGACGCGTTCGGCCTGCGGTCCCTTCTGGCCCTGGGTCACGTCGAACTCGACCCTCTGGCCTTCCACCAGTTCACGGAAGCCCGAGCTGTCGATGTTCGAGTAGTGCACGAACACGTCCGGACCGCCGCCGTCCTGCTCGATGAACCCGAAGCCCTTCTCGGCGTTGAACCACTTGACTGTCCCAGTAGCCATGACCCCTCCTGGGAAACGAGGCTGCGCTTCGCCGGGTGGGACGAAGCCGGTGCCGGAAGACTCGCCGACAAGAACCGACATGGACACTCATTCGGCAAAGAGCGGCTACCCGGTTCCACCGTAGGACCGGTACGCACGCCTGTCCTGCGGAGGACAAGGAGGCCGGTGGAGCCCCCGAAGGCCCGGCCCTCCCCCGCACGCGCCGTTCGCCCGCAGCGCCGCACGCAGGAGCTTGCTCGATCCGCCCGGACGGCCCTCAGCTCATCCCGCGGACCGGCGGCTCGTCCCGGGTGCCGTCCTCCGCGACCACCGTGAAGTGCTCCCGGCCCGCCACCGAGAGGTCCACCGGGTAGAGCGAGGCGGTGTCGTTGACGTCCAGCTCGCGGCTCTGCCGGCCGGTCGCGGCGTCGATCCGGGTCAGTTTGTCGCGGGTCATCGCCCAGACCGAGGTGCCGTCCGCCAGGACGCCGGTGACCTGGTCGTCCAGGCCCGCCGTCCAGCGCTTCCCGCCGTCCGCCAGGGAGTAGGCGACCAGCCGGCCGGTGGCCGTGCGGCTCGGGTGCAGGCCGCCGCTCATGCTGACGTCGCCGGGCTTCTCCCCGGGCACGATGAACAGGTCTCCGACGACCATGCCGCCGAACAGCGGCCGGGCGCTGAACTCGTCGAAGGCGTGGACGCCGCCGAGCATCACGTCCAGGTCGTACTCGTCGCCGGAGACCGGTATGGCGGCGCGCTGGCGGCCCGCCCGGTCGAAGCTGAGCACGGCGTGGGTGCCGCGCTCGGCCTGGGCGTCGACCCAGACCGCGAGCGGGTCGACGGACACCACCATGAAGTTCTTGATCCCGCCCTCGGCCGGCACGGCGGCCCGCGTCCGAGCCTGTCCGTCCCCGGGGGCCAGGGTGCGCACGACCGCCGTCCCGTCGCCGCACTGGGCGGCCGTCACCACGTCCTGGTCACCGCCCGCGACCTCCAGCGGCGTGCACCCGGTGTCGGGCTCGCCGCGCCACAGCTCCCGGCCGTCGGTCAGCCGTACGGCCCGCCAGCCGTCGGTGCCCTGCAGCACGGCCTCGGTGCCCGCCACCGCGACGAGGTCCGAATCCGCGCCGTCACCGTCCCGGGCGGGTGCGTTCACGGTGGCGGTCCAGCCCGGCTTGCCGTCCGTGAGGTCCAGCGAGGTCACCGCCCCGCAGGGCTTTCCGTGCGCCGAGTGGCCGATCACGCCGATGCCGCCGGTCCCGACCCCGCGGCTCATCGTGCACACGGAGTCGGAGCCCGGCGGCGTCCACTGCCAGGCGACCGCCCCGTCCCCGCGGCGGTACGCCACCACCTCGTCCGGGCGGACCCGCACCACCAGGTCACCGCTGGTCCAGCTGCCGACCGCGCGGACGGTGGACGGGTGGTCCGGCGGGGCCTTCCAGGAGTCGTTGACGCCGTCCCCGGCGAAGCCGAGGAAGATGCCCAGCCCGAGCACGGTGCCGACGGCCGCCGCGGGGAGCCCGCGCCGGGGGTGGATCAGCGCCCAGACGAAGCTCGCCCCGCAGGGCAGCATCCCGAGGATGCTGAGGGCGCCCATCACGCCGAGGCTGGCGCCGCCGAACCCGTTGGCGGGGCCGAACAGCACCGCCAGGCCCAGGCTCGCGAACATGGCTCCCAGGACTCCGCCGAAGACCACCATCAAGGTCTCCCTGTCCCTGACGAACCTGGCGCGCCACCTCGTCCTCAGCCGGACGACGCTGTCCTCGGGCCGCTCGGCCATGCCGGTTTCTCCCCTGCGAAGCGCCGCCCACCACAATCGGGCGACGATCATCGGATCGTCGCAGAGCAAAGCAAGATCCTAAACAAAGAGCAGGAAAAACCCCTTCCGCCCCTGCACATGGGAGGCCCCGCCCCCGTGATCGTTACGATTCCCGGCCCAGCCCGGCCGGCCCGGACAGCGCCTCCCCCACCCGCCCGGCCGGCAGCATCGGGGCCCTGGGCGCCGTCCGCCACCCCGCCGAGCCGCCCGCCCGAGGTCGCCACGCCCGCCGCCCGCCGCCCGCAGGCCGGTCGCAGGCCGGTCGCAGGCCGGTCGCCACGCCCGCCGCCCGAGGGCCGACCGGGCGGCTCCCCGACGCCCGTCAGTCCGCCGTGAACACCGGCCGGTCCGGCACGAACTCGACGTACTCGAACACCGCCCCGCCGGGGTGCCGAGCGGTGGCGTTGCGTCCGGTCGGCACCTCGTTGGGGCCGTCCAGCAGCTCGCCGCCCTGGATCCGCAGCAGCTCCCCGAGGCCGTCCAGGTCGTCGACCAGCAGGGTGCTCTGCACCCGGCGGAAGGGCGCCCGCGCCTCCTCCGTCCCCGCGACGACCAGCAGGCCGCCGATCCGCGCGACCTCGACCCCGGCGTACGGGAAGCGCAATCCCTCGCGCTCGCCGGTGAGTTCGCGCAGCGTGGGCAGCACCGTGTCCAGATCGTCCACGTACACCCGGGCCAGCGTCGCCAGCACCTTCATCCTCCGGCCTCCCTCTCCGAACGGCCCCGCCGTCGGCGGCCCGGGGCTGATCCACGGTCAGTTCGACTTTCCCGAACTGTCGAAGCGTCATACTAGACAGCACACCGGGCCCGCCACCAGAGCCGGCCGCAGCCCACCCGAGGAACCCGATGCGGACCCTGCCCCAGCCCCACCCCGAGGACTTCGACCTCGCCACCGTCCTGCACGCCCTCGGCGACCCGGTCCGCCTGCAACTCGTCCGGCGCCTCGCCGAGGACGGCGAGACCACCTGCAGCCCCGAGGGGATAGCCGTCCCGCGCTCGACCCTCTCCAACCACTGGCGGCTCCTGCGCGAGGCCGGCGTGGTCGCCGTCCGCACCAGCGGCAAGGCCCGGCTGGTCACCCTGCGCCGGACCGAACTCGACACCCGCCTCCCGGGCCTGCTCGACGCCGTCCTGGCGGAGCTGGCCGCCGACCGCAGCGGATGACCAGCCACCGTGCCCCCGGGGTAGGTTGAAGCGGGCCCGGCCGCGGGCACCGGATCGCGGGAAGGGGCGGGGGATGCAGCCGGGCGAGGTACTCGACGGACGGTACGAACTGGTCGAGCAGATCGGCGAGGGCGCCTTCGGCGCGGTCTGGAAGGCCCGCGACGCGCGCATCCAACGCCTCGTCGCCGTCAAGGTGATGCTCCCCGGCGGCAGCGGCTCCCCCAAGGACGCGGCCCGGTTCGCCCGGGAGGTGGCCACGGCCGGCGCGCTCAACCACCCCTCGATCGTCACCGTGCACGACTTCGGGCAGCACCGGGCCGCCGACCGCCCGCTGTTCTTCCTGGTCATGGAGCTGCTGGACGGCGCCCCGCTCAGCCGCCACCTGGCCGACGGCGTACCGGAGTTGGACCGTTCGCTGGCCTGGGCGGTCCAGATCGCCCGGGCGCTGGCCACCGCGCACCGGGCCGGGGTCGTCCACCGGGACGTCAAGCCGGCCAACGTGATGATCCAGTCCAGCGGCGCGGTCAAGGTCGTCGACTTCGGCATCGCCCGCAGCGGCCACGTCGACGACGGCGTCACCAGCACCAACGTGATCGTCGGCACGCCCGCCTACATGGCCCCCGAACGCTTCGAGAACCGCAGCCTGGACGCCCGATCCGACCTCTACGCCTTCGGCTGCCTGCTGTACGAACTCCTCACCGGGCGACCCCCGTTCCGCGGCACGCTGTACGAGCTGATCCGCCAGCACGCCGAGGTCCGGCCAACCGCCCCCGGCGACCTGCGGCCACCCGTGCCGCCGGGGCTCGACGCCCTCGTCCTCGACCTGCTCGCCAAGGACCCGGCCGCCCGCCCGGCCGACGCCGACGAGGTCGCCGAACGGCTGCTCCGGATCGCCGGACCGACCGGGGCGGCGTGGGCGGCCGGGGCGGCCGACACGTATGGCCACCGGCCCACCGTCCTCGACGCCCACGCCGCCCACGCCGCCCATGCCGCCCATGCCGCCGCCGAACAGGACCGGTACGTCCTGGCCCGTCGCCAGGAGGCGGACACGCTGCTCGCCCGGGCCCGCGAGGAGGTCACCCGGCTCCGGGAGGGGTTCGAGGCCGAGGCCGCCTTCCTCCGCCGCCAGGCCGAGCAGGAGGTGACCGACATCCGGACCCGCACCGAGTCCGCGGCGCAGCAGATCCTCGCCGACGCCCGGGCCCGCGGCGAGCAGCTCGAACGCGAGTCCGCCGCCCGGGCCGCCGCCAGCCTCAGGCAGCTCAGCGAGGCCGAGCAGCGCAACGACCTGCTGAGCCGTCAGGCCGACAAGCTGCGCGGCGACGCCGAGCAGTTGCGGCGCAGCGTGGACAACGCCCGCCGCCAGGCCTCGGACTTCCTGGCCGACGCGGTCGCCAAGGCCGGTCTCGGCCCGGCGCCGGAGCCCCGGCCGCAGCCGGTCGACCCGCCCGCGCAGCAGCGACGGAAGCTCCCGAGCGTGCAGGAGCTGCTCTCGGGCCGCGCCCGGGCGGGCGAGCGGGGGCCGCAGAGCCCCGAGGGCGAGCAGGGGCGTCGGCGCTAGGCCAACTCGGTCTCGTTCGGCGCCAGTTGGCACTGGTAGCAAGTTTGGCCCGTAGCGGTACCGCCCGCCACGCTCGCCCGACCGGGTGAGCATCCACGCCCGACCGTTCGCACACACCCGACGACTCGTTCTGCTGTACATGACCCCCGCGCTCCCCACAGCTTCCGCACGCCCCGGGCACGGTGCGGCTTCCGCACGCCCCGGGCACGGCGCGGCCCCGAGGCCGTCGTGGCGGTGATCGGCCGGGCCACGGCGGCGGCGCTCTCGCTCGCCATCCTGCTGGCCCCGGCGACCGTCACCCCCGGTGAACAGCGGACGCCCGTGGTCGGGGCCGGGTGGTGGGAGGTCTCCGCGAACGCCGCCAACATCCGGCTCGACCACTTCGGCGGCGACACCGTGATCGGGCTGGCCCGCTCCGGCGACCGGGTCGAGGTGGTGGACACCTGGACCTCCCCGCTCGGCGCCCGCTGGGCGAAGGTCCTGGTCGCCCGCACCCGCGTCACCGGCTGGGTGCTGTGGTCGCTCCTGACGCACCGTGACCCGCCGTCGGAACCGTAGAATCCGCGTGTCCACTTCAGCACCACCGTCCCCCGACGGCCCCCAGGAAGGACCGGCGTGTTCCGAGCCCAGCGCCCGCGCACCGCACAGCTCACCCCGTGGGAGGGCGACGGCGACGGCCCGGTCTCCGGCGTCGCCCTGCTGCTGCCCGGCGGGTTCCTCCGCAGCCGGCGCGGACCGCTGCGGATCGCCGAACTGGGCCTGCGGGGGCTCGCCACCGGACTCACCGAACGCGGCCGCCCGCACGGCCTCGCGGTGCACCTGCTGCGCTACCGCTACAGCGGCTGGAACGGCGCCGACGCCGATACCGCGGTCGACACCCGCTGGGCACTCGACGAGCTCGCCCGCCGGTACCCGGGCGCACCGGTGGTGCTGATCGGCAACTCGCTCGGCGGGCGGGCCGCGTTCTGGTGCGCGGGGCACCCGAACGTGGCCGGGGTGGCCGGGATCGCCCCCTGGCTGCCCACCGGCGACCGGGTCGACCAGCTCGCCGGGCGGCGGGTGCTGATCGTGCACGGCACCGCCGACCACAGTGCGGCCAACGCCGCCCAGTCCCTGGAGTACGCGCTGCGCGCCCGGCAGGTGGTGCCCGAGCTGGCGCGCTACGAGGTGCCCGGGGGCAGCCACTACCTGGTCCGGCAGAGCGCCGACATCAACGCGCTGACCACGGACTTCACGCTGGCGGTGGTGGGTGCCGAGGCCGCTTCACTGGCGGCCGGGAGGGTCTGCACCCGGCTGCCGGCCCGGGCGTAGCGGGGGCCCGCCAGGGGTTGGGCGAGGGCGTGGCCAGGCCGGGCGAGGGCGTGGCCAGGCCGGGCGAGGGCCTCGCCTGGCGTGGCCAGGCCTGGGGCCTGAACTCCCGCGCTGGCCCTGCCGATCGGCAGGGCCGGCCGCCGAACTCGGTGATCGCCTTATGCCGATCGGCACATGTGCGGAGGGGGTGTCGGCGACCAGTCTTGGAGTCACCGAGACGGCGGCCACCGGGGTCGCCGCAGAAGGGAGTCTCCACCGTGTTCCGCCTCGCCCGTCCCGCCCGCACCACCAGGGGATCCCGCCGCAGGCGTGATCCCCTGGTGACGGCCCGAGTCGATGGTCTCCACCCCGCCGGCCTGGACCGCTTCCTGAGCGCCCTACTCGACGGCGAACTCCTGCCCCGCAGCAGCTGCGTGACCTGCTCGCCCTGCCACTCGACGCCGCCGGGCAGCTGCTGCCCTACCAGGACTCCGGTGAATGCCAGTTGGGGCCGGACAAGGGCAAGGCCTGCTTACAGCGCGGGGTTGCTGGCCATCCCGCTGCAGGACGGCACCGAGGTCTGGGGCAAAACCGGACACGACCTCGGCTACTGCGACGGCCTCTTCGCCACGCTGGACCTGCGCAAGCGCCTCCACCCGACCTGGCCTGGCCTGACCACCCAGCCCCGACCCGCCAACACACCGGCCTGCCGCCCCGCCGACCCGCCAACACACCGGCCCACCGACCCGCCGCCCCACCCCCGAAATCGCATTGGCGATCGGCACGCCCTCCTGCCTATCGTCGGGGCATGACCACCCGAACCTTCCGCATCATGGTGCGCGGCGTCTTCGACGCCCTGACCGACGAGCAGCGCGCCGAACTCCTCGCCGCCGCGCCCGAGCACGACGTCCTGCACGCGGCCTTCACCCGCGAGGGCCATCTCAGCTACGACCTCACCGCGCGGGCCGCCTTCACCTTCCGCTTCCTGGACGAGGGCGAGGCCGAGGAGGACATCCTGGCGGCCACCGAGCGGGCCGAGGAGGCGGCGCAGTCCTGGCTGACCGAGCACGGTTACGGCTACAAGAACCTCCGCTCCCAGGCCGAGGACCTCTCCCAGGCGCCCCTCGGCAAGCGGCAGCGCCGCGCCGCCAACGCCACCGGCTGACCGACCCCCCTCCCCCGCCACCTCCTTGACGGCTCCGCCCATGCCTATACTTGAGCAGTCAAGGAGGTGGCAATGACAAGCCCGATCAACCCCGATCCCAACCCCGATCCCCCCACCGCCCGCACCACCGACCCCGCCCTCGCCCCCCGCCCGGACCCGCTCGACACCGCCCTGCGCCTGGTCCGCGCCCAGACCGCCGTGGTCAAACGCTTCGACGCGAGCCTCAGCGGCCTGCACGGCGTGAGCCTGTCCGATTTCACCCTGCTGCTGCACCTCGCCCAGGCCCCCGGCGGCCGGATGCGCCGGGTCGACCTCGCCGAGGCCCTCGGCCTCACCGCCTCCGGCGTCACCCGAGGTCTCGCCCCGCTGGAGCGGATCGGCCTGGTCGCCCGCGAGGCCGCCGCCCGTGACGCCCGGGTCGCCTACGCCGCCCTCACCCCGACCGGTCGCGAACGGCTCGCCGAGATGCTGCACACCGCCCGGCAGGTCGCCGCCGACCACTTCGCCCCCGACCAGTGGAGCAGCGAGGACCTCACCCAGCTGTCCACCCTGCTCACCCGCCTGGGCGGCACCGCCCCCGAACACCGGCACATCCCGAGGCCGTGACCGGGGCCCTGCCCGGGGCGCTGCCCGGACACCCGCCCGGGCACCCACCGGCGCACCCCCCGGCCACCGGCCCCACCCCACGCGCCCTAGGCTGAACCCGAACCGCCCGCCCCACCCGCCCTGTCCGCCCCACCCACACCACCTGCACCACCCGCACCACGGCGCACCCCCGCGAAGGGCACCCACCACCATGACCCGCACTCCCGGCCCGACATCCGGCCCGACGCCCGACTCGTCGTCCGGCCCGGCGCCCCACCGGGAGCCCGCCCTCGCCGAGGCCCAGCGCGCCCACTGGCAGCGGACGTACCACGCCCACCCCGCGATGTACGGCGAGCAGCCGTCCGCCCCCGCCGAGTACGCCGCCCGGACCTTCGCCGCCGCCGGCGCCCGCGAGGTGCTCGAACTCGGCGCCGGCCACGGCCGCGACGCCCTCCACTTCGCCCGTGCGGGCTTCACCGTGCTGGCCACCGACTTCAGCCCGGCCGGCCTGGAACAGCTGCGCAGCGCCGCCGTCGAGCAGGGCCTGGCCGAGCGGGTCCGCACCCTCGTGCACGACGTCCGCGCGCCGCTGCCCCTCCCCGACGCCTCGGTCGACGCGGTGTTCGCCCACATGCTGCTCTGCATGGCGCTCAGCACCGAGGAGATCGCGGCGCTGGTCGCCGAGGTCCGCCGGGTCCTGCGCCCGGGCGGCACCTTCGTCTACACCGTCCGCCACACCGGCGACGCCCACTTCGGCGCCGGCACCGGCCACGGGGACGACATCTGGGAACACGGCGGCTTCGCCGTCCACTTCTTCCCCCGCGAGCTGGTGGACCGGCTCGCCGGGGGCTGGCACCTCGCCGAGGTCCACCCGTTCGAGGAGGGCGAACTGCCCCGCCACCTCTGGCGCATCACCCAGGAGACCCCCCGATGACCACCGACACCACCCCCGACGACGCCGCACCCGACGAGGCCGACCTCACCGTCGACGGCACCGGCCTGCTCTGCGTCCAGCTCCTGCTCCGTCTGCGCGCGCAGATCGCCCACCTCCCGGCCGGCGCCGTCGTCCACATCCAGACCACCGACCCCGCCGCCCCGCTCGACCTGCCCGCCTGGTGCCACCTGACCGGTCACGAGTACCTCGGCCCGGTCCCCTCTCCGGCACCGGACCACGAGGTGTACGGACTGCGCCTCACCTCGGCCCCCGTCCAGACCCGCCCCAACCGCCCCTGGCACCCCGCCCCCACCACTACCGTCCCCACCACCGCCACCGCCGACTGAGCCTGGCCGGGCGGCGGTCATCCCCGCGCGCCCGCCCCGCCGCCGGGTGAAGACTGCCCCCCATGTCCACCTCGGCCCCCACCCCGGACGGCCCGCACGCCAACCGGCTCCTCGGCCACCCACCCGACGCCCGCCTCCTGCTCCTCACCTGCGACGACCTCGGCCTGGACGAGTCCGTCAACCTCGCCGTCGTCGAGGCGGTCCAGCAGGACATCGCCGCGTCCTGCAGCCTGATGACGCCCTGTCACGCCGCCCCGCACGCGCTCCGGCTCCTGCGCCGCCACCCGGAGATCCCGTTCGGCATCCACCTCACCCTGGTCTGCGAGGCGCCACACCTGCGCTGGGGCCCGCTGGCCGACCGCGACCAGGTGTCCTCCCTGCTCGACCCCAGCGGCGAGCTGTACGCCCCCACCCCGGCCGGCCGCGCCGCTCTCGCCGCCGAGGCCCGACTCGACCGAGCACGACATCACCGTGCTCGACCACCGTCCGCTGCAGGAAGCCTGGCAAGCCGCCCGAGGACGGGTCACACCGCGCGACCCCGGCCCGCCCGGTGTGCCACGATGAGGAGAAAACGTAACGGCCCGACCCCACAGGGAGGTTGACCACCATGGATCCGATCCTGAGTTGCCGATGGCTCGACCAGCACGGCGAGTGGGAACTGGCGATCCGCCACAACGGCAGCGACTGGGAGCTGTTGGCGGCCGCACCGTTCTGCTCGGAGTCGCTTCCCTTCGCCGACCCGGACGAGGTCCGCCGGCTCGCCCAGGCCCTCCTCGACCTGCCCGCCGAACCCGAACCGTACGAGTTCGAATGGCAGCTCTTCCGCACGGGCACCACGGGCGCCGGGAAGGAGCACGACCTCTACGCGACCCTCACCGTAGGGCTGGACCCCCTGGACGACCACCGCCCGTACCTCGCCTACCAGTCCTACCACCACCTGAGCCACAGCACCGCCCTCGGCATGGAGGCGATCTGCGAGGACCCACCGGTCGACCACCTCCGCGCCCAGGCCCACGCGTTCCTCACCAACTGCCCCGGCCCGCCGCCCCGGTGGCTGTGACGGCGCCGCCCGCTCAGCGGGTGGCCCGCACCGCCGAGTGCACCGGCTCCGGCGTCAACGTCCGCGCGACCGCTCCGAGCCGACCACCCAGACCTCCGCAACGTCCGAGATCCCGAACCCCGGCACCCCCGAACCCCCGGAACCCCCGGAGCCCCCCGAGCCCCCCGAACCGAACACCTCGGCCCGGAACTCCCCAACGAGGCACCCCCGTTCACCCCCAGTCGACCGGACCAACCGGACCAGCCGGACCGACCGGACCAGCCGGTGCACCAGCGTCAACTCCTCGGGCGGACGCCCCGCGCGCGGCCACCGCCCGAGGTGCAAGCGGCGGGGCGAGCCACTCCTCCCGCACGGGGCAGGCCTGGGCCTCTCGTCCGGATCGCACCGGGGCACGATCCGGACGAGAGGCCCTGCACGTCAGGCGGTGCGCCGCAGCAGCGCCAGGTACATCGCGTCCGTCCCGTGCAGGTGCGGCCACAGCTGCACGTCGGGCCCGTCGCCGAGCGCCGGGACACCGGGCAGCAGCGGCCGCGCGTCGATCCACTCGACCCGGCCGCCCTCGCCGCGCAGCACGTCGTCGACGACCGCGCGGGTCTCCGCGAGGTGCGGCGAGCAGGTCGCGTAGCCGACGACGCCGCCGACCCGGGTGGCCTCGATCGCCGAGCGCAGCAGGTCCCGCTGGAGCGGGCCGAAGGCCGCGATGTCGGCCGGCCGGCGGCGCCAGCGCGCCCCCGGGCGGCGCCGC
>NZ_MECK01000478.1 GCF_014596465.1 Streptomyces sp. CBMA123 | reverse complement strand
TGACAGGCTCAGCGGTGGCGGTCGAGCCGCTGCCGGTGGCCGTGGGGGCGGGCGCACCGGAGGGCTCGCCGTGGGCCGTGGGGGTGGCCGTGGGGGCGGGCGCACCGGAGGGCTCGCCGTGGGCCGTGGGGGTGGCCGTGGGGGCGGGAGTGGAGGTGCCGGTGGCGGCAGTGGCCATGCCTCCCGCGGTCGCGATGGCTGCGGCCGTGGCGGTGGCGGCGATGAGCATTCTCGGGCGGATGCGCATGAATCCGTGTCCTTTCCTGCGGGCGTCCGGTTGATGCCGGCACCCCTCTACGCCTCCTGACGCCCGGTAGGTCGCACCCCCGCGCGTGATCCAGGTCATAGGCCGCCGGTGCGACCCTGGGACGGCGCTCGTGCGTACAGGGCGGGAGGCTCCGCCCAGGAGGCACGGCTCCACCGCCACGGCCGAGCGGTGCTTCCCCGCCATCGCGTGTACCGCGAGCTGACGGACAGCCCCGGAAGAGAGGCCCTTGATGACGCCACAGGAGTTCGACGCGTTCTACGCGGCGTCCTTCTCCCGCCTGACCGGGCAGCTCTACGCGCTGACCGGCAACTGGTCCGAAGCCCAGGACGTGGTCCAGGAGGCCTTCATCCGCGCGTGGGACCGAAGGCGCACCTTCGACCCGGACGAGGCCCCGGAGGCATGGATCCGGACCACGGCCCGGCGGTTGGCGTACTCCCGCTGGCGGCGTCTCGCCCGGGGCCTGCACCTGGCCGGACGCCACCACCGCCAGGAACCGCCCGTCGTCGAGCCGCCCGCCGAAGAACACCTGATGCTGGTCAGCGCGCTCCGCGAGCTGCCCGAGGCACAGCGAGGCGCGCTGGTCCTGCACCACATGTGCGACCTCTCCGTCGAGCAGGTCGCGGCCGAGACCGGCGCCAGCGTCAGCGCCGTCAAGAGCCGTCTCGCCCGCGGCCGGACGGCGCTCGCGGCCAAGCTCGCCGACAGAACCCCGACCAGCGAGGAAGGAAAGCTCCGTGTCTGACCCCGTCCACGACGCCCTCGCCGACCGGCTGCGGCTGCTCGGCACGCAGATGCCCGCCCCGGCCCTGCGCGCCGCGGAGATCCGCCGCCGCGCCGACCGGCGCCGCCACCGCCGGTACGCCTTGGGCGCGACCGCGGCCTGCACGGCAGTAGCACTGTGCCTGGTCCTCCCGTCCGTGCTGCGCTCACCGGGGCCGCAACACCCGGCGGGACCGCAACAAGGACCGGCCACCACCGGCGTCTCCTCCGCGTCGGCCTCCCCCCACC
>NZ_MECK01000477.1 GCF_014596465.1 Streptomyces sp. CBMA123 | reverse complement strand
CCCGCAGCAGCAGGCCCCGCAGGGCCAGCCGGGCCAGCCGGGCCAGCCGGGCCAGCCGGGCCAGCCGGGCCAGCCGGGCCAGCCGGGCCAGGGTGACGCGCCCTGGCGCCCGTCCGCGAACGACGAGCGCTGGCGCCGGGCCGAGCAGGTCCGCGAGCCGTCGACCAGCGGTGTCACCATGTCCGGTCTCCCCCGGCGGACCCCGCAGGCCAACCTGGTCTCCGGCACCGCCGAGGCCTCCCCGCTGACCGGTCCCCAGGTCTCCCGCGCCCCCGAGGAAGTCCGCGGCCGGCTGACCAACCTGCGCCGCGGCATCCAGCAGGGCCGCCGGGCCGGGGCCGAGCAGGCCGCCAACCAGCCGGGCTTCCAGCATGGTGCCCAGCAGCCCGGATTCGATAGTTTCGGTGGCCGGAGCGACGGCAACGGCGCAGATCACCAGGAGCGTTGAGTTGAACCAGATGAGCCAGGCCGCACAGAACCTGAACTGGCTGATCACCAACTTCGTGGACAACACCCCCGGGGTGTCCCACACCGTGGTGGTCTCCGCGGACGGCCTCCTGCTGTGCATGTCGGAAGGCTTCCCGCGCGACCGCGCCGACCAGCTCGCCGCCGTCGCCTCCGGCCTCACCTCCCTCACCTCCGGCGCCAGCCGGATCTTCGAAGGCGGCGAGGTCAACCAGACCGTCGTCGAGATGGAGCGCGGCTTCCTCTTCCTCATGGCCGTCAGTGACGGCTCCGCCCTCGCCGTCCTCGCCGCACCCGACTCCGACATCGGCCTCGTCGGCTACGAGATGGCCCTGCTCGTCGACCGGGCCGGCGCCGTCCTCACCCCCGCACTCCGCGCGGAACTCCAGGGCAGTCTCCTGCACTGACCGGAACCGACACGGATCACCCACCGTTCCACCCCGCACCGGGTCCGACCCGACCGGTCCCGGCGCACCACCCTCAGCTACCCTCAGGCAGCTGATCCCGCCTCAGCTGGCATCGCCCCAGCTGGAACCGGCTGCCCAAGGCTGCAGCACAAGGAGGACCCATGACCCCGCCCTCGACACCCGCCGGCTCGTACGGCAACGGGTACGGCAGCGGCTACGGCGGGCAGCAGTCCGACGGCTACGAGCAGCAGCCGCTGGTCCGCCCGTACGCGATGACCGGCGGCCGGACCCGGCCCCGGTACCAGCTCGCGATCGAGGCCCTGATCTCGACCACGGGCTCGGCCGAGCGCACCACCGGGCTGCTGCCCGAGCACGCGCGGATCGTCAACCTCTGCCGTGAGGTCAAGTCCATCGCGGAGATCTCCGCACTGGCCGGCGTGCCGCTCGGTGTGGCCCGCATCCTCGTGGCCGACCTGGCCGAGGCCGGTCTCGTCGCCATCCACCAGCCCGCCGCCGCGGGCGAGTCGGGCGGAACGCCCGATGTCACGCTGCTCGAAAGGGTCCTCAGTGGACTTCGCAAGCTCTAACGCGGCCGCCCCCACCCGCGCCACCACCTCCGCGAAGATCGTCATCGCGGGCGGCTTCGGCGTCGGCAAGACCACGCTCGTC
>NZ_MECK01000476.1 GCF_014596465.1 Streptomyces sp. CBMA123 | reverse complement strand
TGCGGAAGTTGTCGATCGCCCGCTCCACGATGTCCTCGCGGTCGGCCGAGACCTTGGCGATGAAGCCCGCCAGGTTGGCGATCAGCCGCTGCTTCTCCTCCTCGGAGAACAGCCGGTAGAGGGTGCCGGGCAGGGGGGGGGGGGGGGGGGGGGGGGGGGGGGGGGGGGGGGGGGGGGGGGGGGGGGGGGGGGGGGCGGGGGGCGCGCTCGGCACGGCGGTGGTCACGGAGGCGCCGGGCGCGGAGACGGTGGCCACGGAGGCGCTGGTCACGGAGGTGCTGGGCGCGGGTGGCAGCGAGGTGGGCGCCGGGCGCGCGGGGGTGAGCGCGGGGCGCACGGACTCCACGACGGGCGTGGGCGCCTGGGCGGGTGCCGGAGCCACGTGGGTGACCAACTGCTGCGGGATCAGCATCACCACACCGGTGCCGCCGCGTGCGGACGGCCGGAAGGAGATCTGCAGCCCGTGCTTGCGCGCCAGCACGCCGACCACCGCGAGACCCAGCCGGGTACCGGCGGACAACGTGGCGAGGTCCAGCGGCTCGGCGGAGACGGCGCGTTCGGCCCGGCGCAGCCAACTGTCGCCCAGGCCCAGGCCGCTGTCCTCGACGGTGACCGCCAGACCGGCCGACACCTCCTCGACGTAGACGTGCACCTCGGCCGGCGGGGCGGAGAAGTTGGTGGCGTTGTCCAGCAGTTCGGCCAGCGCGTGCATCACGCCCTCGGCCGCGAAGCCGACCACCGCCGCCGTGCTGGCGTTGTGCAGCCGCACCCGCTGGTAGGCGCCGATCCGGCCGAGCGCGCCGCGCAGCACCGACTCCACCGCGATCGGCTTGGCCCAGCGACGGCCGGAGCGGGCGCCGGTGAGCACCGCGATGCCGTCCGCCATCCGGCCCGCCTGGGCGGTCGAGTGGTCCAGTCGCAGCAGGTCGCCGAGGACCTCCTCGTCGTGCCGGTGCTGCATCTCGCGCAGTTCGGCGTGCATGCTCGTGGCCAGTGCCTGGACCCGGCCGGCGGCGGTCGCGCAGACCGCGAGCGCGGCGGCCCGCAGTCGCTCGCCGCGGCCGATCTCCTCACCGACGGCACGCAGCAGCGCGTACTGGGGGTGCTTGCGGTGCGTGGACAGCGCGCTGTCCACGGACGCGCCCCCACGCAGCTTCTTCACCACCTCGGGCAGCACGCCCTCGGGGATCCGCTCCAGTTCGGCCCGCTCGGCGGCGACCCGCTCCCGCTCCGCCACGGCCTCGGCCCGTTCGGCGTCCAGCTCGGTCCGCAGCCGGGCCAGCTCGGCGCGCACGGCGGTGACGTCGGCCTCCATCCGGACCTGCTCGGCGCGGGCGGCGTCCCGTTCGGTGAGCGCGGCGGCGGCCCGGTCCTGGGCCGCCGTCTCGGCCTGCCGGGCGGTGCCGGCGGCGACCAGCGCGGCCCGGGTCTCCTGGTGCTGGGCGGCCAGGTCCTCGGTCAGCCGGTGGGCGCGCTCGGCGCCGCTCGCGGCCAGGCCGACCACGATCAGCCAGAGCACCGCCACGGCACCCACCGCGACGGCGGTG
>NZ_MECK01000474.1 GCF_014596465.1 Streptomyces sp. CBMA123 | reverse complement strand
CCACCGCCACCGCGAAGCCGAGCCCGACGGCCGCCCGCTCGACTGCCACCGGCGCCGCGGTCGCCGCCCAGCGGGCCGCCGCGGCACCGGCGGGCGGCGGACCGAACGCCTCGTACGCCCAGCAGGTCGTGGACCTGGTCAACGCCGAGCGCGCCAAGGCCGGTTGCGGCCCGGTCAGCGCCGAGCCCCGGCTGGCCAGTGCGGCCCAGTCGCACAGCGACGACATGGCCGACCGCAACTACTTCGACCACGCCAGCCCGGAGGGCTACCACGCCGACCACCGGATCGAGGCGGTCGGCTACAGCTGGAGCACCTGGGGCGAGAACATCGCCCGGGGGCAGAAGGACCCGGCGGCGGTGATGGAGTCCTGGATGAACAGCCCGGGCCACCGCGCCAACATCCTGAACTGCGCGTTCAAGCAGCTCGGGGTGGGCGTGCGGACGGGTGCCGACGGTCCGTGGTGGACCCAGGTGTTCGCCGCCCCGGCCTGATCGGGCCCGCCCCCGCCTCGCCTCCTCGCCCACGCCTTCGCGCCCCCACCTCCTCGCCCACGCCTTCTCGCCCATGCCTTCGCGCCCCGCCTGTGGCCGGTACCCCCGGCCACAGGCCAGTCCGATTTTCCGATTCCGCGCACATTGTTGTTATCTGATCACTCCCCACGGGTCTCCGAGGAGGCAGCGGCGGACGGAAACACGGCAAGACGGAGTGCGGACCATGAACGCTGATGTGCAGAACAGGACCGGGGCGACCCTGGTGCTCGCGGCGCAGGCAGGTGACCGGCAGGCCCAGGAGGCCTTGGTCGCCGCCTGGCTGCCGCTCGTCTACAACGTGGCCGGCCGCGCCCTGCGCGGCCACGCCGACGTGGACGACGTCGCCCAGGAGACCATGATCCGCGCCCTCGACGGCCTGGACGGGCTCCGTGACCCGGAGTCCTTCCGGTCCTGGCTGGTCGCCATCACCATGAACCAGGTCCGCCGCCGTCACGCCGCCGGGCAGCAGCAGCCCACCGTCGGGGGCCTGGACGAGAGCTGGGAGGTCCCCGACCCCCGGGCCGACTTCACCGACCTCACCATCCTGCGCCTGGGCCTGTCCGGCCAGCGGCGCGAGGTGGCCGAAGCCACCCGCTGGCTGGATCCGGACGACCGCGAGCTGCTCGCCCTGTGGTGGCTGGAGGCCGGCGGCGAACTCACCCGCGCCGAACTCGCCGAGGCCCTCGACCTGACCGCGCAGCACACCGCCGTCCGGGTCCAGCGGATGAAGAAGCAGCTGGAGGCGGGCCGGGTCGTCGTCCGTGCCCTCGGCGCCTACCCGCGCTGCCCCGAACTCGCCGAGGTCACCGCCGGGTTCGACGGCACCCCGAACTCGGTCTGGCGCAAGCGGATCGCCCGGCACATCCGCGGCTGCGTCAACTGCGACGGCCTCGGCCGGGACCTCTTCCCCGCCGAGGGGCTCCTGGCCGGCCTCGCCATGGTCCCGATCCCGTCGGCCTCGCCCGCGCTGCTGCACTTCCAGCACACGGCGGCCGCCACCGCCGCCACGCACTCGGCCGCCGCCGGCAGCGGCGCGGGCGTG
>NZ_MECK01000473.1 GCF_014596465.1 Streptomyces sp. CBMA123 | reverse complement strand
CTGAGCCTGGGTCATCGGCTGCTGGGGCTGCGCCGGGGCGGCGTGCAGCGGCGGCTGCTGGACGTGCTCGCCGCCGAGCACCGGCGGGTCCACCGGCGGCCAGGACGGCTCGACCGGGGCGCCGTCCGGCTGCGCGAACGGCGCCTGCTCGGCACCCCAGGAGCCCTGCGGACCGGGCATCAGCAGGACGTCGTCCTCGTCGTCCAGCCCGTCCGGCTGGTCGACGAAGTGGAACGCCGGGCGCGCGGCGCCCTGGTCGACGGTCCAGCCGTCACCCGGGGCGGCCGGGGCCGGCACGCCGGGGACGGCGAAGTTCGGCTGGCCCTGCGGCGGGATCATGCCCGCGCCGGGCAGGCCGCCCACCGGCGCCGCCGGGTTGGGGATCACGCCGCCGTCGGTCGCGACGCCCTGCAGGGGTGCAACGCCCGCGACGCCCTCCGGTCCGCCGAGCGGGTCTGGCCCGGCGTGCAGGTGCTCCGGCAGTCCCTCGCCCGGGACGTGGCCGCCATCGGTCATTGTCAAAGCTCCTTCCAGGCCGCTGCCGCGCCCCTCGGCGACGCGATCACCGACCGCAGCGCCCATCCGCACGGGCCGGGCCTGGACCGACCCGCCCCTCAACACACGCGGCCGCCGCGCCGTGGCGCTGCGGCCCTAGTCCTTCCGGCGCGCTGCGGCACCCCGGCCCGGGCACCGCCGATGAGGGCGGTGCACCATCTGAATCAACGACAACCCGGAGCAACCGGCACGACCGCACCGGACCCTACGGCATTCTCCAGGTCCGGCACGCGGCCCGTCGAATTGCCCACACTCCGAGCGGAACCGGCTTGCACCACGTCAAAAAGGTGACAAACCGACCGAATCGGGTGGGTCGTCGGCGGCTGCAGCCGCCTGGGACGCCACACTACCGGCCCGGCGCGGTGACCTCTCGAATCGGTGTCCGGATGCGACCTGGATCACCGCGCGGTGCGCCCGGCGGCCCGGGCGCGCACCCGAGGCCTTCACACGATCTGCTCACCCCAGAGCAGCAGCGCGCCGCCCGCGCCCGCACCGAGCGTCAGCGCGCCGCCCTCCTCGGCGGCCCGCAGCGGGGTCGACTGCAGCAGCGCGCCATCCGCCCGGTACCCGGCCTCGCTGATGGCCCGGCGGATCTCCTCGGCCTCGGCGAAGGTCCGGGCGACGGCGACGAAGCGCTCGGGCCTGCGGGCCAGCACCGCCCGCACCACGTCGAGGCCGCCGGACTCCACCACGGCCGCGTCCGGCTCCGGCAGTCCGCCCAGCACCTCGGGGCCCTTCCCGTACACCGTCTCCACCTCGACCCCGTAGCGGCGGGCGTTGACGGTGAGCCGGGCGCAGGCCGAGCGGGAGCCCTCGACGGCGACCACGGCGGCGCCGAACCGGGCCGCCTCCACCGCGAGGGCGCCGCTGCCCGCGCCGACCGACCAGACGAGGTCCCCGGGACGTGCACCCAGACGGGCCAGCACCAGGGCGCGTACGTGCGCGGGCAGCGCCTCCGATGCGCCCGGCTCGTCCTCCGCGCGCCCGGCGCCTGCGTAGGCGTCGCCGGGGAGCGCCCAGCCGCGG
>NZ_MECK01000472.1 GCF_014596465.1 Streptomyces sp. CBMA123 | reverse complement strand
GACGGCGCCAGGAGCGCCGCGACCCGCTCGGCCGCCGCCCCCGCCACCGCGGACCGCTGCGCCCAGCCCTCCGCCAGGCGCTCCCGCTCGGCGGCGAGTTCGGCGAGGGTGGCGCGGACCTGGTCGGGGTGGGTCGAGCCGACCGAGGTCTTGGCGCGCAGCCCGGCGTCGACGCTCAGCGACGCGTCCAGCAGCGCCCGCGGCCCGGACAGCCGGTGCCCGGCCTCCGCCGCGACGGCCGCCAGCAGCGCGGCGTCCCCGTCCGCCGGGGCCAGCCCCTTGTCCAGCGCCGCCTTGATGTAGCGGCCCGCGATCACCTGCGCGCTCCGCCACGGCACGCCCTCGTCCAGGGTCAGCCGGTTGGCCAGGGTGAAGCCGCCGAGGAACTCGCCCTCGCAGGCCGCCCGCATCCGGTCGGTGCGGAACACCAGCCCCTTGACCACGGCGAGCGCCAGCCGCAGCGTCGAACGCAGCGCCTCGGTCTGCACCCGCAGGTGCGCGCCGGCCTCCTTGGACACCTCGACGGTGTTGGTGTACGGGGTGTTGCGCTGCGCCGCCGCCAGTTCGGCCGCGCTGCCCGCCACCAGCGCGCAGCGGCCGCGGATCCGTTCCAGCACCGGGAAGTTCTTCTTCTGCGGCATCGCGGCGGAGATCCCGGAGAGCTCGTCCGGGAGGTCCAGGAAGCCGTGGGCGCTGCCGCCCCAGGCCATCAGGTCGGTGGTGAAGCGGCTGAGCGCCACGGCGAAGTGCGCCGCCTCGCCCGCGATCGCCAGCGCCCAGCCTCGCGAGGCGACGGCCACCAGGGCGTGCGGCTGGGGCCGGGCGAAGCCGAGCAGCTCGGCCATCCGGGAGCGGTCCCAGTCGAGTTCCTGCCCGGCCATGCTGCCGGCGCCCAGCGGTGAGGCGTCGATCTCGTCGTAGGCGGCCAGCAGCCGGCGCACGGCGGTCAACGTCTCGCTGGACAGGGCGGCCAGGTAGAAGCCGGGGCTGATCACCTGGGCGGCCTGGGAGTGGGTGTAGCCGGGCATCGGCACCTCGACCGCGCCCCCGGCCAGCTCGCGGACGGCCGCGTCGAAGGCCAGCAGGTCGGCGGCCAGCGCCCGGACCTGCTCGCGGGCGGACAGCAGTTGGGCGCAGACCTGGAGGTCGTTGCGGCTGCGGTCGGCGTGCCAGGCCGCGAACGGCGCGACCGGCCCGGCCGCGACGTGCCGCTCCAGGGCGAAGGAGATGTCCGACATGTTCTCGCGCGGGTTCGCGCGGACGGTCTCCGGGGAGACCTCGTCCAGCCGGGCGGCGATCGCGGCGGTGCCGGCCGCGTCGACCAGTCCCATCCGCCGGTACTCCAGCAGCAGCACCCGTTCGATCGCCACGTAGTGCCGCAGCAGGTGTTCGGCCTCGTAGGCGAACTGCGGTGCCAGCACCTCCTGGTGCCACACCTCGCTCGGTATGCCGTCGATCCGACCGGTCACCGTCATGACGTGCTCCTCAGCAGGTAGTCCTCGAGCAGGGCGCGCACGGGGGCGGGGGCGGACGGCGCGGTGCCGCCCGGCAACCGGGCGGTGCGGTCGGCGGGTTCGCGCGGCGGA
>NZ_MECK01000471.1 GCF_014596465.1 Streptomyces sp. CBMA123 | reverse complement strand
GCTCCCGGCGCGCGCCGAGCACCGCGCCCGCCCCGGCCAGCGCCCACCCGAGCAGCAGCGCGCCCGGCGGGATCCGGTCTCCGGAGGCGAGTTCGTGCCCGGCGGCGGCCAGCACGACGCAGACCGTCGCGAAGGGCAGGGCCCGCAGCACGCGAAGGTCGAGGGCGGCGGCGCGTAGCGGTATCGGTACGCGCCCGGCATCGAGGTCGGACATGGCGACGCCATCATGGCAGTCGCCGCGGCGGAAAGGCCGCGGGTGGTTCTGAACTTAAGCGGATCTTCAGCAAGGCCCTGCCATTCTGACCGTCCCGTCCGGGGGAAGCCCGGGCGCCGCCGAGGATCGGACCGCGCGCCGTGACCGAGCTCATCGATCTCGCGCCACCGGGCGTGGCACCGCCACGGCCGACCCGACACGGCTTCCCACCCACTCCTGCCCCGTCATCGCCAGAGGATCGGCCGACCGTGTCGCAGCTCCCGCACCTCCACGAGGCATCGGCGCACCACGCCGACCCGTCCAGTCCGCCCGGCCCCGCCACCGGGCGCGTCGTCATCGTCTCCGCGAGCGTGGGCGCCGGGCATGACGGGGCCGCGGCCCAACTCGCGCTGCGTCTGGGCGCCTTGGGCTTCGAGGTCGACCGCCATGACTTCCTGGACCTGGTCCCCGCCGGGCTCGGCCGGCTGGTCTCCAGCAGCTACCGGCTGCTGCTGACCCTCGCCCCCACCGCCTACCAGCGGATCTACTCCAGCACCGAGAACGCCGGGCGCCCGGGCCCGTTGATCCGGCTGGTCCAGCGCAGCACCCACCGCCGGCTGCTGCGCAGCCTTCCGGCGGACACCCGCGCGGTGGTGGCCACCTACCCGATCGCCGGGCAGGTGCTCGGCCACCTGCGGCGCCGGGGGCGCCTGACGGTGCCCGCCGCGGTCTACCTGACCGACTTCTCCGTCCACCCGCTGTGGGTGGCGCCCGGCGCCGACCTGCACCTGGCGGCCCATCCCGTTCCGGCCGAGCAGGCCCGCGAGCACGGCGCCGAGCGGGTGGAGGTCGCCGGGCCGGTGGTCGACCCGCGGTTCACCCCGGCCACCGCCGCCCAGCGGGCGGCCGCCCGCGAGCGCTTCGGCCTGCCGCCGGACACGCCGCTGGCGCTGCTGGTGGCCGGCTCCTGGGGAGTCGGCGAGGTGGCGAAGGTGGCCGCCGAGGTCCGCGACACCGGGGCGGTCGTACCGGTGGTGGCGTGCGGGAAGAACCGGGCCCTCGTGGAGCAGTTGCGGGCGGAGGGCATCGAGCACGTCTTCGGCTGGGTCGACGACGTCCCCGGTCTGATGCACGCCTGCGACGTGCTGGTGCAGAACGCCGGGGGCCTGACCTCCCTGGAGGCCTTCGCCTGCGGCCTGCCGGCCGTCAGCTACCGCTGCATACCGGGCCACGGCCGGACCAACGCCGCCGCCCTCGACCAGGCGGGCCTCGCCCCCTGGATCCAGGACCCGGCCGACCTCGGGCCGGTTCTGGCCGCGATGGTCGACGGCCCCACCGGGCGGCGGTACCGGGCGGCGGGGCTGGCCCTGCACCGCGACGCCGCCGGCCCGGCAAACGCCGTCGCGGGCGTCGCCGAGGAGGCCGCGGCA
>NZ_MECK01000470.1 GCF_014596465.1 Streptomyces sp. CBMA123 | reverse complement strand
GCGTTCGCGTCGGCCGGGCGAGTGTGCAGGGCGACGGGACGCCGGCCCGTGTCGTCAGGGGCTCCGACCTCGATCTGCACCTGGAGCGCGCCGCGCTCGGGAAGCAGGACGGGCGCGTGCAGGGTGAGTTCCTCGATGCGCCCGCAGCCGAGCTCGTCGCCGGCCCGGACGACCGCCTCGACCAGCGCGGCGCCGGGCACCACGACGGTCCCCGCGACGGCGTGGTCGGCGAGCCAGGGGTGGGTGTGCAGCGACCAGCGGGCGGTGGCCACCAGCCCGCCGCCCTGGGCGAGTTCGACGGCGGCGCCGAGCAGCGGGTGCTCCGGCGCGGCCAGCCCCGCCGTGGTGACGTCGCCGCCCGTCCCACCCGGGCGCGGCCAGTAGCGCTGCCGCTGGAACGGGTAGGTCGGCAGCTCGACGGCGCGCGCGCCGGTACCGGCGAAGAGCAGGTCCCAGTCCACCCGGGCGCCGTGGTTGCGGGCGTCGGCGAGGGCGAGGAGGAAGCGGCCGGGGCCGCCCTCGTCGCGGCGCAGGGTGCCGAGGGCGGCGGCGGGCAGGCCGCTGTCCTCGATCGTCTCCTGGACGCCGGTGGTCACCACGGGGTGCGGGCTGACCTCGACGAACACCCGGTGTCCGGCGGCCAGCAGGGTGCGGGTGGCCTGCTCGAACTCCACGGTGTGGCGCAGGTTGCGGTACCAGTAGGCGGCGTCCAGCCCGGCGGTGTCGAGCACGGTGCCGGTGACGGTCGAGCAGAACGGGACGTCGGCGCTGCGCGGGGCGATCGGCGCGAGGAGGTCGAGCAGCTCGTGCTCGATGCGCTCGACGTGGGCGGAGTGCGAGGCGTAGTCGACGGGGACGCGGCGGGCCCGCACGCCGGACCGCTCGCAGTCGGCGATCAGCTCGTCCAGGGCCTCGGGGTCGCCCGAGGCGACCACCGAGCCGGGGCCGTTGACGGCGGCGACGGAGATGCGCTCGTCCCAGCGCGTCAGGCGCTCGCGGACGGCGGCGACCGGCTCGGCCACCGAGACCATGCCGCCGAGGCCCGCGAGCTTGCGGATCGCCCGGCTGCGCAGGGCGACGACGCGGGCGGCGTCGTCCAGGGAGAGCGCGCCGGCCACGCAGGCGGCGGCGATCTCGCCCTGCGAGTGGCCGAGGACGGCGGCCGGTTCGACGCCGTGCGCGCGCCACAGTTCGGCGAGCGAGACCATGACGGCGAACAGCACTGGCTGCACGACGTCGACCCGCTCGAAGCCCGGCGCACCGGGCTCGCCGCGCAGCACGTCCGTCGCCGACCAGTCGGTGAACGGCTCCAGCGCGGCTGCGCACTCGGCGAAGCGCTGCGCGAACACCGGTGCGGTGTCGAGGAGTTCGACGGCCATGCCGGCCCACTGGGAGCCCTGGCCGGGGAAGACGAAGACCGGTGCGCCCTCCCCCGCGGCCTGGCCCTCCAGGACGGCGGGGGTGGCGCGGCCGTCGGCGAGCGCGTCCAGGCCGTCCAGGAGCGCCGCCCGGTCGGGCGCGACGACGGCCGCACGGTGCTCCAGGGCGGCTCGGGTGGTGGCGAGGGAGCGGGCGACGTCGTCGGGGGCGGGTTCGGCCGCACGGACGTGGGCGGCGAGCCGGCGAGCCTGCTCGCGCACGGCGTCGG
>NZ_MECK01000469.1 GCF_014596465.1 Streptomyces sp. CBMA123 | reverse complement strand
CCCGGCCCGGTCGGTGGGCCGGAGCCGGGCGGCGGCGGGTTCACCGGGCAGGCCGGCCCGACCGAGGACGGCTTCCCGGACGCCCTGCGCGACCGCTTCGCCCCGCTGGGCAGGGCGGGCGCCGGCGCCGAGGGCACCGTCTGGTACGTCCGGCGCACCGACGGCGGCGCGGACGCCGCGGTCAAGGTGTCCGTGGTCGGCCACCCGATGGACCACGACCTGCTCGTCCACCTGCGCAACGACGGCTTCCGCCGGCACGTCCCGCACCTGATCGACTTCGGCCGGGTGCGCCACCACGGCGCGCTGGTCGACTGGGTGGCGATGGAGTACCTGCCGGTCACCCTCTCCGCGTACGTCGCCGGGCTGCGCCGGGACGGCGCCCACACCGACCCGCGGACCACCGAGCAGATCGTCTACGAGCTGGTCTCGCTGCTGGAGTTCTGGCAGCGGCGGATCCAGCGCAACCCACTGGACTTCAAGCCGGCCAACATCCTGGTCCGACCCGGCCGCGGGCCCGGGGAGTTCGTGATCGCGGACTTCGGCGGCGTCGACCGGCTCACCGACAGCCGCCGCTTCACCTCCGCGATGATGGTCACCGTCGCCTACATGGCCCCCGAGCAACTGGCCGGCAAGAACCACGAGGCCGGGCCCTGGTGGGGGCTCGGCAACGTGCTGTACGAACTGTTCGTCGGCCGCCCCCGCTTCGTCGGCGCGGACGGCGAGCGGGCCGCCGACCACGACCTGGAACTGGAACTGGTCATGGGCGAGGAGGTGGACCTCACCGCCGTCACTGACCAGCGCCAACTGCTGCTGCTCCAAGGCCTGTTCACCAAGAAGCCGGAGGACCGCTGGACCGCCCCGGAGGTCCGCAGCTGGCTGGCCGGCGGCAGCCCGGAGGTGATCCGGCGCCGCCCGCAGGCCCGCCGGCCGATCACCTTCCTCGGCGACCCGTTCACCGACCCGGCCCGGCTCACCGAGGTGCTGCTGCGCAACTCCGGTGCGGCGGCGCGCTGGCTGGCGGCGGTGGGGGCGGAGCGGCTGCGCGACTGGCTGCGCGACGAGGTCCAGGACTCCGTGTTCGACCTGCACTACCTCACCGACGTGGTCCGCTCGCCCGGCTCCCGGCGCGAGGCGGTGGCCGGCGTCGCCGTGCTCGCCCTCGGCGCCGCCTACGCCCCGTCCGCCGTCCCGCACTACCGCGACCGGCCGGTCGACCCGGCCGGACTGGAGCGCGTCGCCACCGAGCCGGACGGCGCCGCGTTCATCGACGAACTGGTCCGTGGCGGCGCCCCCGCCGTCGCCGCGCGCTACGACTGCTTCCACCCCGAGTGCTCCGGCGAGCACTGCTCGCGGCTGCTCGCCCTCGCCGCCCTCCCGGACGTGCTGGCCGAGGTGGAGCGCACCGCCCGCACCGTCGGCGGCGGCCGGCGCGGTGACGGCGGCCTCAGCCCGGAGGAGCGCGAGGAGGCCCACCGGCTGGCGGTCTGGCTGAGCATCCGCCCCGAGGAGCGGTACCGGCTGCTCGGCCGGCTCTCCCCGCTGCCCGCCGCGCTCCACCGACTGCCACTGCCCGTACGGGCGTCGGAGCTCGCCGCGGTGGCCGCGGCGGCGGTGGTGGACGGGGCGCTGACGGCCGGCGCCGGGGCCCGTAC
>NZ_MECK01000468.1 GCF_014596465.1 Streptomyces sp. CBMA123 | reverse complement strand
GTTGGGCCGCGTCCGCGGCGGTGGTGTGCAGGTCCACCGGGCAGTCCGCGTCCCGGGCGGCCTCCAGCAGCAGCTGTACGTACCCGGCCGGGTCCGGGTCCAGCTCCGGGCAGCCGCCGGCCGCGGTGGCGCCCAGCTTGAGGGCCTCGCGCAGCTGGGCGCGCCCGTCCGCGCCGGCCCGGCCGGTGAGCAGCCGGGGCATCGCCACCGCCTGGAGTTCGGCCAGGCCCCGCAGTGCCTGGCGGGCGGTGAGCACCGCCTCCAGCGGGCGCAGCCCGTGCACGTCGCCGATCCGTACGTGGGTGCGCTGGGCGGTGGCGCCGTAGCCGAGCGAGGTGAGCGCGGCCTCGGTGACCCGGCGGGTGAGGTCGGCGGGGGTGTCCGGCGGCGGGGCGGGCAGGGCGGCGGAGAAGGCGGAGTCGTAGTGGGCGTGCGCCTCGGCGGGGGCCGGGAGCAGCAGGTAGCCCTTGAGGTCGATCCGGGCGCCGGTGGTGACGGTGGGGGTGCCGGGCAGGGCGGGCAGTGGGCCGAGGCTGCCGACGGTGCCGACCGCCTGGATCCGGTCGCCGCTGATCCGGACGTCCACCACCCGCCCGTCGGCCAGTCGGGCTCCGGTGAGCAGCAGGACCGGGCCGTGCCCGAGCGGGTTGGCCGCCGGGCCGGGCCCTGAGTTCGGCCCGTCGGCGGCTGCGCTGTCCATCGCCGGCTCCTTCTCGCGCTGGCCAGTGGGCCCAGTGGGGGGATCGGCCGGTGCCCCGGCCAATGAGCGTCGAGCCTATGGCGCACGGGGGCGGGGTGCCGGGAGGCAAGCAATAGTCGTATCGGCTCGGGGCGCCCGGCTTCGGGGGCGATCGAACGCCCGGCCTTGGATCGTCCGTCCGTGCACCGCGCCGACCTGCGGTCTTCGCCTCGGGATACGGATTTCACCTCTGGGCGCGGAACGTGTAATCTCTTCCTCGTTCGCCCCTATAGCTCAGTCGGTAGAGCGTCTCCATGGTAAGGAGAAGGTCTGCGGTTCGATTCCGCATGGGGGCTCTGGTGAAAGGCAGTCAGCTTCGGCTGTGCTGCTGATCACTGTGGCGGTGTAGCTCAGTTGGTAGAGCAAGCGGCTCATAATCGCTGTGTCACCGGTTCAAGTCCGGTCACCGCTACCCCGCGTAGTCGGTCGGGAGATCGCACTCCCGGTCGGCTACTCTTGTTGTGTTCTTATTCGTTGTCCAAGGAAGGCACTCCCGTGGCTGCCACCGACGTCCGCCCGAAGATCACGCTGGCCTGCGTGGAGTGCAAGGAGCGGAACTACATCACCAAGAAGAACCGGCGTAATGACCCGGACCGTCTTGAGATGAAGAAGCACTGCCCCCGCTGCAACTCGCACACCGCTCACCGCGAGACCCGCTGACCCTGTCGCAGGGCGCCGGGCCTGTGTGAATCAGGTCTTCGACTCCGGGCCGCATCCCTCAACAGGGGGTGTGGCCCGGAGTCTTTTTCGTATCCGTCCGTGTTTCCATCCCGCGTTTCCATCCGCGTTCCGAGGAGCTGCCATGGCGCTCGACCCCTCCTTCATCGGGCGTAGTTACCCGCCCACCGAGCCGTACGAGGTCGGCCGGGAGAAGATCCGCGAGTTCGCGGTCGCGATCGGGGACGCCAACCCGGCGTACACCGACGCGGAGGCCGCGAAGGCGCTGGGCCACCGGGACGTGATCGCCCCGCCGACCTTCCCGTTCGCGATCGCCTTCCAGGCGGCCGGCCAGGTCGTCGAGGACCCGGAGCTGGGCCTCGACTACAGCCGGGTGGTGCACGGTGACCAGAAGTTCCGCTACAGCCGCCCGGTGCAGGCCGGCGACCGGCTGACGGTCGCGGTGACCATCGACAACATCAAGTCGCTGGCGGGCAACGACGTGCTCACCGTGCGCGGCGAGGTGGCGGACGAGAGCGGCGAGCACGTGGTGACGGCGATCATGACGCTGGTGGCCCGGGCCGCCGACGAGACGGGGGAGTGAGCGCGATGGCGATCGACTACGACGAGGTCGAGGTCGGCACCGAGCTGCCGGCGCAGTCCTTCCCGGTGACCCGCGCCACACTGGTGCGCTACGCGGGCGCCTCCGGCGACTTCAACCCGATCCACTGGAACGAGAAGTTCGCGCTGGAGGTCGGTCTGCCGGACGTCATCGCGCACGGCATGTTCACCATGGCCGAGGCGATCCGGGTGGTCACCGACTGGGTCGGCGACCCGGCCGCGGTGGTCGAGTACGGCGTGCGCTTCACCCGGCCGGTGCCGGTGCCGAACGACGGGGTCGGCGCGGTGATCGAGGTCTCGGCCAAGGTCGCCAAGAAGCTGGACGACCGCAAGGTGCAGGTCGACCTGCTGGCCACCTCGGGCGGGCAGAAGGTGCTGGGGATGTCCCGGGCGGTCGTCCGGCTCGCCTGAGTCACCCGCTTTCCGGCGCGGACCGCCCGGCAGCCCGTTCCGCGGGCCGCCGGGCGGTCCGTCGTTCGGGGCGGTTCGGGCGAAGGCCTTGCGGAGATAGTGATTGGTCACTAACTTTGATCCCGTGGCGAAGACGAGCATGCGGATGAGTGCGGAGGAGCGGCGCGAGAGCGTCATCCGGGCCGCGATGATCGAGTTCGCCAGGAACGGCTACCGGGGGACGTCCACCGAGGCGATCGCCCGCCGGGTGGGCGTCTCGCAACCGTACCTGTTCCGGCTGTTTCCGGGCAAGCAGGCGATCTTCACGGCCGCCGCCGAGCGCTGCATCGAGGAGACCTGGAAGGTCTTCGACGTGGCGTCGGCCGGGCTGACCGGCGAGGAGGCCGCCGCCAAGATGTCCGAGGCGTACATGGGCCTGGTCGAGGACGGTGAGCAGCTCATGATGCAGATGCAGCTCTACGTCTCGGTGTTCGCCTCCCGGATGGCCGGCGAGGACGAGATCGGCGAGACCGCCCGGCGGCTGTGGGGGGAGCTGTTCGAGCGGGTCCGGGAGCGGGTCGGCGGCGATGTGCAGGGAACCACGGAGTTCTTCGCCTACGGGATGCTGATCAACACGCTGGTGGCGTTGGGCTTCCCCCGGGAGCACCGGATCTGGGACGGCTTCGGCGAGCACGAGGAAGCCGAGTAGCGGGTCGCACGGCGGAGTCCGTGCGGCCTTTTCTCGGCCCGTGAAAGTTAGTGATCAATAACTATTCAGGAACCCTGGGGGACGTCATGACGGAGAAAACGGCGGAGAACACAGCCGGGAGCACGACCGGGAAGGCGATATCGACGGCGGCCGGGGCCTCGGCCGCCGTCGCGACGGAGAAGCCGGGCCTCGGCCGCACCGGCGTCTGGACCCTGGTGATCACCGCCCTCGCGGGCTTCATGGCCGCGCTGGACAACCTGGTCGTCACCACCGCGCTGCCGTCCATCCGCGAGGAGCTCGGCGGCGGACTGTCCGACCTGGAGTGGACGGTCAGCGCCTACACCCTCTCCTTCGCCGTGCTGCTGATGTTCGGCGCGGCGCTCGGCGACCGCTTCGGCCGCCGCCGGATGTTCCTGATCGGGCTCACGCTCTTCACCGCCGGCTCGGCCGCGGCGGCGCTCTCGCCCGGCATCGGCGAGCTGATCGCCGCCCGCGCCGTCCAGGGCGTCGGGGCCGCGGTGTCGATGCCGCTCACCCTCACCCTGCTGACCGCCGCCATCCCGGCGGCCAAGCGCGGGATGGCCTTCGGCATCTGGGCAGGCGTCAACGGCCTGGCCATCGCCACCGGCCCGCTGGTCGGCGGCACCCTGACCGAGAACTTCTCCTGGCAGTGGATCTTCTGGGTGAACGTCCCGGTCGGCATCGTGCTGGTGCCGCTGGCCGCCCTGAAGCTGCGTGAGAGCCGGGGCGCCAACCCGGCCCTGGACGTGGTCGGCACCGTCCTGGTCAGCCTCGGCCTGTTCGGCGTGGTGCTCGGCCTGATCCGCGGCAACCCGGACGGCTGGACCAGCCCGCTGGTGCTGGCCGCGCTGGCCGGCGGCGTGGTGCTGCTGATCGCCTTCGTGCGGTACGAGCAGCGCGGTGCCCGGCACCCGATGCTGCCGATGCGGCTGTTCCGCAACCGGACGTTCACCGCCGTCAACGCCTCCGGCCTGCTGATGTCCCTCGGGATGTTCGGCTCGATCTTCCTGATCAGCCAGCACCTGCAGACCGTCGGCGGCTACACCCCGGAGGAGGCCGGCATCCGGATGCTCCCGTGGACCGGGGTCGGGCTGATCGTCGCGCCGCTCGCCGGCATCCTGGCCGACCGCTTCGGCGGCCGGCTGATCGTGGTCCTCGGACTGGTGCTGCAGGGCGTCGGCCTGGCGCTGTACGCGGCGATCAACGCCGGACTCGGGCACTACGCGTACGGCCCGGTGGTGCCCGCCGTGGTGATGTGCGGGATCGGCATGTCGATGTACTTCGCGCCGACCGCCGCGATGGTGATGGACAGCGTCCGGCCCGAGGAGCAGGGCATCGCCTCCGGGGCCAACAACGCGCTGCGCGAGGTCGGCGGCGCGCTCGGGGTGGCCGTGCTGGCGGCGGTCTTCTCCGAGCAGGGCGGCGACGGCTCGGTCGGGACCTTCGTGGACGCGATGGTGCCCGCGCTGTACGTCGGCGCCGCGGTGGTGCTGGCGGCCGGGGCCTGCGCGCTGCTGCTGCCGAGCCGGTCGAAGCCGGTCGGGTCGGTTGGGTCGGTCGAGTCGGTCGAGTCGGTCGCGGTGGTCGAAGCCGAGCAGGCCGCGGCGATCGAGCGGGCCGTCGAGGCCGAGGAAGCGGCGGCGGGCGTCACGGCGGGCGTGGCGGCCGGCCAGGACGGGGCGGTCACCGGGCCCGAGGACGGGCAGCCCGTCCCGGTCGAGGCCGCGAAGGCCTGAACGGCGGGCGCGGGTCACGGGGGCGGCCGGGCGGTTGCCCCCGTCCCCGTACGCTGGTGGGCGTGCTGGTAGAAAACGACGCCCCCCTCGCCCCGCTGACCACGCTCCGGCTCGGCGGCCCGGCCCGCCGGCTGGTGACCGCCCACACCGACGACGAGGTGATCGCCGCCGTCCGCGAGGCCGACGCGGCCGGCGAGCCGCTGCTGGTCCTCGGCGGCGGCTCCAACCTGGTGATCGGCGACGCCGGCTTCCCCGGCACGGTGCTGCGGATCGCCACCACCGGCTTCGCCATGGCGGGCACGGTGCTGGAACTGGCGGCCGGCGAGGTGTGGTCGGAGGCGGTCGCCCGTACGGTGCGCGAGCACGGCCTGGCCGGGATCGAGTTCCTGGCCGGCATCCCCGGCTCGGCCGGCGCGACCCCGGTGCAGAACGTCGGCGCGTACGGCCAGGAGGTGGCCCAGACGGTCACCGAGGTGGTCGCGTACGACCGCACGGCGGGCGAGGTGGTCACGCTCGACAACGCCGGCTGCCGCTTCTCCTACCGGCACAGCCGCTTCAAGGCCGAGCCGGACCGCTACGTGGTGCTGCGGGTGCGGTTCGCGCTGGCGGACCACGCGGGGCTCTCCACCCCGGTCAAGTACGCGGAGGTGGCCAGGCACTTCGGCGTCGAGCAGGGCGAGCGGGTGCCGCTGGCCGAGGCGTACGAGGCGGTGCTGGGGCTGCGTTCCGGCAAGGGCATGGTGCTGGACCCGGCGGACCACGACACCTGGTCGGCCGGCTCCTTCTTCACCAACCCGGTGCTCACGGCGGCGCAGTACGAGTCCTTCCGTACCCGCCCGGGGGCCGAGAACGCCCCCGCCTATCCGGCCCCGGAGGGCTGTACCAAGACCTCGGCGGCCTGGCTGATCGACCGGGCGGGCTTCGGCAAGGGCTACGGCGACGGCCCGGCGACGCTCTCCACCAAGCACACCCTGGCGCTCACCAACCGCGGCGCGGCCACCGCCGAGGACCTGCTGGCCCTGGCCCGGGAGATCCGGGACGGGGTCCGCGAGGCCTTCGGGGTGGAGCTGGTGAACGAGCCCGTGATGGTGGGCGTCAAGCTCTAGGTCCGTCTTCGGACCCTAGGCGGTGCTCCCGGCCGGCACCGGGGTGCCCACCAGCCAGGCGTCGATGTCCGCCAGCAGCTCCTTGCGGACGGCCTCCGGCGCGCACGAGCCGCGCACCGACTGCCGTGCCAGCTCGGCGAGTTCGGCGTCGCTGAAGCCCAGGGCGTCCCGGGCCAGGTCGTACTGGGCGGCCAGCCGGCTGCCGAACAGCAGCGGGTCGTCCGCGCCGAGCGCCAGCGGCACCCCGGCGTCGAACAGCCGGCGCAGCGGCACCTCCTCGGGGCGCTCGTAGACGCCGAGCGAGACGTTGGAGGCCGGGCAGACCTCGCAGGTGATCTGGCGGTCCGCCAGCCGGGCCATCAGCCTGGGGTCCTCGGCGGCCCGGACGCCGTGGCCGATCCGGCCGGCGCCCAGGTCGTCCAGGCAGTCCCGGACGGACTCCGGGCCGGCCAGTTCGCCGCCGTGCGGGGCGGCCAGCAGCCCGCCCTTGCGGGCGATCTCGAAGGCCCGGTCGAAGTCCCGGGCCAGGCCGCGGCGCTCGTCGTTGGAGAGGCCGAAGCCGACAACACCGTGGTCGGCGTAGCGGACGGCGAGCCGGGCGAGCGTCCGGGCGTCCATCGGGGACTTCATCCGGTTCGCCGCGACCAGCACCCGGATGCCCACCCCGGTGGCCGCCGCGGCGTGCTCCACCGCGTCCAGGATCAGCTCCAGCGCGGGGATCAGTCCGCCGAGCCGGGGCGCGTAGGAGGTCGGGTCGACCTGGATCTCCAGCCAGCGGGAGCCCTCCCGCCGCTCGTCCTGGGCGGTCTCCAGGACCAGCCGCCGGATGTCCGACTCGTCCCGGAGCACCGAGCGGGCGGTGTCGTAGAGACGCTGGAAGCGGAACCAGCCGCGCTCGTCGGTGGCGCGCAGTTTGGGCGGCTCGGCGGAGCTGAGGGCCTCCGGCAGCCGGACGCCGTGCTTGTCGGCCAGCTCCAGGAGGGTGGCGGGCCGCATCGAGCCGGTGAAGTGCAGGTGCAGGTGGGCCTTCGGGAGGCCCCTGACGTCTCGCGGGTTCAACAGGCGTTCCATTCGCCGATACTGCCGTATCCGACCCCCAAACGGGAACCGCCCCCTTTCCGTCCCCCGAAGGGGTGAAAGAGGGCGGTGCGGCCATGCGCCCGCTCGCCGGTGCGGCGGGTGAATCCCGGGTGCCGGGTTGACCGGTGAGGTCAGTCGCGGGCCTCGCCGAGCAGCTTCTGGACCCGGCCGACGCCCTCGATCAGGTCGGCGTCACCGAGCGCGTAGGAGAGCCGCAGGTAGCCGGGGGTGCCGAAGGCCTCGCCCGGGACGACCGCGACCTCGGCCTCGTCCAGGATCAGGGTGGCCAGCTCGCCGGAGGTCTGCGGGCGCCTGCCGCGGATCTCCTTGCCCAGCAGGCCCTTGACCGACGGGTAGACGTAGAACGCGCCCTCGGGCTCGGGGCACAGGACGCCCTCGATCTCGTTGAGCATCCGCACGATGGTCTTGCGGCGGCGGTCGAAGGCCTCCCGCATCTCGGCCACGGCGTCCAGGTCGCCCGCGACGGCGGCCAGCGCGGCGCGCTGGGCGACGTTGGAGACGTTGGAGGTCGCGTGCGACTGCAGGTTGGTCGCGGCCTTGATCACGTCCTTGGGGCCGATCACCCAGCCCACCCGCCAGCCGGTCATCGCGTAGGTCTTGGCGACGCCGTTGACGACGATGCACTTGTCGGCCAGCTCGGGCAGCAGGGCCGGCAGCGAGGTGAAGGTCGCGTCGCCGTAGACCAGGTGCTCGTAGATCTCGTCGGTGAGCACCCACAGGCCGTGCTCCAGCGCCCAGCGGCCGATCGCCTCGGCCTCGGCCTTGGTGTACACCGCGCCGGTCGGGTTGGACGGCGAGACGAACAGCACCACCTTGGAGTTCTCGGTGCGGGCGGCCTCCAGCTGCTCGACCGAGACCTTGTAGCCGGTGGTCTCGTCGGAGAGGACCTCCACCGGGACGCCGCCGGCCAGCTGGACCGACTCCGGGTAGGTGGTCCAGTACGGGGCCGGGATGATGACCTCGTCGCCCGGGTCGAGGATCGCGGCGAAGGCCTCGTAGATCGCCTGCTTGCCACCGTTGGTGACCAGCACCTGGGAGGCGTCCACCTGGTAGCCGGAGTCGCGCAGCGTCTTGGCGGCGATCGCGGCCTTCAGCTCGGGCAGGCCACCCGCCGGGGTGTAGCGGTGGTTCTTCGGGTCGCGGCAGGCTTCGACGGCCGCCTCGACGATGTAGTCCGGCGTGGGGAAGTCGGGCTCGCCGGCTCCGAAGCCGATCACCGGCCGGCCGGCGGCCTTGAGGGCCTTGGCCTTGGCGTCCACGGCGAGGGTCGCGGACTCGGCGATCGCGCCGATCCGGGCGGAGACCCGGCGGTCGGCGGGGCGGATGGACTGGTCGGGCTGCGGGGTGGAAGCGCTCATGCCTGCATCGTCGCAGAATCGGGACGGACCGGGCAGGGCGGTTTCATCATCCGTACGGCTCCGTCCGCATCGCGGTCCCCGGCGATCCGCCGGTGACCGCCCCACCGGGCCGGAGATCCGCCGGGCGGTCGTCGGCTCCGGAAGAAGAGGTTCGACCAAACACCCCTCGACCACGTACACTCGCTCCTCGACGGCCCACCGGAAAAGACCGGAGCTTTCACCGCCTGTACAGACAGCGGGGGGAGATGCGGTAGGTTGGTCGCCACCAGGAGCCGCGAGGTTCTGTAGGGCAATAGCTCAATTGGTAGAGCACCGGTCTCCAAAACCGGCGGTTGGGGGTTCGAGTCCCTCTTGCCCTGCTGCTTGACCCGTATTCAGCCCGTTCGCTCCACAGAGCGAGCGGGCTTGATGCGGAGAGGGCACCGATCAGCACCGCTTAAGCCGACCGCTCGTGCCTGAAACGGGTACGCAGGTGATGTTCGGCCGGACCCGGATTCAGGTGAGGACGAGTGACGGAGACCACGGGCTCCACCGCAACGCCTGAGAGCGGCAACCCCGAGGGGGCCGACGGCGCTGCCGAGACCACGTCTGCCGAGGGCGACAAGAAGTCCGGCAAGCAGAAGAAGTCCGGCAAGCGGGCCAAGATGGGTCCGTTCGCGCGGATGGGCCTCTTCTACCGCCAGATCATCGCCGAGCTGCGCAAGGTCGTCTGGCCCACTCGGAGCGAGCTCACCAACTACACCACGGTCGTGGTGACCTTCGTCGTGGTCATGATGGGCTTCGTCGCCGGCCTCGACTACGGCCTCTCCAAGCTGAGCTTCCTCGTCTTCGGCTGATCGAGCCCGCACCTCCGAACCACCCCCCCGACCCGGGCCGAATCATCGGTCCGGGTCGAGCTGTCGGCGGCGGACGTACGCGCGCGTACCGTGGACTCGGTACTGTTGAAGTCTCCGAGACCTCTCCTGGCGCCCGCGCGAGCGGCCGCGCGCCGGTCCGGTTTCGGAGCGCGCCACCTTCACCATCTCCAGGAAAGAAGCAGCCACCGTGTCTGAGTCCCCCCTGTACGACGCCGACGAGACCGTCCGCGAGGCGGATGTCGCCGCCGAGCTGGACGCGGCCGAGCTGGCTGACGACACCGAGTCCGCCGAGCAGATCGTCGACGCCGCGGACGGCGACGAGGACGAGGTCGAGGCGTACGACGAGGCCGAGGCGGGTGAGCCGGCCGAGGAGGCCGCTCTGCACGTGGAGGGCGAGGAGGAGCCCGTCGCCGAGGAGTCGGCCGACGAGGAGCCCGCCGAGGACGAGACCGCTGAGGACGAGGCCGCCGAGGAGGAGGCCGAGGTCGACCCGGTCGCCAAGTTCCGCGAGGACCTGCGCTTCATGCCGGGTGAGTGGTACGTGATCCACACCTACGCCGGCTACGAGAACCGGGTGAAGCAGAACCTGGAGCAGCGCGCCGTCTCGCTGAACGTCGAGGAGTACATCTTCCAGGCCGAGGTGCCGCAGGAGGAGGTCGTCCAGATCAAGAACGGCGACCGCAAGACCATCCGCCAGAACAAGCTCCCCGGCTACGTCCTGGTGCGCATGGACCTCACTCCCGAGTCCTGGGGCGTCGTGCGCAACACCCCCGGTGTCACCGGCTTCGTGGGCAACGCCTACGACCCGTACCCGCTGACCCTGGACGAGGTCGTCAAGATGCTCGCCCCGGACGTCGAGCGCCAGGCGGCCAAGGAGGCCGGCAAGCCCTCGCCGGTCAAGCCCAGCGAGATCCAGGTCCTGGACTTCGAGGTCGGCGACTCGGTCACCGTCACCGACGGCCCGTTCGCGACCCTCCAGGCGACCATCAACGAGATCAACCCGGACTCGAAGAAGGTCAAGGGCCTGGTCGAGATCTTCGGCCGGGAGACCCCGGTCGAGCTCTCCTTCGACCAGATCCAGAAGAACTAGTCCCACGGTCTTCGGATTCGGGGCAGGGCTGAGGCCCTGCCCCGAATCCGTTTTGGTCCAGCGGCGCGGACGCGTTAGCCTGGTCTGATGTGTGTGCTGGCGGCCGGGAGTCGCCCCGGTTCCGCACGCACCAGCAATCACCTCTCGGAAGGACCCGGAGAGACATGCCTCCCAAGAAGAAGAAGATCACGGGGCTTATCAAGCTCCAGATCAACGCCGGTGCGGCCAACCCGGCGCCGCCGGTCGGCCCCGCGCTGGGCCAGCACGGCGTCAACATCATGGAGTTCTGCAAGGCCTACAACGCTGCGACCGAGTCGCAGCGCGGCATGATCGTGCCGGTGGAGATCACGGTCTACGACGACCGTTCCTTCACCTTCATCACGAAGACGCCGCCGGCCGCGCGCCTCATCCTGAAGGCTGCGGGCGTCGACAAGGGCTCCAGCGAGCCGCACAAGACCAAGGTCGCCAAGCTCACGAGCGCCCAGGTCCGCGAGATCGCCACGACCAAGATGCCCGACCTGAACGCCAACGACCTGGACGCCGCGGCGAAGATCATCGCCGGCACCGCCCGGTCGATGGGCATCACCGTCGAGGGCTGACAGCCCCTTCGTCCTCTGTGGTAGGGCCCGCGCAGGCCCGGGACACCACAACTCCATTCACCATTCAGGAGCAGCTATGAAGCGCAGCAAGGCCCTGAAGGCCGCGGACGCCCAGGTCGACCGCGAGCGCCTTTACGCCCCCCTCGAGGCCGTCCGCCTCGCCAAGGCGACCAGCACCACCAAGTTCGACGGCACCGTCGAGGTCGCCATGCGTCTGGGCGTCGACCCGCGCAAGGCCGACCAGATGGTCCGCAGCACCGTGATCCTCCCGCACGGCACCGGTAAGACCGCTCGGGTCCTGGTCTTCGCGACCGGCGAGCGTGCCGAGGCCGCGCGTGCTGCGGGCGCCGACATCGTCGGCTCCGACGAGCTCATCGACGAGGTCGCCAAGGGCCGCCTCGACTTCGACGCCGTCGTCGCCACCCCGGACCTCATGGGCAAGGTCGGCCGCCTGGGCCGCGTGCTCGGTCCCCGTGGCCTGATGCCGAACCCGAAGACCGGCACCGTGACCCCGGACGTGGCCAAGGCCGTGAACGAGATCAAGGGCGGCAAGATCGAGTTCCGCGTCGACAAGCACTCGAACCTGCACTTCATCATCGGTAAGGCCTCCTTCACCGACGAGCAGCTGGTCGAGAACTACGCCGCCGCGCTGGACGAGGTGCTCCGCGCCAAGCCGTCCGCCGCCAAGGGCCGCTACATCAAGAAGACCGCGTTCTCGACCACCATGGGCCCCGGCATCCAGGTGGACCCGAGCCGCACCCGCAACCTCCTCACCGAGGAGGACCCGGCCGCGGTCTGAGCCCCAGTGCTCTAGAGCTGTCCGCACGGCGGGCCCGTACCCCCTTCACCGGGGGTGCGGGCCCGCCGTCGTTCGTTCTCCGGGGCCGCCCGAACGGTTGCCGGATCGGGACACGGAGGAATGGGAACGCGTGCCCGAGTCGTCGTACGCTCTGCCGGTCAGATCATGTGGAGAACCTGTGACCGCCGGAGTGTGCCGTGCCGCCCGCCCTTCGCCCCGCCGCGCTCGCGGCGGCCCTGCTGCTGCTCGGCGCCTCCACCGGATGCAGCGTGCTGGCCGCCCCGGGCACCCGCGTTCCCGGTGCGCCGGCGCCGATCCCGCCCAAGCAGGTGGTGCTCGCGGCCGCCCAGGCCCTGGACGACACCGGCGGCGCCCGGATCGACCTGGTACGGGAGGGCCCGGACGGCCGCCGCACCGCCGACGGCACCCTGGTCTGGGGCGACCGGGACGAGGCCGCGCTGACCGTCACCGACGAACTGGGCACCGCGCGGCTGGCCCTCCGGGACGGCGGGCTCGACCTCGCCTACCAGGGGGGCGCGGCCAAGCACGCGGAACGCGCCACCGCGGAGTCGCTCGACCCGGCGGCCGGCACCGACCCGGCCGGCTACGCGGGCGGCTGGATGACCGCGCTGGTCACCAATCCGGGCAGCCGGGCGTACGCGATGGCGCAGACCGACCGGCTCGGCTCGCTCGGCGGCGAGCAGCTCGACGGGACGACCGTCGCGCACTACCGGGGCACCGCCCCGGTGGCCGACTACTTCGGCGCGGACCGGGAGTTGACCCCCCAGCAGCTGGCCGTGGTGGTCGGCTGGTACCGGCAGCGCGGGGTCACCGAGATCGGCTACGACGTCTGGGTCGGCCCCGGTCAGCGGCTGCTGAGGCTGCGTGAGAGCGCCCGGGGAAGCGCCGGAACCACGGTGACCACAACGGATGTCTCAGCCGCCGGGGAGGGGGAGACGACACCCGCCGCCGCCGGGTGACGGGAGCGGGATATCCGGTGCGGGCCGGACTTGGCGATCCGTTAGAGTCCGGCTGAGAAGAAGCTGAGGATCGGCTCTTCCGAAGAACTTACGGGGGTACCTCCATGCGTGCTGTCCGCCTCGCCTCGACCGTCGCGACCGCCGCCGTCCTGCTGGCCGCCCTCACCGCCTGCGGCAGCAAGGGCGGCGACAGCAAGGCCACCGCCAACGACGCCAAGGACGCCGGCGCGGCCGCCGCCGCGGCCGGGCTGAGCGCGGACCCGAAGGCCGCGCTCGCCGCCGCCGCCCTGGTGATGCAGAAGGCCGGCAACGGCAAGGTCGCCATGACCTCGCCGGACGCCTCCAGCCCGGGCGGCAGCGGCACCGCCGACTGGAAGGACCCGGGCAAGGTCGCCCTGGACGTGGCCAGCGACATGGACGGCAAGAAGCTCAAGATCCGGGTGATCGGGGCGGACGCCTACGTCGGCGGCGACGACGCCACGACCGCGGCCCTGCAGGGCAAGCACTGGGTCAAGGTGCCCTCCTCGGAGGAGATGGGCGGCGCCTTCGTGGTGATGGGCCAGATGATGAACCCGGTCGCCCAGCTCACCATCGCGGCCGGCAGCGGCAAGCTCAGCAAGGTCGGCCAGGAGAGCGTGGACGGCGTCCAGACCACCCACCTGCGGGCGGTCGAGGACACCGCCACCCTGGTGGCCGGGATGACCTCGCTGACGGCCGAGCAGCGCCAGTCCGTCCAGAAGACGCTGGAGGAGGACGGCAAGACCCTCACCATCGACTTCTGGCTGAACGGCAAGCAGGAGCTCGTCAAGTACCAGGAGTACGGCGACACCAACGGCGAGCAGAAGGCCGTCACCGTCAAGTACTCCGACCTCGGCAAGGGCACCAAGATCGAGGCGCCCGCCGCGGGCGACCTCGGCTCCCAGGCCGACCTCCTCAAGCTGTTCGGCTGATCCGGCCGAACGCTCGAACCGGAGCCCCGCCGGCTCCACCCGCCGCAACACCGGCTACCACCCCGGGCGCGTCGCGCGCCCGGGGGTTCTCAAGGGGGGAACACCATGGCTGGAACCCAGAAGACCGCCGTCGCCGTCGTCCTCGCCGCTCTGGCGCTGACCGCGACCGCCTGCGACAACAACGACTCCGGCGGCAAGAACGCCGCCCCGGCCGCGCCGGCCGGTGCCGCCGCCGCGACCTCCGCCGCCGCCCCGGCCGCCCCGCCGGCCAAGGTGAGCCCGGCGGTCTTCCTGGAGCAGGTCACCAAGAAGACCGGCGCCGCCAAGTCGGCCAAGGTCGCCGAGGAGATCACGATCGGCTCCGTCTCGATGAAGGCCGGCGGCGCGCTGGCCTGGGGCGACGGTCTCCAGGGCGACATGACGATGGACATGTCCGGCACCCCGGGCGCCGAGAAGATGGCCGGCAGCATCGGTGGCACGGCGTTCGTGTACCGGTTCGTCCAGGACGGCATGTACATGAAGCTCGGTGGCGACGCCCTGAAGGCCTCCGACGGGCGGCACTGGGTGCACGTCGGCTACGACGACATGGCCAAGCTGCAGGGCGGTGCCGGCGGCGCGGGCAGCGCCGACCAGCTGAAGAAGGCCGACCCGGTGGAGGCGGTGCGCTCGGTGATCGCCTCCGGCAGCGTGACCGAGGTCGGCCAGGAGACGGTGAACGGCACGCCGGCCACCCACTACACCGGCACCTTGAAGGTGTCCGACCTGGCCGCGGCCAACGCCAACCAGCTGACCCCGGAGCAGCTCGACCACGTGAAGAAGTCGATGACCGCCGCGGGGGTCACCAGCGAGACCGTCGACATCTGGGTGGACGCCGACCAGCTGGTGCTCAAGCAGGCCGCGCAGGCCGACACCAAGGCCGGCGCGATGAAGTTCGCCGTCACCTACTCCGACTACGGCACCCCGGTCGCCACGACCGCGCCGGCCAAGTCCGACACGATCGAGATCGCCGAGCTGGCGCAGCTCGGCAAGAACGCCGCCGGCAGCTGACCCGGCTGCCCGGTCCGGTGCCCGACTCGTCCGTCCCGGTGGACGGGCCGGGCCCGGTGGGGCTCGGCCAGGGGGCCGCCACCGGCCGAGCCCGGTCCGGATGGCAAGGTGGCCCGGTGAGAGAGGAACGGACGATGGCGGGACGGCAGCGGCTGGCGGCACTGGCCGTCGTCGCCGTGCTCGCGGGCGGGCTGACCGGCTGCGGCGGGGGCGAGGACGCGCCCGCCTCGCCGTCCACCGGCTCCAGCGCGAGCAGCGCCCCCGCGACCGCCGCCACCCCGACCGGGCCGGCCAAGCCCACCGACCGCTCGCCGCACGGGGTGCTGCTCTCCGCCCAGCTGGCCATGCAGACCGCCCGCCGGGCCAAGGTCAGCTACCGGCTGGGCGCGGACGCCGGGTCCGGTCCGCTGTTCTGGTCGCCCAAGACGGCGCTGCAGATCAAGCGCTCCACCCCGGGCGACGCCGAACAGCTGATCGTCGTGGACACCGTCGCCTACCAGGGCGGCGACGCCGCCACCGCGGCCAAGCACGGCGGCAAGCACTGGGAGCGCTTCTCCGTCCCGCCCGACCCGGACGGCCACAAGGACGTCCCGTACGCGGGGCTGATCGACCTGCTGAACCCGGTCGAGGCGCTGGCCGCGGCCACCGCCGACGGGGTCGACCCGGCCTTCGTCGGCGAGGAGAAGTACGAGGACTCGACGGTCGAGCACTACCGGGTGACCACCACCGCCGAGCGGTACGCGGCCGCCCAGACCCAGCTGACCCAGTCCCGCCGGGACGGCCTGCGGGCCGCACTGGCCCCCGGCGGCTCGATCTCGCTCACCGTGGACCTCTGGCTGAACGACAAGGACCAGCTGGTCCGGCTCCAGCGCACCGGCAACGGGGACAGCGGCCGGGCGGACGACTCGGTGCTCTACGCCGACCTCGCCGGTCCGCTGCTCTCGGCCCAGGCCCCGGCCGAGACGGACACCGTGGACACCGGGGTCCGGACGGTCTCCCCGCTGGCCCGCTGAGCCCGGTCCGGGCCCGGCGGTTCACCCGTCCGAGGGCGATTTGCTTCGTACGGACGGGTCCGGTTACTGTTGCGGAAGCCAAAGACCGCTGGTTGTCGCCCCGCCCCCGTCAGGGAGTTGGGTGGCCGAAGGATCTGCGATTCGTCGCAGGCAGCCCGCGCAGGTGTGTCTGGAGCTTCGACTTCCGGGTGCCGCGTTCGCGCGAATGCCCGTTGAGGTCGTTTCGAGCCCCGTGCGCCTGCGCACCGGGGCTCATTGCATTTCGCAAGGGCTTTCCTTCCGTCCGGCCGGTTCGAGGCGTGAATGGTCGACTTTCGCGGTCGGCCGGACTTCGACATCACGGAAGGAGGCGTAAGCCTATGGCCAGGCCCGACAAGGCTGCCGCCGTCGCCGAGATCACGGACAAGTTCCGTGGCTCCTCCGCGGCGCTGCTCACCGAGTACCGCGGTCTCTCGGTGAAGCAGGTCAAGACTCTGCGTCGCTCGCTCGGCGAGAACGCCGAGTACGCCGTGGTGAAGAACACGCTGACCAAGATCGCGGCCAATGAGGCCGGGATCTCCGAGCTCGACGACCTGTTCAACGGTCCGACGGCTGTTGCCTTCGTCACCGGTGACCCGGTGGAGTCGGCGAAGGCTCTGCGTGACTTCGCCAAGGAGAACCCCGCTCTCATCATCAAGGGCGGTGTCCTTGACGGTAAGGCGCTGTCCGCCGATGAGATCAAGAAGCTCGCGGACCTCGAGTCCCGCGAGGTGCTGCTCGCCAAGCTGGCGGGTGCCCTGAAGGCCAAGCAGTCCCAGGCTGCCGCGCTCTTCCAGGCCCTGCCGTCGAAGCTCGTCCGCACTGTGGACGCGCTGCGCGACAAGGTCGAGCAGGGCGGTGCCGGTACGCCGGCTCCCGCCGCCGAGGACGAGGCCGCCGAGTAATTCGGCAGGCTCACGCCTCGCTGCGGGCCCGTACGCCCGCCAACCCGTACATCCGGCACCACCTGCCGATTTAGTGGAAGGACGCCAATCATGGCGAAGCTGACCCAGGACGAGCTGCTCGCGCAGTTCGAGGAGCTCACCCTCATCGAGCTCGCTGCCTTCGTGAAGGCCTTCGAGGACAAGTTCGACGTCACCGCTGCCGCTCCGGTCGCCGTTGCCGGCATCGCCGGTCCGGGCGCCGTGGCCGAGGCCGTTGAGGAGCAGGACGAGTTCGACGTCATCCTCGACGGTGCCGGCGACAAGAAGATCCAGGTCATCAAGGAGGTGCGCACCCTGACCTCCCTCGGCCTGAAGGAGGCCAAGGACCTCGTTGACACCGCTGGTGCCAAGGTCCTGGAGAAGGTTGCCAAGGACGTTGCCGAGAAGGCCAAGGCCGCCCTCGAGGGTGCCGGCGCCAAGGTCACCGTCAAGTGACTTCTCGCCCCCTCTGAGGGGGCCTGAGGCCGGGCCGATCACCCATGCGGGTGGTCGGCCCGGCCTTTTGCGTTCCGGGGGCCGGCGGCCTTCGCCCGCCCGGACCAGCGAGGCCACCGGAGTGGCCGATTGCCCACTCGGTACTGTCGGCCACGAGGAGTATGGTGATCACCGTCATCGACGGTGGCCCCCACCACGGCTTCTGTAACGCGGAGGGGCTTCGGTCCGATGAACGGGTCGAGGTCCGCCCCCGTCGGCGGGCCCTTGACGAACCCGGCGAGGCGCGCGATTCTCAAGGCGCGAGTCCGCCCCGGTTGGTCTGCTGCTGGATGCATAACCAGCGGCTCCGGCGGGAAATGACTCCACGTGAGTTAGAGCAGTACCCGGTGGGCGTCCGCGCCCCCGGCTACCGGGAGGAGTCTCCGATTCGGTTTCCGAATCAGAGCTGGACAGCAGTGTGGCCTTTGGCTACACTGTCCCTTTGCGCTGCCTGTTAGCTGCTCCGTGACTCGTCGCCCGGAGTTTGCGTTGCCCTGAAGGGGTCTGGCACCGCCTCCGCAAAGCGGCTCTGACCTGGGGTTTCGACCCCGGCGGAGGCCAGTGGCGAGGGAGACGGAATCCAGGCTCAAGCAGGCCCGGCTGGTACGCGCGTAGTGAGCTCCGAGCCCTCGGAAGGACCCCCCTCTTGGCCGCGCCGCGCAACGCCTCGAACAATTCCGCCGCATCCACCGCCCCGCTCCGCGTCTCGTTCGCGAAGATCAAGGAGCCCCTCGAGGTCCCCAACCTCCTGGCCCTGCAGACCGAGAGCTTTGACTGGCTGCTCGGCAACGCGGCCTGGAAGTCCCGGGTCGAGCAGGCGTTGGAGTCTGGTCAGGACGTCCCCACCAAGTCCGGTCTGGAGGAGATCTTCGAGGAGATCTCCCCGATCGAGGACTTCAGCGGGTCGATGTCCCTGACCTTCCGCGACCACCGTTTCGAGCCGCCGAAGAACTCGATTGACGAGTGCAAGGACCGCGACTTCACGTTCGCGGCTCCGCTCTTCGTCACGGCCGAGTTCACCAACAACGAGACCGGTGAGATCAAGTCTCAGACGGTCTTCATGGGCGACTTCCCGCTCATGACCCACAAGGGCACGTTCGTGATCAACGGCACCGAGCGTGTCGTCGTGTCGCAGCTCGTCCGCTCTCCGGGCGTGTACTTCGACTCCACCCTGGACAAGGTGTCCGACAAGGACATCTACTCCTGCAAGGTCATCCCCTCGCGTGGTGCCTGGCTGGAGATGGAGATCGACAAGCGCGACATGGTCGGCGTCCGCATCGACCGCAAGCGCAAGCAGTCCGTCACCGTGCTGCTGAAGGCTCTCGGCTGGACCAACGAGATGATTCTCGAGGAGTTCGGCGAGTACGAGTCCATGCGCAACACCCTGGAGAAGGACCACACCCAGGGCCAGGACGACGCGCTGCTGGACATCTACCGCAAGCTGCGTCCGGGCGAGCCGCCCACGCGCGAGGCCGCGCAGACGCTTCTGGAGAACCTGTACTTCAACCCGAAGCGCTACGACCTGGCCAAGGTCGGCCGGTACAAGCTCAACCGCAAGCTGGGCAACGCCGAGTCCCTGGACTCCGGCGTGCTCACCGAGCCCGACATCATCGGTGCGATCAAGTACCTGGTGAAGCTGCACGCGGGCGAGACCGAGTGGCGTGACGAGACCGGCCGCGACATCGTGGTCGAGGTCGACGACATCGACCACTTCGGCAACCGCCGCCTGCGCAACGTCGGCGAGCTCATCCAGAACCAGGTCCGTACGGGTCTCGCCCGTATGGAGCGCGTCGTGCGCGAGCGCATGACCACCCAGGACGTCGAGGCGATCACGCCGCAGACCCTGATCAACATCCGGCCGGTCGTCGCCTCCATCAAGGAGTTCTTCGGCACCAGCCAGCTGTCGCAGTTCATGGACCAGACGAACCCGCTGTCGGGCCTGACCCACAAGCGTCGTCTGTCCGCCCTCGGTCCCGGTGGTCTCTCCCGTGAGCGCGCCGGCTTCGAGGTCCGTGACGTGCACCCCTCGCACTACGGCCGCATGTGTCCGATCGAGACCCCGGAAGGCCCGAACATCGGTCTGATCGGGTCGCTGGCCTCGTACGGCCGGGTCAACGCCTTCGGCTTCATCGAGACCCCGTACCGCAAGGTCGTCGACGGTGTCGTCACCGAGAAGGTGGACTACCTCACCGCCGACGAGGAGGACCGCTACGTCATCGCCCAGGCGAACGCCCCGCTGACCGCGGACCTGCACTTCGCCGAGCCGCGTGTCCTGGTCCGCCGCCGTGGTGGCGAGATCGACTACATCCCGGGCTCCGAGATCGACTACATGGACGTCTCGCCGCGCCAGATGGTGTCGGTCGCGACCGCCATGATCCCGTTCCTCGAGCACGACGACGCCAACCGCGCGCTCATGGGCTCGAACATGATGCGCCAGGCGGTGCCGCTGCTGAAGAGCGAGGCCCCGCTGGTCGGTACCGGCATGGAGTACCGCTGCGCCGTCGACGCCGCCGACGTCATCACCGCCGAGAAGTCGGGCGTGGTGCAGGAGGTCTCGGCCGACTACGTCACCGTGGCCAACGACGACGGCACGTACACCACGTACCGCGCCGCCAAGTTCACCCGCTCCAACCAGGGCACCGCCTTCAACCAGAAGGTGCTCGTGGACGAGGGCGCCCGGGTCGAGGTCAACCAGGTGCTGGCCGACGGCCCGTGCACCGACGAGGGCGAGATGGCCCTCGGCAAGAACCTGCTCGTGGCGTTCATGTCGTGGGAGGGTCACAACTACGAGGACGCGATCATCCTGTCGCAGCGCCTCGTGCAGGACGACGTCCTCTCCTCGATCCACATCGAGGAGCACGAGGTCGACGCCCGTGACACCAAGCTCGGCCCCGAGGAGATCACCCGGGACATCCCGAACGTCTCCGAGGAGGTCCTCGCGGACCTGGACGAGCGCGGCATCATCCGGATCGGCGCCGACGTCGTCACCGGTGACATCCTCGTCGGCAAGGTCACCCCGAAGGGTGAGACCGAGCTGACCCCCGAGGAGCGCCTGCTCCGCGCGATCTTCGGCGAGAAGGCCCGTGAGGTCCGCGACACCTCGCTGAAGGTCCCGCACGGTGAGTCCGGCAAGGTCATCGGCGTCCGCGTCTTCGACCGCGAAGAGGGCGACGAGCTGCCCCCGGGCGTGAACCAGCTGGTCCGCGTCTACGTGGCCCAGAAGCGCAAGATCACCAACGGTGACAAGCTCGCCGGCCGTCACGGCAACAAGGGCGTCATCTCGAAGATCCTGCCGGTCGAGGACATGCCGTTCCTGGAGGACGGCACCCCGGTCGACATCATCCTCAACCCGCTGGGTGTCCCGTCCCGAATGAACCCGGGACAGGTCCTGGAGATCCACCTCGGGTGGCTCGCCAAGCAGGGCTGGGACGTCTCCGGTCTCGCCGACGAGTGGGCCCAGCGCCTGCAGGCGATCGGCGCCGACCAGGTCGAGGGCGGCACCAACCTCGCCACCCCGGTCTTCGACGGCGCCCGCGAGGACGAGATCACCGGCCTGCTGGACAACACCACCCTCACCCGTGACGGTGAGCGCCTGGTGAACTCCACCGGCAAGGCCCGCCTGTTCGACGGCCGCTCCGGCGAGCCGTTCCCGATGCCGGTCTCGGTCGGCTACATGTACATCCTCAAGCTGCACCACCTGGTCGACGACAAGCTGCACGCCCGTTCGACCGGTCCGTACTCGATGATCACCCAGCAGCCGCTCGGTGGTAAGGCGCAGTTCGGTGGTCAGCGCTTCGGTGAGATGGAGGTGTGGGCCCTCGAGGCGTACGGCGCTGCGTACGCCCTGCAGGAGCTGCTCACCATCAAGTCCGACGACGTGCTCGGCCGCGTGAAGGTCTACGAGGCCATCGTCAAGGGCGAGAACATCCCCGAGCCCGGCATTCCCGAGTCCTTCAAGGTTCTCATCAAGGAAATGCAGTCGCTCTGCCTCAACGTGGAGGTGCTGTCCTCGGACGGCCAGTCCATCGAGATGCGGGACTCCGACGAGGACGTCTTCCGCGCCGCCGAGGAGCTCGGCATCGACCTGTCCCGGCGCGAGCCGAGCAGCGTCGAAGAGGTCTGACGGAGGTCGGGCCGGCTCGCGCTTCTGAATCCAGCAGAGCGTGCGGCCGGCCCGCCCCCAGGCCCCCCTCAGACCAACAGACAAACTCTCGAATCACGAAAGAGGGCTTGACGACCAGTGCTTGACGTCAACTTCTTCGACGAGCTCCGCATCGGCCTGGCCACCGCCGACGACATCCGCCAGTGGTCCCACGGCGAGGTCAAGAAGCCGGAGACCATCAACTACCGCACCCTGAAGCCCGAAAAGGACGGACTCTTCTGCGAGAAGATCTTCGGCCCCACCCGGGACTGGGAGTGCTACTGCGGCAAGTACAAGCGCGTCCGCTTCAAGGGCATCATCTGCGAGCGCTGCGGCGTCGAGGTGACCCGCGCCAAGGTGCGCCGTGAGCGGATGGGCCACATCGAGCTGGCCGCCCCGGTCACCCACATCTGGTACTTCAAGGGTGTGCCGTCCCGCCTCGGCTACCTGCTCGACCTGGCGCCGAAGGACCTCGAGAAGGTCATCTACTTCGCCGCCTACATGATCACCTGGGTCGACGACGAGCGCCGCCAGCGCGACCTGCCGTCCCTGGAGGCGCACGTCTCGGTCGAGCGCCAGCAGATCGAGAACCGTCGCGACTCCGACCTCGAAGGCCGTGCCAAGAAGGCCGAGACCGACCTGGCCGAGCTGGAGGCCGAGGGCGCCAAGGCCGACGTGCGCCGCAAGGTGCGCGAGGGCGCCGAGCGCGAGATGAAGCAGCTGCGCGACCGTGCGCAGCGCGAGCTCGACCGCCTCGACGAGGTGTGGGCCCGCTTCAAGAACCTCAAGGTCCAGGACCTCGAGGGCGACGAGCTGCTCTACCGCGAGCTGCGCGACCGCTTCGGCACCTACTTCTCCGGCTCGATGGGCGCGGCGGCCCTCAAGGACCGCCTCGAGACCTTCGACCTGGCGGAGGAGGCCGAGCGTCTCCGCGAGATCATCCGCACCGGCAAGGGCCAGAAGAAGACCCGTGCGCTCAAGCGCCTCAAGGTCGTCTCCGCGTTCCTGCAGACCAGCAACAAGCCCAACGGCATGGTCCTGGACTGCGTCCCGGTCATCCCGCCGGACCTGCGTCCGATGGTGCAGCTGGACGGTGGCCGTTTCGCGACCTCCGACCTGAACGACCTGTACCGCCGCGTCATCAACCGCAACAACCGCCTGAAGCGCCTGCTCGACCTCGGTGCCCCCGAGATCATCGTGAACAACGAGAAGCGCATGCTCCAGGAGGCCGTCGACGCGCTGTTCGACAACGGCCGCCGCGGCCGTCCGGTCACCGGCCCGGGCAACCGGCCCCTGAAGTCCCTCAGCGACATGCTGAAGGGCAAGCAGGGTCGCTTCCGCCAGAACCTGCTCGGCAAGCGAGTCGACTACTCGGCCCGTTCGGTCATCGTCGTCGGCCCGCAGCTCAAGCTGCACCAGTGCGGTCTGCCCAAGGCCATGGCGCTGGAGCTCTTCAAGCCGTTCGTGATGAAGCGCCTGGTCGACCTGAACCACGCGCAGAACATCAAGTCGGCCAAGCGCATGGTCGAGCGTGCCCGCCCGGTCGTGTGGGACGTGCTCGAAGAGGTCATCGCCGAGCACCCCGTCCTGCTGAACCGTGCGCCCACCCTGCACCGCCTCGGCATCCAGGCCTTCGAGCCGCAGCTGGTCGAGGGCAAGGCCATCCAGATCCACCCGCTCGTCTGCACCGCGTTCAACGCGGACTTCGACGGTGACCAGATGGCCGTCCACCTGCCGCTCTCCGCGGAGGCGCAGGCCGAGGCCCGCATCCTGATGCTGTCCTCGAACAACATCCTGAAGCCGGCCGACGGTCGCCCCGTCACCATGCCGACCCAGGACATGGTGCTCGGTCTGTTCTTCCTGACCTCGGACCGCGACAACGTGAAGGGCGCCGGCCGCACCTTCTCGTCGACCGCCGAGGCGATCATGGCCTTCGACGCCCGCGAGCTGGACGTCCAGGCCCCGATCGAGCTGCGCCTCGGCGCCGGCACCGTCCCGCCCCGCGGCTGGACCCCGCCGGTGGACGAGGATGGCCAGTCGAACTGGTTCGACGGCGAGCCCTTCCGCCTCGGCACCACCCTGGGCCGCGCGCTCTTCAACGAGCTGCTGCCCGAGGACTACCCGTTCGTCGACTACGAGGTGGGCAAGAAGCAGCTCTCCGCGATCGTCAACGACCTGGCGGAGCGCTACCCCAAGGTCGTCGTCGCGGCGACCCTGGACAACCTGAAGGCGGCCGGCTTCCACTGGTCGACCCGCTCGGGTGTCACCGTCTCCATCTCGGACGTCGTCGTCCCGCCGAACAAGCCCCAGATCCTGGAGGGCTACGAGGCGAAGGCGGAGAAGGTCCAGCGTCAGTACGAGCGCGGCCTGATCACCAACGACGAGCGCAAGCAGGAGCTCATCGGCATCTGGACCCAGGCGACCAACGAGGTCGCCGAGGCCATGAACGAGAACTTCCCGAAGACGAACCCCATCTTCATGATGGTCGACTCGGGTGCTCGTGGAAACATGATGCAGATGCGCCAGATCGCCGGTATGCGTGGTCTGGTGTCGAACGCCAAGAACGAGACCATCCCGCGACCCATCAAGGCGTCGTTCCGTGAGGGTCTCACCGTGCTGGAGTACTTCATCTCCACCCACGGTGCCCGTAAGGGTCTGGCCGACACCGCCCTCCGTACCGCCGACTCCGGCTACCTCACCCGTCGTCTGGTCGACGTCTCCCAGGACGTCATCATTCGCGAGGAGGACTGCGGCACCGAGCGCGGCCTGAAGCTGGCGATCGGTTCCGTGGGCGCCGACGGCGTGCTGCGCAAGGCCGACGACGTCGAGACCAGCGTCTACGCCCGCATGCTCGCCGAGGACATCACCGTCGACGGCAAGCTGCTGGCCACCGCGAACACCGACCTCGGTGACGTGCTGATCGACGAGCTGATCCGCCACGGCATCGGCGAGGTCAAGACCCGCTCGATCCTGACCTGTGAGTCGGCCGTCGGCACCTGCGCCATGTGCTACGGGCGCTCGCTGGCCACCGGCAAGCTGGTCGACATCGGTGAGGCGGTCGGCATCATCGCCGCCCAGTCCATCGGTGAGCCCGGCACCCAGCTGACCATGCGTACCTTCCACACCGGTGGTGTGGCCGGTGACGACATCACCCAGGGTCTGCCGCGTGTCGTCGAGCTCTTCGAGGCCCGTACCCCCAAGGGTGTGGCCCCGATCTCCGAGGCCACCGGCCGGGCGCGGATCGAGGACACCGAGAAGACCCGCAAGATCGTCGTCACGCCGGACGACGGCAGCGAGGAGATCGCCTACCCGGTCTCCAAGCGCGTCAAGCTGCTCGTCAGCGAGGGCGAGGCGGTCGAGGTCGGCCAGAAGCTGACCATGGGTGCCACCAACCCGCACGACGTGCTGCGCATCATGGGCCAGCGTGCCGTCCAGATCCACCTGGTCGCCGAAGTCCAGAAGGTCTACAACTCGCAGGGCGTGTCGATCCACGACAAGCACATCGAGATCATCATCCGGCAGATGCTCCGCCGCGTGACGATCATCGAGTCGGGCGACGCCGAGCTGCTCCCGGGCGAGCTCGTCGAGCGCGGCCGCTTCGAGACCGAGAACCGTCGTGTGGTCGCCGAGGGCGGTCACCCCGCCTCCGGCCGTCCGCAGCTGATGGGTATCACCAAGGCCTCGCTGGCCACCGAGTCCTGGCTGTCGGCCGCCTCCTTCCAGGAGACGACCCGGGTGCTCACCGACGCGGCGATCCACGCCAAGTCGGACCCGCTGCTGGGCCTCAAGGAGAACGTCATCCTCGGTAAGCTCATCCCGGCCGGTACGGGTCTGCCCCGCTACCGCAACATCCGGGTCGAGCCGACCGAGGAGGCCAAGGCCGCCATGTACTCGGCCGTCGGCTACGACGACTACGACCTGTCGCCCTTCGGCGCCGGCTCCGGCCAGGCGGTTCCGCTGGACGACTACGACTACGGCCCGTACACCGGCTGAGTCGAGCGTCACTGATCGCAGGGCGGTCACCCCTCACGGGGTGGCCGCCCTGCGGCGTTTTCGCGCCGGTCTGCTCGGCGCTGTTGGAGCTCGGCTCGGCTCGGCTTGGCTCAGCTTGGCTCGGCTCGGCTCGGCTCAGCGATGGGTGGCGGCGGCCGTGGCCGCGCGCCAGTCCTCCAGGCGGCGGATCCGGGTGTGGGTGTCCGGGTGGCTGGACAGCAGCCGCTGGCCGAGGCCCGGCCGGACGGCGCGGCCCCCGTTCTCCCGCGCCGCGATCGCCAGGGCCTGCTCCTCGTCCCGCAGGAAGCCGTGGAAGACCTCGATCATGGCGTCGGCGAACCCCAGCTCGGCGGCCTGGACGTCCGCCCGCAGCTCGGAGCGGCGGCCGACCGCGGCGAGCAGGTACGGCGTGACCACGACCAGCAGCAGCGGCGGGAAGGACACGGCCACGGCCACCACCAGGACGATCGCGACCAGCCCGACCACGAGGGCGCCGAGCAGCGAGAACACCGAGGCGATCCGGAACGCGATCACCGCCGCGATCCGGAAGACCGCCCAGGCGATCCGGGCCGGCATCGAGTACCAGTAGCCGAGCAGGGTCGCCCAGGCGTGCCCGCCGCGGTGGTGGCCGAGCTCATGGGCGAGCACGGCGGCCAGCTGGGCGTCGGGGAGGGTCTCCAGCGCGTACCGGGTGACCCCGACGATGTGCCCGGCGGCCGCGGTGGCGTTGACGGCCTTGTGGTCCTCGATCCACAGGTCGTACGCCTCCGGGTTCACCCCCGCCTTGGCGGTCACCTGGTGCCAGATCGGCTCCAGCCTGGTCAGCTCCGAGTGCAGCGCCGGACGCATCCGGAACAGGTAGCGGGCGAGGACCTTCTCCGTCGGGCGGTGGAAGACCAGCGCGCCGGAGGCGATCCAGAGGCCGATCAGCACCAGGTTCAGCGGCTCGGGGAGGAACAGCGAGACCAGCGTGACGACCAGCAGGCTGCACAGGAAGTGCGGGAGCTGCAGCAGCAGTTGGCCGACCGCGGTCGCGTCGGCGCCGCGCTGGCGGGCGGCCAGGTGGATCCGGCCGGTGTGCGGGTCGATGTCGACGGTGGGGTCGAGGAGCGGCGGCCGCGGTGGGGCGGGCGGCGGGGCGAAGCCCTGGGCGGGGACGTGGGGTGGCTGCTTCGGGGGGTGTTGGGGGTGCTGCCGGGGGTGGGCGGGGGGTGCGTACTGGGGCGGGACGGGGGTGCTGGGGTACTGGGGCGGGGGCGTGGTCGGGTACTGCGGAGCGGCGCTGGGGTACTGCGGCGGGACCGTGGTCGGGTACGGCGGAGCGGCCTGCGGGTGCTGCGGCGGGACGGTCGGGTACTGGGGCGGGGGACCGGCGGGGTACTGCGGCGGCGGGGTGTCCGGGTAGGTCGGTTCGGTCATGGCGAGGTCCTCGGGGCCGGGACGCGCGCGGCGGCGGCGTCCGTACGGTGATGAGCGGTGCTGGACGGAGCGGGACGGTGCTGGACGGAGCGGGACGGTGCAGGACGGTGCGGGACGGGTGGTGCGGGAGCCGGGTCAGCCCAGGAACAGGGCGGTGACCAGCGGGAACAGGCCGACGCCGAAGGCGAGGATGCCGATCCGGACCCAGGAGTGCTTCCGCGAGGCGATCAGGCTGTTCTCCGCGAGCGCGGCGCGGACGGCCTCGGCGGCCAACTCCTCGGTGTCGGCCAGCGCGTCGGCGAGCAGGCCCTGCTCGGCGGCCAGCCGGATGTCCCCGAAGTAGCCGAGCGGGCGGCCCGGGCGCCAGGTGCTGCGCCGGAACCGGGGCAGCACCGCGAACAGCAGCGCGACCAGCGAGACGGCGATGCCGAGGCCGCCGAGCGCCAGCAACACCTCGGCGGCGCCGGAGAGTCGCTGCGGCGCCCAGCCGGTGCTGGTGAGCAGGCCGCCGAGCACCCCGACGATGACGCCGAGGGCGGCGACCAGGACGGCGGCCTTGCTGTCCGCGCGGGCGATCTCGGTGCGCAGCTCGGCGAGCAGCGCGGTGCCGGGCGGTGGCGGTATCGGGCCGGTGGCGGGAGGGGCGGGCACGGTGGGGCTCCTCGGGTTCACTGCGACAGCGGAGGGTTCGGGCCCTTGTCGAGCCGGGGTGCGTCCGGGCCGGCGGGCCGGTGGCGCAGGATGGCTTCGAGCGCGGCCTTCGCGTCCCGGCGCGGGCCCTCCAACTCGAAGTCCTCCAGGGCGTTCTGGTCGAGCAGCCGCTGGATCACGTGGAGCTGGCCCTGGACCAGCTCCTGCTGCTCGTCCTTGAGGTAGCCGAGGGCCCGCGGCAGGTCCTCGGGGTGGGCGGCCACCTGGAGGGCCCAGGCGGTCACCCCGCCCTGCTCCAGGTGGTACTGGTAGAACGTCGCCTTCGCGGCGAGGATCTCGTTCGCCTCCTGGACCTGCCGGAGGGCGTGCGGGTGGGCCTGGGTGTCGAAGTGGTAGCCGCGCAGCCGCTCCTTCTGGTCGCGGGCGGCCTGGTCGATGTCCAACTGGACGGCGCAGCGCACCCGCAGGCCCTCGGCCTCGGCGACCGGGTACTCGTCCAGCGCCTGCTGGACGGCGGTCTCGGCCTCGCCGCTCCGGTCGGTGGTGAGGCCGCGGGTGACCGCCCGCATCCGCTGCCGGATGCGGGGGACGAGGAGGGCCGGGACGTCACCGATCCGGCCGGCCACCACCAGCTCCGGGGCCGCGACCTGCCAGTCGACCTCCACCACGGCCTCGAAGGCGCCGACGTCGTCCCGGCCGGGCAGCCGCTCCGTCATCCGCAGGTGGTGCAGGCCGAGGTCGATCTCGAACGCGGCCTGGTAGCCCCGGCCGACCAGATCGCTGAAGCCCGGGCGGTGCGGCGGCAGGAAGACCTGGTGCTCGCCGGACGGGGTGGTCAGGACCAGGGCGGAGTCGGCCCGGGCGTCCGGCCGCTTGGGCAGGCCGAGCGCGCGGCCCAGCGGGTGGACCTTCAGGACCGGGTCGATGAGGTCGCCGGCGGGGAGGTCGGGGCGGTGTCGTGCCGACATGCGCGGGTGCTCCAGGATCGGGACGGGTCGTCGGTTCGGGTGGTGCGGCCTCAGCCGCCGGGCAGGGCCGGCGCGGCAGGGCCGCCGGTGGGGCCTCGACGGACGGTGCGGACCAGGTGGTCCAGCCGCTGGCGGTCGCGCTCGGTGACGGCCAGGTCGTCGAACAGTTCGGTGAGCCGGGCGGTGGTCTCCGGCTGGTCGGCGGCACCGGTCAGCCAGCCGCGCAGCACGCCCAGGGCGGCGTCGCGGTAGAGGCGGTCGTCGAGTGCCGTGCGCCACAGGGCGACCAGCAGTGAGCGGACCGGCGCGGACTCCTCGGGGCCGGGCAGCAGCGTGACGCTGACCACGCCCCCCGGCTCGGGGCGCGGGCTGCGGGCGTACCAGTCGAGCAGCAGCGGCCGGCCCAGCGCACCGTCCTCGGTGCGCCGGGCGGCGGTCAGGAAGGTCGCCAGGGCCAGCTGCCGCAGCTGACCCGACCCGGAGAGCCAGCGGACCAGAGCGCGCAGAGCCTGCTCCGCCTCGGCGGAGAGCAGCAGCAGTTCGGCCGCTTCGAGCAGGCCGAGCACCTGGAAGCGGTCGGGCTGCTCCGGAGCGTGCGGGTCGAGCTGGAACCTGGCCGCGAGCTGGTCCAGCTCCTCGGCGCTCAGCCGTTCGGCGGCCAGCGCGAAGGCCTCCAGGGCCTGGGCCGGCAGCAGCGGGCCGAGCAGGGCGTAGCAGCGGATGGCCGTCCAGCGGCGGCGGGCGCTGTCGTCACCGGCCCAGCCGCGCAGGATGCGAGGGACGGCCGCGGTGCCCGCGTGGTAGGCCAGGGCGAGGCTGTTGGCGGCCTGGAGGCAGAGCCGGAAGTCCTTGGCGCCGGACCAGGGACCGAGCAGGCCGCTCATGGTGGCGGAGAGGTCGACGGAGGCCAGCAGGGCGGTGGTGGAGGCCACCCGGGCCCGGACCAGGGCGCGGGAGTCGGTGGCCAGCGCGTTCAGCCAACCGGTGATCGCGGGGCGGGCCGAGGGGTGGCTCGTCCAGACCTCGCGCAGCAGGGTGGGGGAGGTGCGGGGGTCCTGGAAGGACGCCATCCGCTGGGGGACCGGGCCCCAGGGGGTCTGCTCGGTCTCCTCGGTGAGTTCGGCCCGGGCGAGGGCCATCCGCTCCTCGATCGAGCTGCCGAAGGGCGGGATGCCGTCGGGCCGTCCGGGGGTGCGGATCGTCTCCAGTCGGCGGAACAGCTTGTCGGCGCACTCGGCGGCCAGGGTGTAGGGGGCGTGGTCGAAGACGGCCAGGGAGATCAGGAACGCCTTCTCCCGGAGGTGGAGTCCGTCGTCGCCGAACCAGCGGCCGACCTGGTCCTGGATGATGCCGTGGCCGAACTTGGCGATGTCCGATGGTTGGTCCGTCGTGGACGAGTACGCGGCCAGCGCGCCGGCGAACTCGGCGATCTCCCGCATCGGCCGGTTCTGTGCCAGGAACACCCGAACGGGGTCAAGGGCGAGCAGCTCGTCGACCAACGGGGTCAGGGCGAGCTGTCGCAGTCGGGCTACGTGCCTGAACAGCACGTCCCGGGGGTCGGGCGGTTGCCAGTCGACGGTGGGGAGTTCGCGGATCGCGTCGGACCGGATGGTGGTGATGACCAGGTAGCCGTCCTGTTTGGCAAGGATCTCGCGGAGGCGGTCGAGGTCGGATCGGAGCAGAGGGCGGGTGCGGGACGGCGTGTAGTCGGTGAGCAGGTAGCCCTGGGACGGTTCCGCGCCGGTCAGCAGAGCGGTGGGGGAGACATCGGGGTCGAGGTTGCGGATCCGATCGGCGCCCGTTCCTCGAAGCAGCATCAGAGCGGCGGAGCGGCGGCCGGTGTCGGCCCGCCCGGTGAGGATCAGGACCCGCTGCTCCTCCAGTACGCATACGGCCTCGTGGAAGTGCGGTCCGGGGCGGAAGACCTTGTCCAGAGCGTCCAGCTCTTCCGCCGGCACCTCGCCGGAGGCGTGCAGCGGAGCACCGAAGGCGGCGCCGAGCTGGTACACGGTGGTCTTGTGGCCGGTGACGACGTCGCCGTGGACCTGGCCGCCGGAGACGACGTGCTCGTCACCGCCGACGAGGTTGCCGCCGAAGCTGGGATCGCCGCCGGCGAAGAGGTAGTTGCGGCCGGCGAAGGAGTCCGGGACGTGTTCCAGCAGTTCCTGGACGGCCTCGTAGGCGTTCTGGGGCTCCTCGGGTGGGGCCTCCTGGCGGTCGTCCTCGTCGGGGACGGCGGCGTCCGCCTCGGCGGTGGCGGTCATCGGTCGCCGCCGACGGTGTTGCCGGTGTTGACGTCGCCGTGGACCTGGCCGCCGGAGACGATGTGCTGGTCGCCGCCGATCAGGTTGCCGCCGAAGGTCGGGGTGCCGCCGAGGAACTGGAAGGTGGCGGGGGCCTGCTGGGCCTGCTGGGCCTGCTGGGCCTGTTGGGGTTCCTGGATCCCTTGGGGTTCCTGGACCCCCTGGGGGACCGGGGCGGCGGCCGGGATCGGGTCGTCGGCCGGGGCGGGTACGGCGTGCAGCCAGGCCGGGAAGTCGCCCTCCTTGCCCCGGACGGTGACCCGGTGGAACGCCTCCGGCGCCAGGCCGCCGTGGCCGTGCCGGACGATGCCCTGGTAGAGCGGGTCGGACACGGCGAGCACGCAGGGCTCGTCCAGGGCCCGCAGGGTGGCGCGCAGGGGGGTCGAATCGAGCAGCCGGAAGGCCTGGTTGAGGTCCCAGCCGACGGCGCCGCCGAGGGCTCCGCCGAGTTCCTGGACGGCGACCTCGCCGGAGGCGAGCACGATCCGCAGCCGTACCCGGGCGCTGTCGGCGGCGAGGCGGTTGTTGGCGTGCAGCAGGACGGGGGTCTCGTTGATCAGTGCGTGCAGCAGCCGGGGTTTGGGAACGGTGGGGCTGATCAGGACCATCACGCCGTCGCCACGGTCCTCCAGGCGCTGGTCGGCGGGTTCGACCCCTGCGCTGCGCAGCGTCTCGTGCAGGACGGAGTAGAGCATGCGGCGCATGAAGGCCTGCTCGACGTCGTCCCGCCGGCCGAACTGTTCGATGTCCAGCAGCAGGATGGTGTGGTTCACCGGATCGGTCATGGTCGCCTCTCGGTTGGTCTTCGCGGCTCAGCCTGCCCGTTGCGGGCGTCCCGGCGTGAGCGCCGTTGAGGTACTCGCTCTGTGACGGTGTGCACAGAACCCCTGTGCGGATCAGCGGAGTTGACCGGGCCTCCGGAGCAGGTCGGGGCGCGCGATGACCAGGGAGCGGCGGCTGGTGGCGACGATGCCGCGCTCCCGCAGGGACTTGAGCAGCCGGGCGACGGCCTCCCGGGAGGCGCCGACCGAGCCGGCCAGCTCCTGTTGGCTGAGCGGGACGGAGACGACGATGCCCGCGTCGGTGCGGCGGCCGTGGGTGCGGGCGAGTTCCAGCAGGAGGTCGGCGAGCCGTTCGCTGACGCTCAGCGAGGCGAACTTGAGCCGGTGGTGGTCGGCGGCGCGCAGCCGGTCGGTGGAGAGGGCCAGCAGCTGCATCGAGGCGGCGGGGGTGCGCTGGAGGTAGGCGGTGAAGGCGGCGCGGTCGACGGCGGCGGCCTCGACCCGTTCCAGCGCGGTGACGGTGGCGGCCCGGGGCCGGCCGCTGAGGGCGGCGGACTCGCCGACGATGTCGCCCGGTCCGCGCAGGGCGAGCAGCGCCTCGTACCCGTTCTCGGCGAGGGCGGTCACCTTGAGCCAGCCGTGCAGGACGAGCAGGACGTGGTCGGAGGGTTCGCCCTCGCGCAGCGTGGTGGAGCGTGCGGGGTAGGTGAGCCGGTGGCCGAGGGCGAGCAGGGCGGCGCGGTCGGCGGGGTCGAGCCGGGCCAGGAAGGGCACGCGGTCGTCGAGGCCGTGACCGGTCGCGGGACCTGGTCCGCCCGGCGGCGTGTTGGCCATTCCTGATCAGCCCTCGTTGTCTTCGCCTCGGCGCGGTGGGGCCGGGGAGGTCGAGCTCGGGGAGGTTGAGCCCTTGGGAGGCTGAGCTCCGTGAGGTTGAGCCTTGGGAGGTTGAGCCTTGGGGGGTGAGCCCCTGGGAGGTTGAGCGCGGGCAAACAAGCTACCGGCGGAGCGGCCGCCGCGCCGGTGAATCCGCGAATTGCCCGTCATCCCCCTCGCGGGGGAGCCGGGGGAACCGCTCCGGCGAGGGAGGTGCGGCGGGGGCCGGTCGCGGGAGGGTTCTCGGTGTCGGGATGACGGGGCTTGCGAAGGGGGCCGGACATGAAGCGGGTGCTGGGCGCGGTGGCGATCACGGCGGCGGTGGTGCTGGGGATGCAGGGGTGTCTGCCGTTCTGGGGCGACGACGAGCACCGGACGGTCGACTACGGGGTGGCCGGGCAGGTCAAGGAGCTGGTGGTCGAGGCGGAGAACGGCGGCGTGGTGGTGACCGGCACCGGGGACTCGGTGCGGGTCGTCGAGCGGCAGAGCTACCGGGGGAGCGCGCCGAAGACCACCCACGAGGTGAAGGACGGCGTGCTGCGGCTGGGGTACTCGTGCGACTCCTGCGGGGTCGGCTACACGGTGCAGGTGCCGGCCGGCACCAAGGTGCGGATCAAGGAGGAGAACGGCGGGGTGCGGCTGGTCGGGCTGGCGGCCGAGGTGGACGCCGCGGTGGAGAACGGCGGGGTCGAGGCGACCGGGCTGACCTCCCCCACAGCGCACCTGAGCGCCACCAACGGCGGGGTGCGGGCCGACTTCGCGGCGGCGCCGACGACCCTGGACGCCGAGGTCGGCAACGGCGGGGTGCGGCTGAAGGTGCCGTCCGGGGAGGCGTACGCGGTGAACGCCCGGGCGCAGGAGGGCGGCGCGGACGTGGGTGTCCCCTCGCAGGCGGACGCGGCGCACACCATCACCGCCCGGGCGGAGACCGGCGGTGTGACGGTCAGCGGTGTCTGACCGGGCGGTGCCGGACGTTCTGCCGGTAGGGCATGATCTTCTCCGCGGGGGCGGGTTCCCCGGGTACGGGGGAGGTACGACGGTGGAGCGCGCGGTGCGTTGGCGGAGCCGCACGGCCGGGCTGAGCCCGTACGTGCTGGACACCTTCCTGGCGGTCTGCTCGGCGGCGGTGTCGCTCTGGTCGGTCTACAACGACGACACGGACTGGCCCTGGTGGGTGTACATGCTGGCGGGGTCCACCGCGCTGTTCCTGCCGTGGCGGCGCCGTGCCACGCTGACCGCGCTGATCGTGGGCAGCGCGCCCTCGCTGGTGCTGTCGGTGGTGGCGCACTCGGCGAATCCGCAGGTGCCGCTGTACGCGGTGATCGGGATGTACACGGTGGCGGAGCGCTTCCCGGACCGGCAGCGCTGGTCGGTGCTGGCGGTGGTGGTGGCCGCCAACGTGGTCGGCACCCACTCGCCGAACGGCGCCCTGTTCAGCGTGCTCACCTCGGGCGGTTCCTTCGTCTTCGGGGCCCTGGTGCGCACCCAGCGGGAGCTGGCCCGGATGCAGGCGGAGCGGGCGCGGGAGGCCGGGGTGCGGGCGGCCAGCGAGGCGGCCCGGGCGGTCGCCGAGGAGCGGGCCCGGATCGCCCGGGAGATGCACGACATCCTGGCGCACGCGGTGTCGCTGATGGTCATCCAGGCCGAGGCGGGGCCGCTGGTGGTGCGCGGCAACCCGGACCGGGCGATCCGCGCCTTCGACACGATCGCCGACGCGGGCCGGGACGCGATGGTCCAACTGCGGCGGGTGCTCGGGGTGTTGAAGGACCCGGACGCCGAGCGGGAGCTGGCGCCGCAGCCCCGGCTGGCCGAACTCGCCGACGTGGCCGAGCGGGTGCGCCAGGCCGGTTTGCGGGTGGACCTCGAACTCGCGGACGGGCTGGGCGGGTTGCCGGTGGACGTGGAGGCGGCCGCGTTCCGGATCGTGCAGGAGGCGTTGACCAACACCGTCAAGCACGCCGGGGCCGACCGGGTCGCGATCCGGGTGCGGCGCGCCGGAGAGGTGCTGGAGGTGGTGGTCTCCGACAACGGCCGCGGGGTGCCGCTGACCGCCGATCGCATGGTGGCCGGCTGGTCCGGCGGGCGCGGGCTGGTCGGCATCCGTGAGCGGGCGACGGCCTGCGGCGGCCGGGCCGAGGCCGGTCCGGGGCCGGAGGGCAGGGGTTTCCTGGTGAGTGCCCGGCTGCCGCTGGGGCCGGCGGGTGTGGTGGAGAGGGTGGGCGGATGACGCCGATACGGGTGGTGGTCGCGGACGACCAGGAGCTGGTGCGGGCCGGGTTCGGGATGATCCTGGACGCCCAGCCGGACATCGAGGTGGTGGCCGAGGCCTGCGACGGCGCCGAGGCCGTCGAGGCGGTGCGCGCGCACAAGCCGGACGTGCTGCTGCTGGACGTCCGGATGCCGGTGATGGACGGCCTGGAGGCGGCCCGCCGGGTGTGCGAGGAGTTCCCGGCCACCAAGGTGATCATGCTGACCACCTTCGACATCGACGACTACGTCTTCGACGCGCTGTACGCGGGTGCCAGCGGCTTCCTGCTGAAGGACGTCCGGCGGGACGACCTGGCGCACGGGGTGCGGATGGTGGCCTCGGGGGAGGCGCTGCTGGCGCCCTCGGTGACCAAGCGGCTGATCGGCGAGTTCGCCGCCCGCCGGCCGGGCGGCCGGGAGCGGGCGGTGCGGCCGCCGTCCAGGCTGCTGGAGCAGCTGACGGCGCGCGAACAGGAGACGCTGCGGCTGATCGCGCGCGGGCTGTCCAACGCGGAGATCGCGGCCGAACTGGTGGTCAGCGAGCACACCGTGAAGACGCACGTCAGCAATGTGCTGAGCAAGCTCGGGCTGCGCGACCGGGTGCACGCGGTGGTGTTCGCGTACGAGGCCGGGGCGGTGGTGGCGGGGGATTCCTGAGGCACTCCCCCGCGCGGGGGAGGGGCCGGATTCGCCGGTGCGGGCGATCCGCGACGAGGGGCCCGGCCGGGAGGCTCTGGGGTGTCGGAACGGGACACGGGCCACGGACTCGGGCCACGGACACCACGGGAGAACCTCGTATGAACGCCAGCCGCACCAGCCGCGCCAACCGCACCAGCCGCGCCGCCTGCTACGCCGCCGTCGGCGCCCCGGCGCTGATGGCCCTCTACGGCGGCATCCGCCTGGTGCCCGGCTCCCGCGAGCCCGGCCTCGGCTGGACCACCGGGCACACCGCGATGTTCGCCGGCCTGCTGCTGTTCGCCCCGGTGCTGCTGGCCCTGCGCCGGCTGCTCGCCCCGCGCGGCACCACCGGCGGGCGGCTGGCCGCGAACGCCGCGCTGGGGACGGCCTTCGCGGGCCTGGCGGCCTCGCTGGTGCAGATCGGGATCGACCTGTGCGTCGGCCTGGCCGCGGCGGACAAGGGCGAGCAGGTGCGGCTGTTCCAGCGGGTGCAGGACGTCCCCGGGGTGCTCCCGGCCGTCTACCAGGTCGGCCCGCTGCTGTTCTACGTCGGTCTGCTGGCGCTGCTGGTCGCGGCCTCGGTGGGCGCGGGCCGGGCGCTGCGCTGGTGGAGCCCGGTGCTGATGCTGCTCGGGACCGTCGCCTCGGGGGCCGACCTGGCCTTCATCCCGCTGGCCGCCGCCTGCTACCTGGTGGCCCTGTCCCCGCTGGTCCGGCTCGGCGCGGCGCCCCGTACGGCGCTGGCCTGACGACGGGCCTGACGAAGGCTCTGGCGAGGGCTCTGGCGAGGGCCCTGGTGAAGGCCTTGGCGACGGGCCTAGGTCATCCGGAACACCGGCCCGCGCGGGGTGAACGGCAGTCCGGCTCCGCGCGGGACGAGGAAGGCGTGCTCGCGGCGCAGCCGCAGCACGTCGCACTCGCCGTCGGTGATCACCAGGACGGGCGCCCCGGGCGGGAAGTCCTCGGCCCGTTCCAGCAGGTCGATGCCCGGCTGGAGGACGGTGCCGCCGCGCCCGTGCACCCGCAGCCGCCCGGCGATCTCCTCGACCGGGAGGTACCCGGCGTCGTGCGGGGCGGCGTCGCAGTGCACCACCCGGGCGGCCGGGACGTCCCGGGCGGCGGCGTAGGAGGCGATCGCGCCGAGCGCCTTGCCGAGCAGCGTGCGGTCCATCGAGCCCGAGGTGTCCAGGACGACCCCGAAGGTGCAGCGCGGCACCTCCTCCTCGGGGTGGTAGCGGCCGGCCCGGGGGATGTCCGGGGTGGCGGACTGCCGCCGGGCCGGGCGGGAGTAGCTGCGCACCGGTTCCGGCCGGGGCACGAACTCGTCGAACCAGCGGGCGAGTCGAGCGTCCCAGGGCAGCGGCGGGTGGGCGAGTGCGCGGATCTCCTCGACCAGCCCGGCCGGGAGCAGGCCGCGTTCGCGCTGGTGCAGTTCGAAGCCCTGTTGGAGGCCGCGCCGGTAGAAGTCGTCGAGGTCCACGTAGTCCCGGGGCGCTCCCAGCTGCTCGCCGAGGATGTCCGGGCGGTTCTTCCCGGCGAGGGTGGCGAGGCGGCGGATCCGGCGCTGGTCGCGGGCGATCCGGTCGTACACCTCCTCGGCCGACAGGCCCTTCAGCTGCGGGTCGTGCAGCAGCCCGTCGGGCATCTCGCCGACGCCCATCTCCAGCAGCCAGCCGTTGATGACGTAGTCGGCGGCGACGTTGAACAGGAACGGGTCCCGCCCGCCGCGGCGCTCGCCGTGCCGCAGGGCGGCGTGCAGGATCTCGTGGCCGAGGATGAACCGCCACTCCTCGTCGGAGTAGTGGCGCAGCGGGTTGACGTAGATCTCGGCGGCCTCGGCGTTGACGGCGGCCACGGCGATGTCGTGGGCCCGGGCGAGTTCGGCGTCGGCGACCACGGTGAGGCCGGCCGCGATGCCGCCGAGCAGCGGGTACGAGGAGACGAACCAGTTGAGCGCCCGGTTCCAGGGCCGCTGGGGCAGGCGTTCGCCGGTGGCGGCGTCGATCCGGCCGCCGGCCCGGTCCATCGCGGCGGACATGGTGCGGGTGAGCGCGGCGGCGAAGGCCGCCGACCAGTCGTCGGGCTGCCCGTAGCCGCGCCACTCGACCAGCAGTTGGTCGCGCTCGGCGGTGCCGGCCGTCCCGGCGGCGTCGACCGCGGGCAGGCCGTCGCGGCGCCAGCGGGCGGCCAGTTCCTCTTCGTCGCCGCCCGGGTACTCCTGGGGGAGGGCGACCGGGGCGCGGCCGACCGGGAAGGTGGCGAGGAAGCGGTTGACCACCGCGCAGCGGGCGGCGGCCTGGTACGCGTCGGGCTGGGTCCGGGTGCCGCCGGCGCTCGGGAGGTGGCCGAAGCCGAGGTGCAGCAGGCAGTGCGCCAGCGCCCAGGCCCACTCCTCGGGTTCGGCCCGGCGGCGCGGGTTGACGTGCAGGGTGCCGTTGGAGTCGGCCACCGCCCAGCCGTCCGGCGGGGCGGTGGTGCACTCCTCGGTGCGGCAGACGTCGGCGCGCAGGGCGGCGAAGGCCGGGTTGCGGCGCAGCAGCCGGACGCCCTCGGCGAAGGCCTCGGCGCCCGGGTCGGGCTTCTTCCGGTCGGCCTGGGCGCGCTTCACCGGCGGGCCTCGACCAGCCGGGGCATGTCCCGGGCGGCCTCGATCAGGAACCAGGAGGGCAGCACCGGGTTGCCGTCCGAGCCGTCGGCGATCACCGTCTGGGCGACCTCCACCGAGATCTCGGCCAGTTGCACCAGCAGCGACTTGGCGCGGAAGGCGGTCTGCCGCTGCGCCCCGGAGGCGTGCTCCTTGCCGGCGGGCAGTTCCTTGACCAGCCGGCCGCGGAAGGCGTCGGCCAGGTAGTAGAGCAGGTCGCGGTCCTCCAGCCGGTGCGGCCAGCGGGCGTCGCCCTTGAGGATGGCCTCCAGGCCGTAGGAGTTGCGGACGATCTTCGCGTAGCCGCAGAAGGCGATCGCGTGCTGCGGGGTGAGCAGCCCGTAGGCGACGACCTTGAGGGTCGCCTCGTCCAGGGTGGGGCCGAAGGAGTGCAGCGCGTCGGAGAGCATGTGCCAGGCGCGCGGGGTGGAGAACGGCTCCTCGGTCTTGGGCGGGGCGGACCACAGGTGGTCGGGCCGGTCGGTGAGGTGGTCGACGATCCAGGGGTGGATCCCGGCGCCGGCCGCCCAGCGCAGCCAGTCCTCGGCACTGGCCCGCAGATGGACGTGGACCATGCGGTTGACCAGCGCGGACGCCATCGGGCGGGCGAGCGCGCCGTCGGTGGCGCGGTTCCCGGCGCCGATCACGATGGAGCCGGGCGGCAGCTCGTAGGAGCCGATCCGGCGGTCCAGGATCAGCGAGTAGAAGGCCTTCTGGACGTCCGGCGAGGCCGCGTTGAGCTCGTCCAGGAACAGCAGGTACGGCTCGTCGCGGGCGATCTGCTCGGGCGGGCAGAACCGGGAGCGGCCCTCGGGGGTGAGCTGGGGGACGCCGATCAGGTCCTCCGGGGCGAGCTGGGTGCCGACCAGGCTCACGCAGTCCAGGCCGAGCGACTCGGCGAACGCCCTGACCAGGGAGGACTTCCCGATCCCGGGGGCGCCCCAGAGGAACACCGGGCGGACGGTGGCCAGGCCGAGCAGCAGCTCGGGGATCTGGGCGGGCGAGACGCTGACTGCTCCCTGCACGGGGCTCCTTCGCGGCGACGGTGCGTGACCGGCCCAGTGTGCGGCCGGAGTTGGCCGGGCGCACCCGGATTTTCGGTGGCCCGGGTGGCCCGGCGCCCGTACCGTCCGGGGTATGAACGCGAAGCGCCCCCTGATCGCCGTGCTCACCGGCGCGGGCATCTCGACCGACTCCGGCATCCCCGACTACCGCGGCCCGCAGGGACTTTGGCGCAAGGACCCGTCGGCCGAGGAGCTGGTCACCATCGGCCCGTACCGGGACGACCGGGCGGTGCGCGAGCGGGCCTGGCGGATGCGGCTGGAGACCGGCGCGCTGGCGGCCGAGCCGAACGCCGGGCACCGGGCGCTGGTCGACCTGGAGCGTTCCGGGCTGCCGCTGCGGGTGCTCACCCAGAACATCGACGGGCTGCACCAGCGGGCCGGCCTGACCGCCCGCAAGGTGCTCGAACTGCACGGCAACGTCCGGGAGACCCAGTGCCTGAGCTGCCGGGTGGTCGGCTCGATGGCGGACGCGCTGGCGCGGATCGAGGCGGGGGAGCCGGATCCGCACTGCCGGGCGTGCGGGGGGATCCTGAAGCCGCGGATCGTGATGTTCGGCGAGAACCTGGACCAGGAGGTGCTCGGCCAGGCCGACTCGATCGCCCGGGCCTGCGACCTGTTCATCGCGGTCGGCACCAGCCTCCAGGTGTTCCCGGTGGCCGGGCTGCCGTACAACGCGGTGAGGAGCGGGGCGAAGCTGATCATCGTGAACGGCGAGGAGACGCCGTACGACGTGGCCGCGACCGAGGTGATCCGGGAGCCGATCTCCACCGCGCTGCCGAAGCTGGTGCGGCGGCTGGTGCTGGAAGGGGTCTGAGGGGCGGCGGTCGGACGGGTCGGAAGGGTCTCTTTACGGATGTACCGCGTGCGTACGATGATCCTTCCGGCGTCCCCTCACGGCCTGGAGTGATCGAGCGATGACGACGACGGCGAAGTTCGACCCCTGGTCGGCGGCGTTCGTGGCCCACCCGTACGACGCGTACGCCGAGCTGCGCGAGCACGCGCCGGTGACGTACCACGAGCCGACGAACCAGTGGCTGGTCTCACGCCACGAGGACGTCAGCGCCCTGCTGCGCGACCGGCGGCTCGGCCGCACCTACACCCACCGGTTCAGCCACCAGGAGTTCGGCCGCCCCGAGCCCGATCCGGCGCACGAGCCCTTCCACACCCTCAACGACCACGGGCTGCTCGACCTGGAGGCGCCCGACCACACCCGGATCCGCCGGCTGGTCTCCAAGGCCTTCACCCCGCGCATGGTCGAGGGGCTGCGGCCCACCGTCCGGCGCCTCGCCGGCGAACTGGTCGACGGGCTGCTCGCGGCCGGCGGCGGCGACCTCATCTCCGCCGTCGCCGAACCGCTGCCGGTCGCCGTGATCGCCGAGATGCTCGGCGTGCCGGAGGCCGACCGGCACCTGCTGCGCCCCTGGTCCGCCGACATCACCGGGATGTTCGAGCTCAACCCGAGCGAGGAGACCGCCCGCCGGGCCGTCACCGCCAGCATCGAGTTCTCCGACTACCTGCGCGCCCTCATCCGCGAGCGCCGGGCGGCCCCCGGCGAGGACCTGATCAGCGCGCTCATCCAGGCCCAGGAAGGCTCCGACGCGCTCAGCGAGCAGGAGATGGTCTCCACCTGCGTGCTGCTGCTCAACGCCGGCCACGAGGCGACCGTCAACACCACCGGCAACGGCTGGTGGGCGCTGTTCCGCCACCCCGGCGAACTCGCCCGGCTGCGCGGCTCGGTGGACGGACTGCTGCCCACCGCCGTCGAGGAGCTGATGCGCTGGGACACCCCGCTGCAGATGTTCGAACGCTGGGTGCTGGAGGACGTCGAGGTCCGCGGCGTCACCATCCCGCGCGGCGCCGAGATCGCCCTGCTCTTCGGCTCCGCCAACCGCGACCCGGAGCGCTTCGCCAACCCCGACCGCCTCGACCTCGGCCGCACCGACAACCCGCACATCACCTTCGGCGCCGGAATCCACTTCTGTCTGGGCGCTCCTCTTGCCAGACTGGAACTCACCGAGTCCTACGGCACGTTGCTGCGCCGGGCCCCGGGCCTGCGGCTGGTCCGCGAGCCCGAGTGGAACCCGGGCTACGTGATCCGCGGGCTCAGCGAACTGCTGGTCGAGGTCTAGACGGGGGAGAAGGCCGTGGGCAAGGCGACGGGCGCGCTGCTGGGGCTGGCGATCGGCGACGCGATGGGCCGGGTGACCGAGTTCAGGAGCGTCGAGCAGATCGCCGCCGACCACCCGGACTGGCGGCGACTCCCGCTGCCGGCGAAGGCGTTGGTCACCGACGACACCCAGATGACGCTCGCCCTCGGCCGCGGCCTGCGCACCGCCCTGGCGCGTGGGCCGCTCACCCCGCAGCGCCTGGAACGGCCGGTCCGGGAGGAGTTCGTCGACTGGTGGCGCTCCCCGGAGAACAACCGCGCCCCCGGCATGACCTGCCTGCGCGCCTGCGAGCGGCTCAGCCACGACGCGTACCGCTGGCAGCAGGCCAGCGACGTCGGCTCCAAGGGCTGCGGCGCCAACATGCGGGTCGCCCCGGTCGGCCTGATCCGCGAACTGGACGCCCGGCAGCTCTCCGGCGCCGCCCAGCTGCAGTCCGCGCTCACCCACGGCCACCCGACCGCGCTCGCCGCCAGCGACCTCACCGCGTACGCCGTGCGCGAGCTCGCCGACGGCCTCCCGCCCGCCGCCCTGCCCGCGGTGCTGCGGGCGTACGCGCTGGCGGGCCGTGAGCGGTACGACGCGTTCTGGCTCGGCGACCTCGCCGAGCGCTGGTACGGCACCTCCCCGCAGGCCGTCCTCGCCCGCGGCTGGGACGACTGCCTCAAGGTGCTCGACCAGCTGGAGGCCGCGCTCGCCGCACCCGACGTCGAGGCCGACCCCTGCCTGGCCACCGGCGAGGGCTGGGTCGCCGAGGAGGCCTTCGGCACCGGCCTGCTCTGCTTCCTGCTGCTGCCCGACGACCCGGTGGCCGCCGTCCGCCGGGCCGCCTACTCCAGCGGCGACTCCGACTCGCTCGCCTGTCTGACCGGCGCCTTCGCCGGCGCCCACCACGGCGAGGCGGTCTGGCCCGCGGAGTGGGTCGAGCGGATCGAGTACCGGGACGAGCTGCTGGAACTCGGCGCGCTCTGGGACTGACCCGGAACCCCGGGCGGGGCGCCCCGGAACCCGATTCCGGGGCGCCGCGTCGAAGGGCCATGACGAAAAGCCGCACCGGAACCCGTCGTCGCCCGCCCCGCCGCCCCGCGGCGCTGCTCCTCGCCGCCGCCCTCGCCGCGCCGCTGATCGGCGGCTGCGGCAGCACCGGAGCCGCCGCCACCGGAGAACTGCGGGCCTCCGCGCCGGCCGGTCGGCCCCCCGTGGACCCGGCCCAGGTGGCCGCCACCGCCAAGGCCACCGACGCCTTCGGCCTGGACCTCCTGCACACCCTCGCCGCCGACCCGGCCGGCGCCGGCCACAACCTGGTGGTCTCGCCCGCCGGCCTGGCCACCCTGCTCGGGATGCTGCTGCCCGGCGCGCGCGGCGCCACCGCCGAGGAACTGGCCAAGGCCCTGCACACCGACCTCGACCCGAAGCAGTACGCCTTCGCCGCCGGCGCGCTGAACCGCCCCGGCCCGGCCACCGACGGGCTCACCCTGCGCCAGAGCGACCAGGCCTGGACGAAGCAGGGCGCGGCCGTCGCACCGGACTACCTGGCCACCCTGGCCGGCGCCTTCGACGCCGGGGTGCACACCACCGACTTCGCGAAGAACCCGGAGGACGTCCGCAAGGCGATCAACGCGGCCGTGGAGAAGACCACCGACGGCCGGATCAAGGACCTCGTCCCGCCGAACGCGATCACCGCCGACACCCGGCTGGTCCTCACCGACGCGCTCTACCTCAAGGCCGAGTGGGCCACCGAGTTCAAGCCCGCGAACACCGCCGACCGCCCCTTCCACCGGCTCGACGGCTCCACCCCGGCCGTCCCGACCATGAGCCGGCACGACGACCTCAAGTACGCCGACGGCTCCGGCGGGATCGCCGGCGAGCCCTGGCAGGCCGTCGAACTACCGTACGCGGGCGGCACCCTGGCGATGGATCTGATCGTCCCCGCGCAGGGCGGCTTCGCGGCCTTCACCAAGGGGCTGGACCAGCCCCAGCTCGACCGGATCCTCGGCGCCCTCGCCGAGCAGCCCGTCGACCTCCAGCTGCCCCGCTTCCACTTCGACACCTCGAACGAGCTGAGCCCCGCGCTGCGCTCGCTCGGTGTCCACGCGGCCTTCGCGAAGGCCGACTTCGGCGGCATCGCCCCGGATCCGCTGGTCCTGGGCCCGGTGCTGCAGAAGGCCACCATCGAGGTCGACGAGGGCGGTACGGTCGCGGCGGCCGGCAGCGGCGCCGTGGTCTCCGGGGCGGCGGCGCCGTCCCCGCGCCAGCCCGCCGAGCTGCACATCGACCGGCCGTTCCTGTTCCTGATCCGGGACACCGCCACCGGGCGGCCGCTGTTCCTCGGTCAGGTCACCGACCCGCAGGCGAAGTAGCCACCACCCGGCCGGGCAGCCGCCCCCGGACACCCGCCCCCGGCAGCCGCCCCCGGACACCCGCCCCGAGGCGGGCAGGCGCGGGCGGGAGCTACCAGGCCGGGTAACGCCCGCCGAGCGCCGGGTGGCCCGGATCGCGGCTGCCGAACAGCACCAGCAGGTCGTCCGCGACCGTCAGCAGCTCGGCCCGGCCCTCGACCGCCCCCGCCCAGTCGGCGGGCAGCGCCGAGGCGCCGTACGCGGCCCCGACCAGGTTGCCGCAGACCGCGCCGGTGGAGTCGCTGTCCCCGGAGTGGTTCACCGACAGTAGCAGCGCGGTGCGCACCGGGTCGGGGTCGAGGGTGGCCGCCAGCAGCGAGTGCACCGCGATGGCCAGGCACTCCTCGGCGATCCAGCCGAGCCCGACCCGCTCCACCGTCTCCGCCGAGGGCTCGGCCTCCTGGGCCAGCCGCACCGCCCGGGCCAGCGCCTGGACGGTCTCCTTGGACTTCGGCAGTTCGCGGATCTGCTCCACCGTCTCGCCGACCGCCGCCCACGGCTCCGTCCCGCCCGCCAGCCGCTCGATCAGCGCCGCGAAGGCGCCGGCCGCCAGGTAGCCGGTCGGGTGCCCGTGGGTGAGCTGGGCGCACTGCACGGCCAGCCCGAAGGACTGCTCGACGCCGAGCCGGGCCAGCCCGAACGGCGCCGAGCGCATCACCGAACCGCAGCCCTTGGAGCCGGGGTTGATCGGCCCCGGACTCCCGATCGGGGACGGCGCCTCGAACACCGGGTGCTCGGACACCCCGCTGAGGCAGGCGTTGCCCGGCGCCCGCCGCGCGTACAGGAACGGCCGGCCGAGCAGCCAGCCGTCGTACGGGTGCGGCTGCGGTCCGGTGTCCGGCTCGGGCTGGTACTGGGTCCGCAGCCAGCGCCGGTAGGCGCCGTGCACGGCCTCCGGCACCGAGCCGCCGCCGCCCGACCAGCCTCGGACGAATCCACGGATCAGGCCCTCGGCGGTGAACAGCGTCATCTGGGTGTCGTCGGTGACCTCCACCGGCCCGGTGCTTCCGGACGGCAGCGCGGTCACGCCCTGTGGACCGAAGCGGTCCTGGATCTGGTGGAGCTGTTGGAACTCCACCGGCCAGCCCAGTGCGTCGCCGATCGCGCCGCCGAGCAGCGCACCGCGCACCCGGTCCCGGTATCCCGACTCCGCCGCCGACTCCGTCACGTCGAATCCCCCTTCGTTCGTGGCGGGGTCGTTTCTATCAGGCGCGGCGTCAGTTGTGGATCTCGCCCCGCCCGTGCAGCGCCGCGCGGTCGGCCGCGGCCCGCCCGGCCGCCCAGCCCTCGCCGTCGCTGACCCGGACCCGCTGCGAGACCAGCTTCGGGAACAGCCGGCCGACCTCGTCGTCCACCGCGGCCGAGCGGGCGGCCAGCGCGGGCAGCAGCCGCTCGTCCGGCCGCAACTGCTCCTCGGTGCCGTCCTCGCGCAGGTGCCGGCCGGCCGCGGCGGCGCTGGTGGCCCGCTCGGTGGCGGCGGTCAGCCGTTCGCGGATCCGCGCCGCGTAGGCGACCAGGAAGGACTGCCGGAAGGCCTTGCTGCGCGAGTCCTTGCGGGAGCCGGCCTTGTTGAGCGCGTGGGTGGCCTGCACCAGCAGCGAGGTGTAGAGCAGCTCGACGCCGTCGAGGTCCCCGTCGAAGCCGATCACGGTGCAGAAGCCGAACTCCTTCGCCCACACCACCCGGCACCGGTTCGCGGCCGCGACGGCGTCCAGCAGCATCGTCTTGGGGCCCTCGTACGGGTTGTCCACGCCGATCCGCAGCGCCGCCGGGGTGTTCCGGTCGGCCCCGGCGGCGGCCAGCAGCGCCTCGTCGATGCTGTGCTGGGCCATCAGCTGCTGGGCCTTGGCGGTCAGCGCCTCGGCCTCCTCCGGGAACTCGGTGGACTCGGCCTTGGCCAGCAGCGCCCGGATCCTGGCCAGCATCCGCGGCTCGCCGGCCAAAGCCCCGGGACGCTGCGGCCCGGCGGCGCGCCGCGTGGGCCCCGGCTGCCCCGGTGCGGGGCCGACC
>NZ_MECK01000467.1 GCF_014596465.1 Streptomyces sp. CBMA123 | reverse complement strand
CCTCCTGCGGGAACCGCCCCTGCTCGTCCACCTCCGCCGCGAACGGAGCGATCTTCGCCTCGGCCAGCGAACGCACCGCCTCACGGAGCATCTGGTGCTCCTCGGAGATACGGAAGAGATCGAAGTCCTGGCTCATGATCGCCACTCCTGTTTCACGACGGTACTCAGTACCCTTCATTATGCACGCGCGCGGCAAAAAGGGAACTCAGTGCCTTCACAGGACGGCACTGAGTTCCCTATCCTTTTCTTGCCGAACTACGGCCGAACTACCGCCGCACCACTGCCGTACTTCCGCCGTACTTCTGCCGTACTACCGCCGACGGAGCCGGTCCGAGCGCAGGGAGATGACAGCGTGGTCCACTCAGCCATCGATGCCGACACCCGGAGTACGACGCTGTACTTCCAGCGCTGTACCTGGTGCAACAACCCGACCTTCCAGCGGCTGCTCTGCCCCACCTGCGGCTCCACCGAACTGCGGCTGGAGCCCAGCGAGGGCACCGGCGTCGTCCGGCGCTGCGCGGTCGAGCAGGCCCGGACGCCGCTGGTCCGCCAGAAGTCGCTGATCCGGATGGCGGAGGGGTTCGACGTCTGGTGCATCGTGGACGGGATGCGCAGCACCGTCCCGGTCGGCACCCGGGTGCGGCTGTTCTCCTCCCCCGACTCCGACCAGCCCGAGCTGCGGCTGCTTCCGATGGAGGAGCCGCCGAAGGAGCAGGACGTCGAGCCGCGCCCGCTGCCGCCGGCCAAGGGCGGGTTCACCCAGCACCTCGCCGCCTTCACCGAGTAGCCGGCGCCGTCCAGCCGGTCCGGACGGTTCGTACGGGCCGTCCGGACCGCGGCCGGAAACGACGGAGGGCGTGGCACTCGGTACCGGGGGTACCGAGTGCCACGCCCTCCGCGCTGCTCCGGGGGATCAGCCCTTGCGGGACTTCACCTCGGCGGTGAGCTGCGGCAGCACCTCGAAGAGGTCGCCGACCACGCCGTAGTCGGCCAGCTCGAAGATCGGGGCCTCCGGGTCCTTGTTGACGGCCACGATGGTCTTCGAGGTCTGCATGCCGGCCCGGTGCTGGATGGCGCCGGAGATGCCGTTGGCGACGTACAGCTGCGGGGAGACCTGCTTGCCGGTCTGGCCGACCTGCGAGCTGTGCGGGTACCAGCCGGCGTCGACGGCGGCGCGCGAGGCACCGACCGCCGCGTCCAGCGCGTCGGCGAGCTCCTCGACCACGCCGAAGCCCTCGGCCGCACCGACACCGCGACCGCCGGAGACCACGATGGCGGCCTCGGTCAGCTCGGGGCGGCCGGTCGAGACGCGCGGGGTGCGCGAGGTGACCTTGGCGGCGTTGCCGGTGAACTCCACCGACACGTTCTCCACGGCGCCGGCGGCCGCGGCGACCTCCGGGGCGACGGCGTTCGGCTTGACCGTGATGACCGGCACGCCGTTGCTGACGCGGGAGTCGACGGTGTACGAGGCGGCGAAGACCGACTGGGTGGCGACCGGGCCCTGGTCGCCGGCGCGGACGTCCACCGCGTCGGTGATGATGCCGGAGCCGAGGCGCAGCGCGACGCGGGCGGCGACCTCCTTGCCCTCGCCGGAGGACGTCACCAGGACGGCGGCCGCGTCGTTGGCCTTGGCGATCTGGGCCAGGGCGTCCA
>NZ_MECK01000466.1 GCF_014596465.1 Streptomyces sp. CBMA123 | reverse complement strand
CGACCGCGGCCGGCTGCCCGGGGCCGTCGTTCCCGCGGCGGCGCCCGAGGCTGCCCGGCCCGGCCCGCTCGACCTCGTCCGCGCGGCCTTCGGCGAACTGCTCGGCAGCGTCCCGCCCGCCGACGGCGACTTCTTCGCCCTCGGCGGCCACTCGCTGGTCGCCGTCCAGCTCGCCGAACGCCTGCGCACCCGGGTCGGGGTGCCGCTCACCGGCCTCGACATCCTGGAGCACCGCACCCCGCGCGCCCTCGCCACCCTGCTCGCCTCCCGCGAGGAGGAGCGCCGTGCCGCCCTCACCCACACCGGCGCCCCACTGAGCGGCGAGCCCCGCACCGGCACCGTGCTGCTCACCGGCGCCACCGGCGGCGTCGGCGCCGCCGTGCTGCAGGAACTGATGGCCCAGGGCCGGCCGGTGCGCGTCCTGGTCCGCCCGGAGTCGGCCCACCTGCCGGCCCTGCACGGCGCCGAGATCGCCGAGGGCGACCTCGCCGACCTGGACAGCCTCCAGCGCGCCGTCAAGGGCGTGGACGCCGTCATCCACGCCGCCTGCACCTTCACCGAGCACGAGACCGACGTGGCCGCCATGCGCGCCCTGCTGGACGGCTGGTCCGGCGGCCCGTTCGTCTTCGTCAGCAGCATCGACGCCTACGGGCGCCCGCCCGGCACCGAGGTCACCGAAGGCGGCCCCAGCGGCGCACCGGTCTCCGCGTACGGGCAGGCCAAGCTGGACTGCGAGCGGATGCTGTTCGAGACCGCCGCCGCCACCGGCCACGGCCCGGCCACCGTGGTGCGCGCCCCGATCGTCTGGGGCCCGCACCACCGCCTGCGCGACCAGCTCCGCTGGGGCTCCACCGGGGACCTCTACCAGGCCGCGCTGGCCGGCCGGCCGATCGTCCTGCCCGCCGGCGGCGAGGGGGAGTGGAACGGCGCCGCCTGGGTGCACTCCGCGGCCCTGGCCCGCGCCCTCGCGGTCTGCGCCCTGCCCGACGGCCCCGCCGCCGGCCGGATCGTCAACGCGATCACCGGGCACGTCTCCTGGGCGGAGTTCGGCACCGAGCTGATCCGCCTGCTCGGCTCGGCCGGCACCGTGGAGCTGAGCCCCGACGCCGACCCGGAGCTGCGGCGCCCGTGGCACTACCGCGCCGAGACCCTGGCGGCCGCGCTGCGGCCCGAGCCGGGGGAGGACTGGCGCAGCGTGCTGGCGGCCATGGTGGGCTGAGGCCCCGTCGACGGGCGGAGGAGTCTCATCGCTCCTCCGCCCCTTCCCGCCGGCGGAGTTGCCGCAGCCGGGAGGCCGCGAGATGGCGGATCCGGCGGGTGCGCCCGCCCTCGGCGAAGGCGCTCAGGCACGCCCCGGCCGAGGGGGTCTCGGCCGTGTGCAGCCGGAGCCAGTTCGAGGCCGTGAGCAACTGCCGCTGCTCCCAGGGCTCGCCGAGGGTCATCGTCCGCGGCAGCGCCCACTCGTGCAGGCGCCGTACGGTGAACGCGTCGGCCACCACCGCTGCGGCCGACTCCCGCTGCCAGTCGGGGAATTCTGGTCGGTCAGCAGCTGCGCCGCCCGCCGGTCCAGGTACTCGCACACCGCGCCGCTCGCCATCGCCCGGTCGGGATCGGCGAGCACCCGCGCCGCCGGCCCGGCCGCGTCGGCCGGTGCCGCCGC
>NZ_MECK01000465.1 GCF_014596465.1 Streptomyces sp. CBMA123 | reverse complement strand
CCCCTCCCCACCACCCCCCCCCCAACCCCCGCCCACCCCCGCCCCCCCACCCCCCCCCCCCCCCCCCCCCTCCCCCCCCACCCGGCGCGGCCGGCCGGCCCTTCGCGGCGCAGCGCGGCGAGCCGGGGGTGCAGCCGGGTGAGGGCCTGCACCAGCGGGCGGGCGAGGAAGACCACCAGGACGCCGAACGGGAGCAGCGCCAGCCGGTACAGCCCGCCGCCGGTCACCAGGTCGGCCAGGCCGCGCAGTTGGTCGCCCGGCAGGGTGCGGTCCGCGACCCGCCGCAGCACGGCCGGGTCGACGCCGGGCAGCGGCAGGCTCTGCCCGAGCCGGAACAGCACCACCCCGCCGAGCGTGACGGCCGCTTTGAAGCCCGGGCCCGTACGGCTGACGGCCACCCGCCTCACCCCTTCTCCCCCGATGTCGGCGGGAGTTGGGACGCGACGGACGGCCGGGCGGTTCCCCGCCCGGCCGTCCGTGTGCCCCGCGGGCTCACTCGTTGTGCAGCACCTCGGCGATCGGCAGCCGGGCCGCCGAGCGGGCCGGGACGAGCGCGCCGACGACCGCGATCGCGACGCCCGCCAGGGCGAGGCCGGCCAGCAGCGGGGCGCCCCAGACGTCGATCATCGAGTCCGTGAAGTGGATGGTCCGGACGTTCTCGACGATCAGCCGGTGCACCAGGATCCCGACCGGGATGCCGATGATCCCGCTGGCCACACCCTGCCAGGCCACCGAGGTGACGGTCATCGCGACGACCTGCCGGGGCGTCATCCCGATCGACTTCAGCATGCCGAGGTCGCGGCGGCGCTCGCGGATGGTGAGCAGCAGGGTGTTGAAGACGCCGAGCGCGGCGACCACCGACAGCAGGACGGTGAAGACCGTGCTGAAGGTCTTGATCGCGACGACCGGCCCTGTCGAGCCCGCCGTGACCACCGAGGTCGACAGGCTCGGGTCGGCGGCCGAGACCGCGTCCTGGTAGGCCCTGGCGTCGGTGCCGGCGGCGAGCCGTACGTCGTACTCGACCACGTGCCGGTCAGGGGTGAGCAGGGCCCGGGTCGCGTCGTTGGAGGTGATCGCGTTGGGGTTGCCCTGGACCTCCATGCCGACGATGGTGACGGTGGTCTGCCGGTCGTCCAGGAGCAGGGTGATCCGGTCGCCGAGCTTGAGCCCGTGCTGGTCGAGGAAGCCCGGACCGGCCTCGGCCTCGCCCACTCCGGTCGCCGGTCGCCCCTCGACCACGTTGAGCCGCCGGTGGTCGACCATGGCGTCGCCGCCGTAGAAGTCGGCGAAGACCAGCTGGGGCTGGCCCGCGATGCCGACCCGGACCAAACCGCGGACGGAGACCTGGTCGGCGCCGGGGGTGGCGTGCAGCATCGCCTCGGTCTGCTCCTGGGTCAGCCGGGGCGCGATCTTGTTCTCGGAGAAGGAGCTGGTCAGCACGTCGATGTGGGTGTACGTGTCGGGCGCGGTCATGGACTTGGCCAGGGTGCCGGTCACCCCGGTGGTCACCGTCACGGTGACCACGCCGAGCACGATCGCCGCCATGGTCAGCGCGGTGCGGGCCGGGCGGGCGAAGGGCTGGCCGAGGCCGAGGCTGACGGCGCGCGGCAGCCGGGTGCCGCTCAGCCGGCGCTGGACCCGCAGCCCGCGGCCGGTGCGCG
>NZ_MECK01000464.1 GCF_014596465.1 Streptomyces sp. CBMA123 | reverse complement strand
GCCCTTGGCGCCGGGCGGCCGGCGCCAAGGACGCCACCGTCCACCTCGCCAAGGCCGCCAAGACCGCCGAGGAGGTGCTCGGCCGGGCCAACCAGGACGCCGAGGCCGCCCGCGGCGAGGCCTCCGCCGAGGCCGAGCGGATCCGGGCCGAGGCGCACGCGGAGGCCCAGCGGCTGCGCGAGCAGGCCCAGGCCGCCGTGGAGCAGGCCCAGAACGCCGCCCTGGACGACGCCGCCGCGATCCGCGAGCGGATCGAGCAGATGCAGGACGAGGCGGCCCGGCTGCGCGCCGAGGCCGAGGAGCTGCGCGCCCAGGCCGCCGCCGAGGCCGACCGGGCCCGGAGCGACGCCCGCCGCCAGGCCGTCCTGCAGATCGAGGAGTCGGCGAAGAACGCCGAGGAGCTGCTCACCAGGGCCAAGGCCGACGCGGACGAGCTGCGCGCGGGTGCCGCCGGGGAGATCGAGCGGCTGCGCGAGCAGGCCCAGGAGCAGGCCGCCGAAACCCAGGGCCGGGCCGAGCAGACCCTGGCCCGGGCCCGCGCCGAGGCCGGGAAGATCACCTCCGCGGCCGAGCAGCAGGGCCAGGACGCCCTGGCCGCCGCCAAGGCCGCGGCCGCCGAGAACCGCACCGCCGCCGAGCGGGAGACCGCCGAACTCCGGCGCACCGCCGCCGAGTTCGATCAGCGGGTGCGCTCCGAGGCGAACGCCGCCGCGGAGGCCGTGACGGCCGAGGCCCAGGCCGAGGCGAACGCCGTCCGGGACGCCGCGGTCGCCGACGCCGAGCGGGTGCGCACCGAGGCCGACACCGAGGCCGCCCGGACCAGGGCCGAGGCCGAGGCCGCCGCGAACGCGCTCGGCGAGGAGAGCCGGCGCGCGCACGAGGAGGCCGCCGCCGAGCTGCACCGCGAGCGCGAGGAGACCGCCGAGCAGCTGGCCGGCGCCCGGACCGCCCGCGAGCAGGCCGAGCAGGGCGCCGCCGAGCTGACCGAGCGCACCGCGCGGGAGACCGCCGAGGTCCGCGAGGCCGCCGAGGCCTACGCCGAGCGTGTCCGGACCGAGGCCGAGCGGACGGCCGCCGACCTCACCGAGCGCACCGCCGCCGAGACCACCGAGCTGCGCACCGACGCCGAGGCCTACGCCGACCGCGTCCGGACCGAGGCCGAGCGGACGGCCGCCGACCTCACCGAGCGCACCGCCGCGGAGACCACCGAACTGCGCGAGAGCGCCGACCGGTACGCCGCCGAGCAGCGCGCCGAGGCCGAGCAGGCCGCCGCCGAACTGCGCGCCCTCACCCAGCAGGAGACCGCCCAGCACCGCGAGAGCGCCGAGGCGTACGCCGACCGCGTCCGCACCGAGGCCGAGCAGCACAGCACGGAGCTGCGCGCCGAGGCCGAGCAGTACGCCGTCGACCGCCGCACGGAGGCCGACGAGCTGCTGGAGCAGGCCGGCACCGCCGCCGAGCAGCGCCGGGCGGAGGCCGCCCAGGACGCCAAGGCCACCCGGGAGAAGGCCGCCGCCGAGCTGGCGCTGGCCAACGAGCAGGCCGAGACGGTCCGGGCCGAGGCCGGCCGGGAGCTGTCCGAGGCCCGGGCCACCGCCGAGGACATCCGCGCCGAGGCCGCCGCCGAGCTGGCACAGGCGCGCGCCGACGGCGAGGACCTGGTGGCCGCCGCCCGCGCCGAGG
>NZ_MECK01000463.1 GCF_014596465.1 Streptomyces sp. CBMA123 | reverse complement strand
CGCGCGGTCCCGGCGGTGGCCCGGGGCGGTGCGCTGGGCGCGGGACTCGGCGGCGTACGCGGCCAGCTCGTCGGCCGAGGGGCGGCGCAGGCTGGTGTGGGTGTCCCGGGTGGAGTCCGGGGCCACCCCGGGCACCAGCGGGACGGCCGGGCCGCGGCGGCGCTTGTGGACGCCCGGGCCGGCGTCGACCTCCGCGTAGACGGCCTCGCCCGGGGTCAGCTGCTCCTCGGCCGGGGGGCGGCCCTGGGTGGGCACGGCCAGCACCGGCAGTCCGGCCAGCGAGGGCAGCTGCTCGCGCAGCCGGGCGGCCAGCTCGGCTGCGCGCAGCCGGGAGGCGGGGGCCTTGGCGAGGCACTCGGAGATGATCCGCCACAGCCCGTCCGGCAGGCCGGGGATCGGCGGCACCTGCTCGGTGACGTGCCGGCGCAGCACCGCGCCGGTGTGGCCGCCGCCGAACGGGGTGGAGCCGGCCAGCAGCTCGTACAGCACGGTGGCGAGGGCGTAGATGTCGACGGCGGCGCGCGGCTCCAGGCCCTCGATGATCTCGGGGGCGAGGTAGTCGGGGGTGCCGATGATCCGGGTGGCCCGGGTGCGGCGCGGGGCGTCGACCAGGCGGGCCACGCCGAAGTCGGTGAGCTTGGCGCGCGGGGCGCCGCCGGGGCCGGGGGCGGCGGCGAGGTCGAGCAGCACGTTCTCCGGCTTGACGTCGCGGTGGACGATCCCGGCCGCGTGCGCGGCCGCCAGGCCGTCCGCGACGTCGGCGATGACCGAGGCGGCGACCTGCGGCGGAAGGGCGCCGTCCCGCTCCAGCCGGGAGCGCAGGTCGGTGCCCTGGACCAGTTCCATCACCAGGGCGAGGTCGCTGCCGTCCACGACCATGTCGCGCACGCCGACCACCCGGGGGTGGTCGAGGCTGGTCAGCGCGGTGCGCTCCTGGACGAAGCGGCCGACCAGCACCTGGTCGGCGGCGAGGTCCTCGCGCAGCAGCTTGACCGCCACCGGGCCGTCCGGCCCCTCACCGAGCCAGACCGTCCCGGCCGAACCCCGGCCGATGACCTGGTGGACGGTGTACCGGCTGCCGATCTTGCGTGCCAATGCTGCTCCGTGGGCGGCGCGGGAGCGCTCCGGGGGTCCGGGCGCGCTCGGTGGGGCGGGACAACAGCGACCAACCTACGCGCCCGAACGCCCCGCGCGGGCCGCCTGGGGGCCGTGGAGCGGGACTCTGGGGCGAGAAATCTCGCAGATTGTCGACAAAGCGTCAATCCTGGCTTCCGGACGGGGTTCGGACCCCCGGTCAGCCGCCGGGGCGGCCCGCCGCGCCCCTTCGGCGCCGCCCCGCCACTTCCCGCCGCCGCCTCGCCGCCTCCCGCCGCCCGGTGCCGCGCTACGAGCCGGAACTGCCGAAGACGCTGGTCACCCAGCCCCGCGCGGTGTCGAACCAGCCCACGACGTTGTCCCAGTAGTGCGGCAGCGGCGTGAAGTTCCACAGCGCCAGCGCGGCCACCGCCAGCACCAGCAGCACCATCAGACAGCCCTTGAGGCAGCCCAGCCCCGGGATGTACATCCGGTTGCGGCTGCGCGGCCGGCGCTCGCGCGGCGGCGCGCTCTCCCGGCGGGACGGCTCACGCGGCTCCTCCCGGGGCGGGCGGGGCTCCCGGTACTGCGGCGCGGGCGGCTCGGCCCGGCGGGTCACCGGGGTGGGCGGGGGCGGCGGCGGGTAGCCGCCCTGCGACTGGCCGTACCCGGCCGGGGCC
>NZ_MECK01000462.1 GCF_014596465.1 Streptomyces sp. CBMA123 | reverse complement strand
GGACGCCGAGGCCGTCGTCCCGGGCCCGGCCGCCCCTTCCGGCAGCTCGGGGGCCTCGGCCGGCTCGTCGCCCCCGAGGGCGGCGGCGAGGTCCGGCGGCAGCGGGGCGGCGGGTCCGGGCTCGGGGAGGTCGTAGGTGTGCAGGAAGTCGCCGAGGCCGGGCTCCCTGCCGCCGCCGAGCCGGTAGTGGAGGTAGGCGACGGGCGCGCCGTCGGAGGTGCGGGTGTAGACGGCGCCGACCGGGACGTAGTAGCGGCCGGCGCCGGGGTGCTGGGAGGGGTGGAGGCCGGCCAGGCGTTCGGCGCGGTCGCGGTCGGTCTCCCGGCCGACCCGGCCGACGGTGAGCGCGTTGACGCCGCGCACCACCAGGGCCGCGCCGGCGGACACGCACAGCACCAGTCCGACGGCGACGGTGCGCCGCAGGACGGGTCGGCCGTGCAGGGCCGGCCAGGAGTCGGTGACCATCCGCTCGGGTGGAATGCCGTCCACGGTTCGCTCGCTCCCCCGCTTCGATCAGGACGTCCGGCCGGCACGTTCGGCCGGGACGTCACACTCTGCTCGACGTGGGACGCTAGCGGAGAGTTCCTCAGCCCAGGTAGGCGGGGGCGACGGCGGCCTTGGTGACCGGCCGCGCGGCGCCGGAGCCGTCCGCCGGGACGGCCCACAGGTCGGCGCCGTAGTCCCCGGGGAGGGCGTAGAGCAGCGTCCCGTCGTCGGACCACAGCGCCTGGTCGTCGATGTTGCGCTGCTCGGCGGTGGCGGTCTCCGTCCCGGTCGCCAGGTCGAGGACGTACAGCCGCCAGGGGGCGTCGGGCGACAGGCCGGGGACGCGCTTCTTGTACGCGATGCGGGTGCCGTCGGGGGAGAGCGAGGGGCACTCGACGTTGTCGTGGACGGTGGTGAGAGTGCGGGCGGCGAGGTCGCCGCGGACCAGGTGGGTCTGCCCGGAGGTGGCGAGGGTGGCGTAGAAGGTGGTGTCGTCGGCGAAGGTGACTCCCCAGATGTTGATGTCGTGCGCCTGGTACGGGTGGCCGTCCTTGATGACGGCGAAGTCCTCCAGGTTCTCCCGCAGGTTCCAGTCCCGGACGTCCACGATCGAGCTGCGGGTGGAGAAGTCGCTGCCCGCGTAGGAGTCGCCGCTGACGAAGACCGTCCAGGCGGCGAGGTGTCCGGACGGGGAGACCCGGGCGCGGGTGGGGATGCCGGCGGCGGGGAAGGAACGCCGTTCGCGCAGGTGGTCGTCCAGGACGACGGCGCGGTAGGTGTCGTCCAGCGCGCCGTGCTGGGCCTGGAGGCAGATGCCGGTGCCGGCGGCGGCGTGGAAGCGCAGGCACTGGGTGCCGGAGGCGGTGCGCGGGCCGTCGGGGTGGTCGGCGGGGACGGTGGTGATCTCGTCCCGGTGCGGGCCCCAGGCCATGTTGCGGAACAGCAACTGACGGCCCTTCGAGGGCACTTGGAGCGAGACCGGGCCGGGTTCGACGGCCGGCCCGCCCGCCTGGGGGCGGTCGCGCTCGGCGGTGCGGTCGGCGGCGTAGAGGACGGCGCCGGTGCCGACCGCGCCGAGCACCAGGACGGCGAGCAGCAGCACGATCACCCGGCTGCGGTTGTTCTGCAGGTTCACGGACTCTCCAGGCTCTCCGGGTTCACGGACTCTCCAGGCTCTCCGGGTTCACGGTCTCTCCTCGACGGCAGCGGGCCCCACGGCGGCGGGCTCCGGGGCGGCGGGCTCCGGGGCGCGCAGCACCACCGCCGCGCCGGCCACGCAC
>NZ_MECK01000461.1 GCF_014596465.1 Streptomyces sp. CBMA123 | reverse complement strand
GGGCCGGCGGGACGCCCCAGGACCGCAGGGTCTGGGAGACCTGCCGGGAGACCGCGACGGTGGTGCTGCCGAGCCGTTCGGCCGCCAGGTAGAGGCCCTTGACGCCTCGGGTGACCGGCCGGCCCTCGATCACCCCGGTGTGCAGCGAGTGCTCGGTGGAGACCACCGCCCGCACCCCGGCGAGCCGCGCGGCCAGCCGGCCGTACAGCTGCGCCCGGTAGAGGTGGGTGTGCACCAGGTCGTAGCGGCCGGCCCGGATCAGCCGGACCAGCCGGGGCAGCGCCCCGAGGTCCCGGTTGCCGCGCATGCCGAGGTGGTGGACGGTCACGCCGTCGGCGCGCAGCGCGTCGGCGACCGTGCCGGGGTTGGTCAGCGCGAGCACCTCGCAGCGCTGGTGCGGCGGCAGGTGGCGCAGCAGCAGCTGGAGTTGACGCTCGGCACCGCCGGAGGCGAGCCCGGTGACGATGTGCAGCACCTTCACGGCCGACGCTCCGCCACTGCCCGCTCGCCTCCGGGGCGGTCCCGACGGCTCCGCTTCAGTTCGGTGACGGCGTCGCGCAGCCGGTGCCGGCCCTTCTTTGCGCGCAGCCGCCAGGCGCCGTCGCGGTCGCCGACGTAGCAGCGGGGCAGGGCGTAACGGCCGGTGAGCGGGGAGTGGGCGATGGCGCAGGCGTAGTCGTACCCGGCGTCGCGCACGGCGGCGGCGGCGGGCAGGTCGACGGCGCCGTACGGGTAGCAGAAGCCGGTGACCGGGCCGCCGACAACCTCCTCCAGCAGGCGCCGGCTCTCCCGGGTCTGCACCGCGAGGGCCTCGGCGGGCAGTCCGGGCAGTGCCTGGTGGCCGAGGCCGTGCGAGCCGATCTCCCAGCCGGCGGAGGCGAGTTCGGTGACCTCCTCGACGGTGAGCAGCTTCTTGCGCGGGCCCTCGGTGTCCCAGCCGTTGTCCTGGCCGAGGAGGTCGGCGACCACGTAGGCGGTGGCGGTGAAGCCGTACGCCTGCAGGATCGGTACGGCGTACCGGGCGAAGTCCGCGTAACCGTCGTCGAAGGTGAGGCCGACCAGCTTGTCGTCCCGCCCGTGGGCGCGGGCCCGCATCAGCTCGCGGACCGAGACGCCGCGCTGTCCGCGCCGGTGCAGCCAGGCGATCTGCTCGGCGAACCGCTCGGGGCTGACGGTGAGCTGGTATGGGTCCTCCTTCTCGACCGCCACCGAGTGGTACATCAGGATCCACGGCGAGGAGGAGCCGGGCAGGGCGGGTTCGCCGACCGGGCGGCGACTCCTGGGCAGTCGTGCCCGGTCGGGCGGGGCGTTGGTGACGCCCGCCTGGGCCGAACGGACGGTTCCCCGTTCACTGTCCATGGGGAAACTTCCCTTCATCGGCGATGGTTGGCTGGAGAGGCCTCCGACGCCCGGTGAGTCCCACGACCCGGGCGGCGGCGAGGACGGGGCCGCGCACTTCGCGGGCACCGAGCCCGGTGCCGAGGGCGGCGAAGACGAGCCCCACGGTGAGGCCCCCGGAGAGGGTCGAGAGCAGCGGATCGGTGACCAGGCTCGCGGCGGCGGCGCCCAGCACGGTGGCCCCGGCGGCGGCGCCTACCAGCCGGCCGTGGCCGCCGAGCACCCGGCGCAGGCGCAGCGGGATGCCGCGCAGCACCAGGCCGTGCAGCAGCAGCGCGGCGGTGGTGGTGATCCCGGTCGCGTTGCCGGCGGCCAGGCCTAGGGCGCCGAAGCGCGGTGTGGCGAGCAGTCCGACGGTGACGGTCACCCCGAGGCCGAG
>NZ_MECK01000460.1 GCF_014596465.1 Streptomyces sp. CBMA123 | reverse complement strand
CCCCCCCTACCCCCCCGCCACCCCCGCCGGCCGCCCGGCCGCCCGGCCGTGATCCGGATCCGGTACGGGCGGGCGGGCGGGCGGGCGGCGGGACCAGACCGTGGGCCGGCTTCCGGCGCCGGGGGCCTGGCCGGGAGGAGCCGCTCCCACGGCGCCTCCCCCACCCCACAGAGCCCGCCGGCCCCCGCAACCGCTTACCCGCGTCCCCTAATGTGACCGTATGCACACCGACCACCGTCCCTGGGACGTCCTGCTGATCGGCGGCGCCTCCGGCGTCGGCAAGAGCCGCGCCGCCGCCCTTCTCGCCGAGCGGCACGGCGCGTTCGTGGTGGAGTTCGACGACGTCGTCGCCGCGCTGCAGGCCGCCACCACCCCGGCCGGCCACCCCGGGCTGCACCACTTCGCCGGCCACGGTGCCCCGGAGGAGGAACTGGGCGCCGACCGTGTCCTGGACCTGCAGATCGCCACCGCCCACGCCCTGGACGAGGCGCTGCTCGGCGTCGTGCGCAACCGGCTGGGCGTCGAGGTGCCCGCCGTCGTCGAGGGCGACTACCTCAGCCCCCGGGCCGCCGCCCGCGCCGTCGCCGAGGCCGCCGGCCGGGGCCGGCGCCTGCGCGCGGTGTTCCTCCACGAGGGCGACCCGGAGCGGATCGGCGCCAACTACGCCCACCGCGAGCCGGACCGCGGCCCCCAGCCGGCCCGCGCCGCCGTCAGCGCCCGCTACTCCCGCTGGCTCGCCGACCAGGCCGGCGCCCACCGCCTGCCCGTGGTCGACTGCCGGCCCTACGAGAGCCTGCCGCAGCGCCTGGCCGCCGCCCTGGCCTGAACCGGCCCGGGCGGCGGCGATCGCCACCGCTACGGCGCGGGGGCGTCCTCGATGCCGGAGATCAGCTTGGTGCTCAGGTCGCTCCGCACCGCCAGCCGGGTGCGCCCGGCGTCCGGACCCGTGCCCCAGGTCAGCGTGACCGTGGTGAACAGGTGCCCGGCGCCCGAGTCGTGGTAGCGCACCTCCCAGGCGGTCGGCACGTCCTGGGCGCGCAGCACGCCGTCGGCGTGGTCGGCCTCCTCCCAGGCCGCCAGGCGCCGGCGCAGGTCCTCGGTGAGGTAGTGGGCGCGCAGCCCGTGCGACAGGTCGTCGGTGCCGTCGTCGACGGCGTCGATGTAGGCGCCGTAGAAGTCGGCCACCCGGTCGAGCGCCGAGTCCGGGCCGCCGGCGCGCACCGCGTCTGCGGGCTGGGTCATGATGGTCCCCTCCGTCCGGGCCCCGGCGGCAGCGCGCCGCCCGGGCCGATTGGTCCCTCCACCGGGCACAACGAGCCCGCGGCGCCGGAGGTTTCGGGTACGAAGTTGCCAACAGGCGCGGCTGGTCGGCGCGTTGGACGGGAGGCGGGTGCGGTGCTGATCGTGGTGAGCGGCGGGCCGGGCAGCGGCAAGACGACCCTGGCACACGCCCTGGCCCGGGCCGTCGGCTGCCCGGCCCTCGTCCGGGACGAGGTCAAGGAGGGCCTGCTGCACGCCGGCACCCGCACCCCGGCCCCCGACCTGGCGGTGCGCGACGCGTTCTTCGGCGTGCTGGGCGTCCTGGTGGACGCCGGGGTGAGCGTGGTCGCCGAGGCCGCCTACCAGGACCGGCTCTGGCGCACCGGCCTCCAGCCGCTGGCCGCCCGCGCCGAACTGCGCGTCGTGCACTGCCGGGTGGACCCGGCCCTGGCCCGCCGGCGGATCGCCGCCCGCCTGGCCGCCGAGGGCCACCGCGCCGCCCACGCCGACCGCGAACTGCTCGCCGCCCCACCCGGGCCGGGCAACCTGCTGGACG
>NZ_MECK01000459.1 GCF_014596465.1 Streptomyces sp. CBMA123 | reverse complement strand
ATCGCGGGCCGCCCGGTGAGCGGCCGGGGGCAGCCGCGCTCCGGCGGGTGCGGGTGGATGGTGCTGGCCACCGTCTGGTGGACGGTGATCTGCTTCGTCTCGGTGTTCTGGACGATCTTCGCGACCGAACACCCGCCCTGGCACGGGTACTACGCCCTGCTGTGGGTGGTGGGGCTGCCCTGGGGCGGGCCGGTGCTGGGAGCCGCACTGACCCGCGGGGTGCTGCGGCGGACGTCGCTTCGCGGGTCGCACTGGGCGGAGCAGGAGGCCCTGATCGCGACCGGCGCGCTGGTGGGGCTGGCGATCGCGGCAGCCCTCACCTCCGTGCTTTCCGCGCTCCCCTAGTCCGCGGCCGCCGCCGGCTGAGCCGCCCCCGGTTGAGTCCCTGCCGGTTGGGCGGCCGCCGTGCGTTCGGCGGCCTCGCGGGCGGCTTCGAGGGCGGTGAAGACGGCCTGGCCGGCCTCGTTGCGGCGGCGCAGGTGGGCGACCACGGTGTTGGTGACGGCGATCAGCGGGACGGCGACCACCGCGCCGCCGATGCCGCCGATGATGCCGCCGGCCGCGACGCCGAGGACCACGCCGAGGGGGTGGACCCGGACGGCCCGGCCGAGGATGAGCGGCTGGAGGATGTGGCTCTCCACCTGCATCACCGCGATCAGCACGACCAGCACCATCAGCGCCGTCCACGGCCCCTGGGTGACCAGGGCGATCAGGACGGCGACGGTCCCGGTGACCAGGGCTCCGACCAGCGGGACGAACGCGCCGAGGAAGATGATCACGGCCAGTGGCATGGCCAGCGGCACGCCGAGCAGGTCGATGCCGATGCCGATGCAGACGGCGTCGATGAAGGCCACGCAGACGGTGCCGCGCACGTACGCGGTGAGCGTCGTCCAGGCCTTCGGGCCGGCTCCGGCCATCGCGAAACGGGACTGCCGGGGCAGGCCGCGCAGCGCCCAGTTCCAGATGTTGGCGCCGTCGTAGAGGAAGAAGAAGGTGGTGAAGAAGGTCATCAGCAGCGCGGTCAGGATCTCGACGGCGATCTGCGCGCCGGTGATCGAGGCCGAGGTGAGCTGGTCGGTGTTGGTGGTGATGGCCTTGGTGATCTGGTTGGCGAAGTCGGTGATCTGCTGCTGGGTCAGGTGCAGCGGTCCGGTGATCATCCAGTCCCGCAGCTGGTTGACGCCGGTCTTCACCTGGTTGGTGACGTCGGGCAGGTTGGTGGAGACCTGCCAGACCACGAACCAGCCGACCAGCCCGATCCCGGCGAGGCCGCTCAGGAAGACCCCGCCCGCGGCGAGCGAGCGCGGCACCCCGCGCCGGCGCAGCCAGGAGACCGAGGGTTCCAGCAGCGCGGTGATCAGCAGTGAGGCGAGCACCGAGAAGGCGACCAGCCGCAGCATGTCGACGACGTAGAAGACGACGTAGAGCGCGGCGCCGAGCAGCAGCAGCCGCCAGGTCGACTCGGCGGCGACCCGCAGGCCCCAGGGCACCGCCTCGGCGGGGGTGGCGGGCCGGCCGGGGTGGTACTCCCGGCCGAGTCCGGCGTGCGCGGCGGGCGCGAGATCGGGAGAGCGGGGGGGGGGGGAAGGGGGGGGGGGGGGGGGGGGGGGGCGGGGGGGGGGGGGGGGGCGGGGGGGGCGGGGGGGGGGGGGGGGGGGGGGGGGGGGGGGGGGGGGGGGGGGGGGGGGGGGGGGGGGCGGGGCGGGGCGGGGTGCGGTGGCTGTCCGGGCGGGTGATCAGGACGTCGCCCTCGGCGGACTCGGCGGCCGGGGCGTAGCCCATGGTGCGCAGGGCGGCGAGCAGGACGTCGGGGGCGGCCTGGGAGGCG
>NZ_MECK01000458.1 GCF_014596465.1 Streptomyces sp. CBMA123 | reverse complement strand
ACCCCGGCGGCCCGGGCGGTCCGCTCGGCTACCCCGGTGAGTACCCCGGCGGCCCGACCGGCCCCGGCGGCCCGCGCAAGAAGCGCGGCGGTCTGGTGGCCCTGCTCGCGGCCGTCGCGCTGGTCGCCGGCATCGCGGGCGGCGCGATCGGTGTGGTCGCCACCGACCACACCAACAGCAGCTCCTCGGCGGACGACCACCGCAGCACCACCGTCCAGGCCAGCAACACCCAGAAGAACGAGCCCGCCCCCGGCTCGATCGCCAGCATCGCCCAGAAGGCGCTGCCCAGCGTCGTCACCATCAAGGCGCAGGGCAACGGCGAGTCGGGCACCGGCACCGGCTTCGTCTTCGACACCGAGGGCCACATCCTCACCAACAACCACGTGGTCGCGCCGACCCTGACCGGCAGCGGCGGCAAACTGACCGTCAAGTTCGCCGACGGCTCGTCCTACAACGCCTCGGTGCTGGGTCACGCCGAGGGCTACGACGTCGCCGTGGTGAAGATCGACAACCCGCCGAAGAGCAAGCTGGCGCCGCTGCCGCTGGCCGACTCCGACAAGGTCAACGTCGGTGACGCCACCGTGGCGATCGGCGCGCCGTACGGCCTGGAGTCCACCGTCACCAGCGGCATCGTCAGCGCCAAGGACCGCCCGGTCGCCTCCGGCGACGACACCGGCTCGCAGGCCTCGTACATGAACGCCCTGCAGACCGACGCCTCGATCAACCCCGGCAACTCCGGCGGCCCGCTGCTCGACTCCAGCGGCGCGGTGATCGGCATCAACTCGGCGATCCAGTCCAACGCCTCCGCCAACGGCCGGGCCGGCAGCATCGGCCTGGGTTTCGCCATCCCGATCAACCAGGCCAAGTGGGTCGCGGACACCCTGATCAAGACCGGCAAGCCGGTCTACGCCAAGCTCGACGTGCTGCGCAACGACGACTACAAGGGCGACGGCGCGCAGATCCAGACCAAGGACGTCCAGGGCCAGCCGGCCGTCACCCCCGGCGGCGCGGCCGACAAGGCCGGTCTCAAGCCGGGCGACGTCATCACCAAGCTCGGCGGCGCCCCGATCGAGAACGGCCCCGCCCTGGTCAGCCGGATCTGGACGCACAAGCCGGGCGAGACCGTCGACGTCGAGTACACCCGCAACGGCCAGACCATGACCACCAAGGTCACGCTCGGCCAGCGGGACGGCGATCAGTGACCCTCGGGCGCACGGAATCGTGTGCACCGAACCCGGCCGGACCCGTTAGGCTGACCTCCGCCTGGAGAGCTGCCCGAGCGGCCTAAGGGAACAGTCTTGAAAACTGTCGTGGCGTGACCCGTCACCGTGGGTTCGAATCCCACGCTCTCCGCTGGTAGGGGAACCACACCTGCTCAGGGCGGGTGCCGACATCAAGTCGGCACCCGCCCTCGGTGTTTCCCGGGGTGGGCCGAGGTGGGCCAACTCGCCCGGCGGGCACGGTTGCCCTCGACCCGGTCGAGGGCCCTAGCGTCGCCGGGCATGACCTCCGCGATCTCCGTCGAGCCGCCGCCGCGCGCTGCGCTGCCCCGTCCGTACCTGCTGTGGCTGGCCGGCACCCAGGTGGGGCTGCTGGGTGACGCCGCGTTGTTCTTCGCCCTCGGCTGGGCCGCCTCCGGGTACGGCGGCGGCGCGGCCGGGCTGGTGCTGACGGCGATCACCGTGCCCCGTACGGTGCTGGTCCTGCTGGGCGGGGCGGTGGCGGACCGGTTCGGGGCCCGCCGGGTGATGCTCGCCGGGGACGCGGTGATGCTGGCCGCGACCGCCGCACTGGCGCTCGCGGTGGCCGGCGGCCGGGGCGCGCCACTGGGGCTGCTGGTCGCGGCGGCGGGCGTGATCGGGACGGTCGACGCCTGCTACCTCCCGGCCGGCGGCTCG
>NZ_MECK01000457.1 GCF_014596465.1 Streptomyces sp. CBMA123 | reverse complement strand
GGAGGCGCCGCCGCCGCCGTGGACGTGCAGGTCCACGAAGCCGGGGACGACGGTGTGGCCGGTCAGGTCGAGGTCGCCGGGCTCGGTCTCCCCGCCGCTCGTGCCGTTGACGCCGTTGACGCCGTTGACGCCGTTGACGCCGTTGACGCCGTTGGCGCCGGAGGCGATGGCCGCGATCCGGGACCCTTCGACGGCGAGGCGGAAGCCCTCGACGACGCCGCCGGGCAGGACGAGCCGGGCGCCGGACAGGGCAGTACGGTCACGGTCCGCGGTGGTCACGCGGTCACCTCCATCGAGAGCAGATCCCAGGCGAGCAGGCCCGCGCCCAGGGACGCGGCGGTGTCTTTGAGCATGGCGGGTACGACTTCCGGGGGCATCTGGAAGGTCAGACGCTCCTGGACCGCCGCGCGCAGCGGGGTGAAGAGCGTGTCGCCGGCCTCGGCCAGTCCGCCGCCGACGACGACCGTGGACGGGTCGAGCAGGCTCTGGGCGAGCACGATGCCGTCGGCCAGGGCGTCGACCGCGGTCTGCCAGACCGCGCGGGCGCGGTCGTCCCCGGCGTCCACCGCGGCGGCGCAGGATGCCGCGTCGGCGTCGGGGTCGCCGCTGGCCTCGGCCCAGGCGCGGGAGACGGCGGAGGCGGAGGCCAGCGTCTCCAGGCAGCCGCGGGCGCCGCAGCCGCACGTCGGCCCGCCGGGGCGGACCACCACGTGACCGATCTCGCCGCCGTAGCCGTGCGCGCCGGCCTCGATCCGGCCGTTGATGCCGATGGCGCCGGCGATGCCGGTGCCCAGGGCGATGAACAGGAAGCGGTCGACGCCGCGGCCCGCGCCCAGCCGGCCCTCGGCGAGGCCGCCGGACCGCACGTCGTGGCCGAGGGCCACCGGCATCGCGGCGCCGCGGGTGCCGTCGGCGGGGTCGGCCAGGCGCTCGCCGAGCAGCTTGCGCAGCGGGAGGTCGCGCCAGCCGAGGTTGGCCGAGAAGACCGCGATCCCGTTCTTCTCGTCGATCGTGCCGGGCACGGCCACGCCGGCTGCCAGCGGGGCGGCGCCGAAGCGGGCGCGGCCCTCGTCGGCCAGGTCGGCGGCGAAGTCGAGGATGGCGGCGACCACGGCGTCGGTGCCGTGTTCCCGCCCGGTCGGTCGGCGTGCTTCGAACAGCACGGAGCCGTCCTGGGCGAGCAGCGCGGCCTTCATGCCGGTGCCGCCTACATCGAGTGCGATGACGTGCTTCACGGGGGACAGTTTCCCTTGGTCGGGTCGAAGAGGTCTAGTCCAGTTGTCGGATTGGTCTGGTCCTGCTGGGTGAGCTTTGTCTCGGCTGCGGGGGGTGTGCGGAGCTCTGTGCCGAGGGGCCCGGCCGGGGTTCCGTTCACCGGCTGTTGCGCATCGTGCAACGAACCCGGGCACTTCGGTAACTACTCGGCAGGTGGGCCCGAGTGGTGTGGACCAATGGGCGAGCGGTTTGGCAGTGTGGCGCTCCCCCCTGCCGGATTCCCTCGTCCGGCCGTAGTTCCCCCTGAAGGCGGTACCCGCGTTGGACAGGCGCGCCCACGTTTCCATCCGTGTGCTCGGAACGGCACTGGCCGGAGCACTGGTGCTCACCACGGTCAGCGCGTGCAGCGGGCAGGGCGACGGGCCGGTCACGCTCAAACTGGTCGCCGCGGACTACGGGGAGAACGCCGAGACCAGCTCCAAGCACTACTGGGACGAGGTCTCCAAGGCCTTCGAGGCCGCCAACCCCGGGATCAAGGTCCAGGTCGAGGTCGACAGCTGGACCGACATCGGCAAGAAGGTCGACGACATGATCGCGGCCGGGAAGTCCCCCGACCTGCTGCAGACCGGCGGCTTCGCCGAACAGGTCGCGGCGGACCGGCTGTACGCGGCCGCGGACGTGCTCTCCATGGACACCCAGGCCAAGTTCATGGACAACTTCTCGCACGCCGGGCAGGTGCTGGGCACCCAGTACGGGATCCCCTTCGTGTCCTCCTCGCGGGTGCTCTTCTACAACAAGGCGGTCTTCCGGCAGGCGGGGATCTCGCAGCCGCCGACCACCTGGAACGAGCTGAAGGCGGCGGCCGAGAAGATCAAGGCCAAGGTTCCGGGGGTGACCCCGTACGGGCTCCCGCTGGGGCCGGAGGAGGCGCCGGCCGAGTCGATGCTGTGGACGCTGAGCGGGGGCGGCTCGCTCTCGGACGACGTCGGCAACTACACCATCGACAGCGACCAGAACCAGGCGACCTTCAGCTGGCTGAAGAACAACCTGGTCAGCACCGGGCTGACGTACCCGGACCCAGGCAAGATGAACCGCACGCCGGTGTTCCAGGACTTCGCCTCCGGGAAGGTCGCGATGCTCAACGGGCACCCGACGCTGCTGCGGTTGGCGTCCGCCGGGAAGATCGACTTCGGGACGGCGCCGATCCCGCGCAAGGACGGCCTGGGGAAGACCGGGAGCCTCGGCGTCGCGGACTGGATGATGGCGTTCAAGGCCAACGGGCACAAGAACGAGATCAAGAAGTTCCTGTCCTTCGTCTACACCAAGGACTACCAGCTGAAGTTCGACGAGCAGTACAACCTGCTGCCGGTGACCCAGGACGCCTTCAGCCAGATGTCCTCGGACCCCAAGCACGAGGACCTCAAGCAGTTCACGGTCGGGCTGACCAACGCCAGCTTCTACCCGTTCGGGGACCCGGCCTGGGGCGAGGTCAGCAACCGGATCAAGGCGGGGATCGGGCAGGCGGTGACCGGGGACCCGAAGCAGGTGCTCGGCGGGCTCCAGGATGCGGCGATGAAGGAGGCGGCCCGGGTCCGGAAGCAGTAGGACCCGGGCGGGGGGTCTTCGCGGGGGCGGAGGCGGGGGTCTTTGCGGGGGCGGGGGCTTCGTCGGCTCAGGGGAGGGTGATCGCGTAGGCCTTGCGGAGGGTCTCGTGGACCGTCCAGGTGGTGCGGTCGCCCTCGCGCAGGACAGCGCAGTCGCCGGGGCCGACGGTCAGGGTCGGGCCGCCCTCGACCTCGATGGTGGCCCGGCCGCTCAGCACCACGAACATCTCGTCGGCCTCCACGTCGGTGACCACGCCCGGGGTGATCTGCCACAGACCGCGCAGCTGGCGGCCGTCGGGGGACTCGGAGAGGACCTTCCCGGTGACCTCGGGGGTGCCGGAGACGATCTGGGACGGGTCGAGCGGCTCCGGGTCGAGGTCGGCGGCGGGGATGTGGACGGTGAAGCTCGGCGTGGTCATCGGCGTGGTCATGGGGGTGACGCTAGTCGGGCGGGGGCACCGGGGTGGGGGGCAGAGTGTGTCGGGGGTGCGGCCGAGAATGACACTTCGTAGGAGGTGTTGTCGTGGGTGAGCTGAGTGGGCTCAGTGAGCGGGACCGGGCGGTGCTGGCGCTGGAGGGGCGGCAGTGGCGGACGGCGGGGGCCAAGGAGCGGGCGATCCGGGAGGAGCTGGGGCTCTCCTCCACGCGGTACTACCAGGTGCTGAACGGGTTGCTGGACCGGGAGGAGGCGTTGGCGTTCGCGCCGGTGTTGGTGAATCGGTTGCGGCGGGTTCGGGAGGGGCGGCGGGGGGTGCGTTGACGCGGGGGTCTTCGTTCGTTCGGGGGGCTCTCGGGAGGGTGGGTGCCGGGGGCGGCTCCGGGGGTGGCCGCTCCGGGGGCTGGATGATTTTCCGACTGCCGACTCTGTGGGTGGGGGGCTGGGCGCCGTTGGCAGTCTGAAAATCACCCGTCACGCCCCTCTCCGCAGCCACCCCCTGCGCCGCCCCCTCCCGCAGCGCGTCCCTCTCGCCTGGTGAGGAGGGGGTGGGTGGGTGGGGGAGGGGTGCGGGTGCGGGTGGGGGAGGTGGGGGTGCTGGGGGTGGGTGCGGGTGGGGGGTTTGGGGGTGTTGTGGGCGCGCGGGCTTTCGCCCTGCGCGCCCGCGGGGTGGTGGTCTGGCGTGGGTTGGGGGTATGGGCCTCTGTATGGGTCTTGACGAGATGGGTGTGCCGGCCACGGGTGCCGGGCGGGATGGGTTGCGGGCGATCCTGGCGGCGCCGGGGGATGCGGTGGTGGCCTTGGACTTCGATGGGACGTTGGCGCCGATCGTGGCGGATCCCTCGCGGGCGCGGGCGCATCCGGGGGTGGTGGGGGCGTTGCGGGGGCTGGCGTCCCGGGTGGGGGCCGTGGTTGTGGTGACGGGGCGGCCGGCGGGGTTGGCGGCGGAGTACGGGGGGTTTGCCGAGGTGCCGGGGCTGGTGGTGCTGGGGCACTACGGGGCCGAGCGGTGGGAGGGGGGTGTGGTGACGGCGCCGGAGGTGCATCCGGGGGTGGCGGGGGTGCGGGCGGCGTTGCCGGGGGTGTTGGAGCGGGTGGGGGCGCCCGAGGGGACGTGGGTGGAGGACAAGGGGCGCTCGGTGGCGGTGCACACCCGGCGGACGGGGGATCCGGAGCGGGCGCTGGAGTCGTTGCGGGCGCCGGTGGGGGAGTTGGCGGCCGAGTACGGGCTGGTGGTGGAGCCCGGGCGGCTGGTGCTGGAGCTGCGGCCGCCGGGGGTGGACAAGGGGGCGGCGCTGACTGGGTTCCTGCGGGAGCGCGGTGCCCGTTCGGTGCTGTATGCGGGGGACGACCTGGGGGACGTGGCGGCCTTCGCGGCGGTGGAGAAGCTGCGGGGGGAGGGGTTGGCCGGGCTGTTGGTGTGCGCCGGGGCGGTGGGGGACGCGCCGGTGCGCGAGCTCGCCGACCGGGCGGATCTGGTGGTCGACGGGCCCGAGGGCGTGGTGGAGTTGTTGACGGCCCTGGGGGAGGCGCTCGGCGCGGCCTGAGTCAGAGGGCGTTGAGCTGGTCGAGGAACCACTGCTGCGGGGGGAGCGCGGTGGCCGCCGCGGCGAGGCGCTTGGTGCGGTCGGCGCGCTCCTCCGGGCTCATGATGAGGCCGGTGTGCAGGGCCTCGGCGGTGGCGATGACGTCGTAGGGGTTGACGGTGAGGGCGTCGTCCTTGAGTTCGGCGTGGGCGCCGGCCTCGCGGGAGAGGACGAGGGCGCAGCCGTGGTCGGAGACGACGGGGACTTCCTTGGCGACCAGGTTCATGCCGTCCCGGATCGGGTTGACCAGGGCCACGTCGGCGAGGCGGTAGGCGGCGAGGGAGCGCGGGAAGTCGTCGTTGACGTGCAGGATCAGGGGTTGCCAGGTGGGGGTGGCGAACTCGGTGTCGATCTCGTCGGCGAGCCGCTGGACCGCGGCGGTGTAGTCGCGGTACTCGGCGAGGTCGGTGCGGGACGGGTAGGCGAAGGCGATGTGCACCACCCGGTCGTGCCATTCGGGGCGGGTGCGGAGCAGGTGCCGGTAGGCCTGGAGGCCGCGGACGATGTTCTTGCTCAGCTCGGTGCGGTCGACCCGGACGATGGTGCGGCGGTCGCCGACGGCCGTACGGAGGGCGGTGAGGCGTTCGTCCACGTCGGGGCGGTGGGCGCGGTCGCGCAGGAAGTCGGCGTCGGCGCCGAGGGCGTGGACGCCGAGGTGGGTGGTGCGGCCCTCGTGGGTGACGGTGAGTGCCTCGTGGTCGACGGTGGCGCCGAGCAGGTCGGCGCAGCAGGCGGCGAAGGCGCGGGCCCAGCGTTCGGTGAGGAAGCCGGCCCGGTCGGCGCCGAGGATGCCGGTCAGGACGGCCCGGGCGACGTCGTCGGGGAGTAGCCGGTAGTACTCGGGCGGGGCCCAGGGGGTGTGGGAGAAGTGGCCGATCCGCAGGTCGGGGCGGGCCGCGCGGAGCAGGGCCGGGGTGAGGGACAGGTGGTAGTCCTGCACCAGGACCGCGGCGTTCGGGGCGGCTTCGGTGGCGAGGGCGTCGGCGAAGGCGGTGTTGTACGCCTGGTAGGCGGCCCATTCGGTGCGGAAGCCGGCGTCGAAGGAGGGCGCGGTGGGGGTCGCGTAGAGCAGGTGGTGGACGAACCAGAGGGTGGAGTTGGCGACGCCGTTGTAGGCGTGGGCGAAGGTCTGGGGGTCGATGTCGAGCATCCGGACGGCCTGGCCGCCGACCTCGTGCCCGGCGAGGTCGAGGCGGCCGTCGGGGGCTTCCCGGGCGGCTCTGCGGTCGGCGTCGTTGAGTGCGGCGCAGACCCAGACGGCGGTGGGGTCGTCGATCGCGGACAGGCCGGAGACCAGGCCTCCGCCGCCGCGGCGCAGGGTCAGCGTGCCGTCGTCGGCGGTGCTGAAGGACACCGGTCCCCGGTTGGAGGCCACCAGAACGGGGGCGGTGCCGGTCGCACTCGAACGTTCGGTCGTGAGATCGCCCATGGTTGGGATGTTGCCGGGGGGTCGGGGTGGCAAACCCGTCTGGGGCCCGTCTTCGCACTCCCGTCGTTCGCCCGGAGGGCGGGCGGGGCGGCGTTGGGGTGCGTGCATCGCAAGGCGGAGGAGGGAGGCGATGCGGAGCATCGGGCGACCGACGACAACGCGGCGAGGTGCGGGCACCGGCGTCGGCCCGCAGGCGGGAGTGCGAAGACGGGCCCCTAGTGGCGGGTGGCGTATTCGGGGAGGGTGTGCATCGGGGGGCGTTCCAGGGCCGTGACGGGGTGGGTGTGGGGGACGAAGATGGGGGTCCCGCCGGCCGAAGGCTGGGGGAGGGATTCCGGGGCGCGGCTGAACTGGGTGAGGTGGGGGTGGACGAGGTCGGCGGAGGCCTTGAGGCGGTGGGTGCGGTCGAGGCGTTCGAGGGCGGTGCGGTAGATGGTGGCGGCCATCCGGCCGAGGGCCTGGCCGTCCTGGTGGCGGTGGTGCCGGACGCCGACGTCGACCTGGGCCAGGGCGTCCAGTCCGACCAGTTCCAACGCGTCGACCAGCAGGCCGAGTTCGACGCCGTAGCCGGTGGGGAAGGGCAGCCGTTCGAGGAGTGAGCGGCGGGCCGCGTACTCGCCGCCGAGCGGCTGGACGAAGCCGGCGAGTTCCGGCCAGTGGAGGTTGAGGAGGGGGCGGGCGACGAGTTCGGTGACGCGGCCGCCGCCGGCCGGGACGATCGCGCCGTTGTCGGTCTCCAGCGGGCGGTCGTACATGGCCTTGACCAGGTGGATGGACTCGTCGGTCAGCAGCGGGCCGACGATGCCGGAGACGAAGGCCGGGTCGAACTCGCGCAGGTCGGCGTCGATGAAGCAGACGATGTCGCCGCGGGTGACCAGCAGGGAGCGCCAGAGCACCTCGCCCTTGCCGGGGACGGCGGGCAGCCGGGGGAGGATCCGGTCGCGCTGCTCCACCCGGGCGCCCGCCGCTTCGGCGACGGCGGCGGTGGCGTCGGTGGAGCCGGAGTCCACCACGACGAGTTCGTCGACCAGCGGGACCCGTTCCATCAGCTCGCGGCGGACGGTGCGGACGATGTCGCCGACGGTGGCCTCCTCGTCGAGCGCCGGGAGGACGACGCTGACGGTGCGGCCGGTGCGCTGCTTGGCCTCCAGCAGGGTGTGCACCGGCCGCTCGGCCGCGCTCCACGAGCGGCGGCGGAGCCAGGACGCCGCCTGCGGGAGGAGTGCGGGGGTCGGTTCGGCGGGCACGGTGACTCTCCTCGGCGGGATCGGGTGGAACGGCTCATCTCGCGTGGCGGACGGTCCCGTTCAGGGTTGACGCCTTCGGATACAGTCTTCGTACAGCGGTCGGACCTTCGCACGCCGGGGTCGCCGCTGAACCATAACTTCACAAGCTCATCCAGAGGGACTGAGGGAACGGCCCGTTGACGTCCCGGCAACCTTCTCGCGCGGCTGTCGTCGACAGGCCCCGGCGGGACAGGTGCCAATTCCGGCCTGTGGTGCGTCCGCGCCACGGGGAAGATGAGGAGAGAGGCCTCCGCCATCATGGCTATCGACACTGCCGCACCCTCCCCCGGCCTTCGGCCGCAGGGATCCCAGCCCGTCGACCTCGGCCCCGCCGCCGCCCTGTCGTGTCGGGAGTGCGGAACCCGCTTCCCGCTCGGCCCCAGCTTCGCCTGCCTGGAGTGCTTCGGGCCGCTGGAGATCGCGTACGAGTTCGGCGGCGAGCGCGCCGAGGAGCTGCGCAAGCGGATCGAAGCCGGCCCCGCGTCCATCTGGCGTTACGCGCCGCTGCTGCCGGTGCCGGCCGATGTGGCGTCGAAGCCCAATCTGAACCCCGGCTGGACTCCGCTGGTGAAGGCGGACAACCTGGGCCGGGAGCTCGGGTTCACGGCGCAGCTGCACATCAAGGACGACTCCGGCAACCCGACCCACTCGTTCAAGGACCGGGTGGTCGCGTGTGCGATCGAGGCGGCCCGGGCGTTCGGGTACACCACGCTGTCCTGCTCCTCGACCGGCAACCTGGCCGGCGCGGTGGGCGCGGCGGCGGCCCGGGCCGGGTTCCGTTCCTGCGTGTTCATCCCGCACGACCTGGAGCAGGGCAAGGTCGTGATGGCCGGGGTGTACGGCGGTGAGCTGGTGGGCATCGAGGGCACCTACGACGATGTGAACCGCTTCTGCTCGGAGCTGATCGGGGATCCGGCCGGCGAGGGCTGGGGCTTCGTGAACGTCAACCTGCGGCCGTACTACGGCGAGGGTTCCAAGACGCTGGCGTACGAGATCTGTGAGCAGCTCGGCTGGCGGCTGCCGGAGCAGATCGTCATCCCGATCGCCTCGGGCTCCCAGCTGACGAAGATCGACAAGGGGCTGCAGGAGCTGATCAAGCTGGGTCTGGTGGAGGACCGGCCGTACCGGATCTTCGGTGCCCAGGCGGAGGGCTGCTCGCCGGTGTCGGCGGCGTTCAAGGCCGGGCGGGACGTGATCAAGCCGGTGAAGCCGGACACCATCGCCAAGTCGCTGGCGATCGGCAACCCGGCGGACGGCCCGTACGTGCTGGACATCGCCCGTCGCACGGGCGGCGCGGTCGAGGACGTCACGGACGCGGAGGTCGTGGCGGCGATCCGGCTGCTGGCCCGCACCGAGGGGATCTTCGCCGAGACCGCGGGCGGGGTGACCGTCGGCGTGCTGAAGAAGCTGGTCGAGACCGGTCAGCTGGATCCGGCCAAGGAGACCGTCGCGATCAACACGGGCGACGGCCTGAAGACGCTGGACGCCGTCTCCGAGGCGGGCATGACCGCCGTCATCCGGCCGACCCTGGACGCCTTCCACTCCGCCGGCCTCGCGTCCGCCTGAACCGCCCCCCACCCCGCAAGGAGAGTCATGAGCGCCAACGTCCGCATCCCCACCATCCTGCGCACCTACACCGGCGGCGCGGCCGAGGTGACCGCCGAGGGGGCCACCCTGGCCGAGGTCATCGCCGACCTGGAGCGCAACCACGCCGGCATCTCGGCCCGGATCCTGGACGACACCGGCAAGCTGCGCCGCTTCGTCAACGTGTACGTGAACGACGACGACGTGCGGTTCGCCGAGGGCCTGGCGACCGAGATCAAGGACGGCGCCGGCGTCTCGATCATTCCGGCGGTGGCCGGCGGCTGCTGAGCCGCGCGCCATTTCCGCGCCGCCCGTACGTACGGAATTCGACTCTCCGTATGTGCGGGCGGCTGCGTGCATTTCGGCGGGAATATTTCGGGGTCAAGTCGGAGTAGAGTGTGGCTCTGCTGGGAACAGGGTTTCGCTCCCGGCGGACGGGGTGCGTCGCCGGAGGTCGTCCGGCCGCTGGGGCCGGTCGTGGGACCGGCTGGGGAGACCGGGCCGGGGTCGGACCGGGAAACATGTCAGGCAGATGTCAGAATTCCTGCAGGCATTTGAGTAATTCGTCCGCTATGTCCGGCGCGAAATGCCGATTTCCTCCCGGTTTGTTCGCTCTTGTCCCTTGGTAGGGCAGCGGAATTCCCGGCGGCTGACCCTGTTGCAGAGGGCGTCGGTCCGGATACATTCAGCGGCGGTCGACGTAATCACCCGCTCACGGAAGCCGTCCCGGCGCCCCGTGCGGAGGGTTGCGGCGTGCACGGCTGCGCTCAGGGGGGGTTCCCCGGGCCGGCCTTCAAAACCAGACCCGGGCCCGCGACCTGCGGGCCCGTGAAGGGCCAGCACAGCACTAGGGGAGTTCGGAATGGCTCAGGGCACCGTCAAGTGGTTCAACGCGGAGAAGGGCTACGGCTTCATCGCGGTCGACGGTGGTGCGGACGTCTTCGTCCACTACAGCGCGATCCAGATGGACGGCTACCGCACCCTCGAGGAGGGCCAGCGGGTCGAGTTCGAGATCTCCCAGGGACAGAAGGGCCCGCAGGCGGACATGGTCCGCGCGGCGGTCTGACCCCTTCCGACTCCAGGAGCTCGGCGCGGCCCACCGCTGGTGGACCTCCTGCTTCTCGACGGGCCCGTGCGACACGCGTCGTACGGGCCCGTTCGCGTTCCCGCGCGGGCCCGGACGGCGGCTCGCGGGTTGGCGATTGGGCTTGCACTCGACCACCTGGAGTGCTAATCATTGGCGTTAGCACTCACAGTGTGAGAGTGACAGCGGACCGGGTCGGTGAGGCCCCCGGGAGCGGCAGGGGAATGGACCCTCCGCACACCAGGGCCGTCCGTCGCGGGCACCCCTTGGTCCGAGCAGTCGACCGTGTCCCGGAGGACCACTTCTGATGGCCAAGATCATCGCCTTTGATGAGGAAGCTCGCCGCGGCCTTGAGCGTGGCATGAACCAGCTCGCCGACGCGGTGAAGGTCACGCTCGGCCCCAAGGGCCGCAACGTCGTGCTGGAGAAGAAGTGGGGCGCCCCCACGATCACCAACGACGGTGTCTCCATCGCCAAGGAGATCGAGCTCGAGGACCCGTACGAGAAGATCGGTGCGGAGCTCGTCAAGGAGGTCGCCAAGAAGACGGACGACGTCGCGGGCGACGGCACCACCACCGCCACCGTGCTCGCCCAGGCCCTGGTGCGCGAGGGTCTGCGCAACGTCGCCGCCGGCGCCAACCCGATGGCCCTGAAGCGCGGCATCGAGAAGGCCGTCGCCGCCGTCTCGGACCAGCTGCTGGCCCAGGCCAAGGACGTGGAGACCAAGGAGCAGATCGCCTCCACCGCCTCCATCTCCGCCGCTGACACCCAGATCGGCGAGCTCATCGCCGAGGCCATGGACAAGGTCGGCAAGGAAGGCGTCATCACCGTCGAGGAGAGCAACACCTTCGGTCTGGAGCTCGAGCTCACCGAGGGCATGCGCTTCGACAAGGGCTACATCTCCGCCTACTTCGCCACCGACCTGGAGCGGATGGAGGCGACCTTCGAGGACCCGTACATCCTCATCGCCAACTCCAAGATCGGCTCGGTCAAGGACCTCCTCCCGCTGCTGGAGAAGGTCATGCAGAGCGGCAAGCCGCTCGTCATCATCGCCGAGGACGTCGAGGGCGAGGCCCTGTCGACCCTGGTCGTGAACAAGATCCGCGGCACCTTCAAGTCCGTCGCCGTCAAGGCCCCGGGCTTCGGCGACCGCCGCAAGGCCATGCTCGGCGACATCGCCATCCTCACCGGTGGCACCGTGATCTCCGAGGAGGTCGGCCTCAAGCTGGAGAACGCCGGCATCGACCTGCTGGGCACCGCCCGCAAGGTGGTCATCACCAAGGACGAGACCACCATCGTCGACGGTGGCGGCGACAGCGAGCAGGTCGCGGGCCGGGTCAACCAGATCCGCGCCGAGATCGAGAACAGCGACTCGGACTACGACCGCGAGAAGCTCCAGGAGCGCCTCGCCAAGCTGGCCGGCGGCGTGGCCGTCATCAAGGCCGGCGCGGCCACCGAGGTGGAGCTCAAGGAGCGCAAGCACCGCATCGAGGACGCCGTCCGCAACGCCAAGGCCGCCGTCGAGGAGGGCATCGTCGCCGGTGGTGGCGTCGCGCTGCTGCAGGCCGGTGTCGCCTTCGACAAGCTGGAGCTGGAGGGCGACGAGGCCACCGGTGCCAACATCGTCAAGGTCGCGCTGGAGGCCCCGATCAAGCAGATCGCGACCAACGCCGGCCTGGAGGGTGGCGTCGTGGTGGAGAAGGTGCGCAACCTCCCCGCCGGTCACGGCCTGAACGCCGCCACCAACGAGTACGTCGACCTGGTCGCCGCGGGCATCATCGACCCGGCCAAGGTCACCCGCTCCGCGCTGCAGAACGCCGCCTCCATCGCGGCGCTGTTCCTCACCACCGAGGCCGTCATCGCCGACAAGCCGGAGAAGGCCGCCGCGGCCGCCGGCGGCGGCATGCCGGGCGGTGACATGGACTTCTGATCCTGATCGGGTTCCGATCGGATCGGCTGATCCTCGTCCGCGTGGGCGGTTCCCTTCGGGGGGCCGCCCACGCGGCGTTTCCGGGTTTTTGACCCTGCGGCCGGTCCACGGAGAATGGACGGATGGCTTCCGACGACATCGAGACCGCCCTGCACAACGCCCGGGCGCTGATCCTGGCCGACCTCACCGCGCGGGACGTGGCGGACGCCGCCGTCGTCTCGCTGGTGGAGCAGGCCGTCACCCACCGCCGGTGGTGGCTGGAGCAGTGGCCGGACGGCACCGAGTACGTGCTCGGGCTGGTCGCCCAGGACGTCCAGGACGCGCTGCTGGAGGCGTACGGGCGGTGGCCGCTGTGCACCGTCTGCGCGGCCGACGGGGACCCGCACGCGCTGGGCGTGGAGCCCGAGTTGGGACCGGAGCCGCACTGGGTGTGCGGCAAGCAGGGCGCGGTGGTGGCGCCGGTGGGGGAGCTGGCTTAGCTCTCGCCGTTCTCGTCGCTCTCGCCGAGCCGCTGGAGTTCGGCCGTCAGGTTGGTGCGGGCCGCCGCGGTGAGGCGGTGGTGGGCGGCGGGGGTGCGGTAGAGGGCGGGGAGCGCCAGGATGCGGTGCAGGACGGCGGCCCGGCCGGTGCGGAAGTCCGGCTCGGGGACGAAGCCGTACTCCTCGCGGACGGCGGCCGTGTAGGCCGCGTAGGCCTCCGGGGTGCCGCCGAGGACGGCGAGGTCCGCGTCGCAGAGCACCTCGCCGTTGTGGTCGCCGGGGGCCGGGGCGTGGGTGGCGGTGAGCAGGACGAGCCGTTCGACCTCGGCGACGCGGTCGGCGGGCAGGCCGGCGGCGGTCAGCGCGCGGACGGCGAGGGCGGCGCTGCGCTCCTCGTTCTCGGTGCGGTCGGGCCGGTGGACGGCGTCGTGGAACCAGGCGGCGAGCCGGACGGCGTCCGGGTCGGCGGCGTGCCCGGCGAGGTCGTCGACGTGGCGCAGGATCGCGCGCAGGTGCTCGGTGGTGTGGTAGCGGCGCCAGGGCTCGGACCAGCGGCGCAGCAGCTCCCGGCCGTACGGTTCGGGGTCGTCGGTGGTGCCGCAGCGGTGCAGCAGGGCGATCCAGTCGATGAGCAGGTCCTCGGTCGGCATGGGGCACATTGTGGCGGACGGGCCCGGTACTGGACCTATAGGTAGGTTGACGATATATGTAGTCGCATGACAGAACGCTCCATGCAGGAGCCCACGCTGCTGCTGCTCACCGCCCTGGCCGATGCGCCGAGACACGGCTACGCGCTCATCCAGGAGGTCGCCGCGATCTCGGACGGCCGGGTCAAGATGCGCACCGGCACCCTCTACGGCGCCCTCGACCGGCTGCTGACCCAGGGCCTGATCGAGGTCGCCGCCGAGGAGGTGGTGGACGGCCGGGCCCGGCGCAGCTACGCGCTGACCGATGCCGGACGGGACGCGCTGGCCGCCGAGGCCGGGCGCCTGCGGGCGGTCGCCACCGAGGCCGAGCGCCGGCTGACGAAGATCCGGTCGATGCTGCCGGGGAAGAGCGGGTCGCAGGGGCGGCCTGCCGCGGGAGGACTCTCATGACCATGCCGGTGATCGGTCCCGCGCCCTCGGCGGTGCTGCGGGCCGCGTTGCAGCTCTACCCGGCGCAGTACCGCCGTGAGCGCGGTGAGGAGCTGGCTGAGGTGTTCGCCGACACGACGGCCGCCGGCGGTCGCGCGGCGGTCGCCCGGGAGGTGCTCGGCCTGGCGGTGTACGGGCTGCGGGTGCGGCTCGGGCTGACCGGCGCCTCGGCGGCCGGGCGGCTGCTCGCGCTGGTGGCGCCGATGATCGCCGGTGCGGTGGTCGGGGCCACCATGGTGCCCTGGCTGGCCACCCTGGAACGGACCACCAGGTGGCTGGCCTGGGACGACTCGTTCGGCAACCACGTCCGGGCCTTCGGCCCGCCGGCGGCGGCGCTGCTGCTCGGGGTGGCGGCCCTGCTGGGGCGCTGGACGGCCGTTCGGGTCACCGCGCTGCTGCTGGGCGCCGTCGGGCTGTACGACCTGGGCGACGCCGCCTGGCGGACGTCCGGTCTCGACGTCTGGTGGGTCGGCTACGTCGGGATGGCTACGCTGCCGTTCGTGGTGGCCGGGCTGCTGCTGATCGCGGCGCCGACCGACCTGCTGCCGCGGCCCGGCCTGCGGACGGGTGGGCTGGTGCTGGCCTCGATGGCCGCGGGCGGTCTGCTGGAGGCGGTCCAGAACTGGGACGACACGACCTTCCCGCTGGACCTCCAGTGGTTCGTGGTGATGCTGATCGCCCCGATGCTGCTGACCTTCGCCGGCTTGCGCGGGCGGATGGGGCCGGCGGCGGTGGGGCTGGCGGTGCTGGTGCTGACCGGGCCCGGCAGCCTGTTCAACATCTGGCGGGAGTCCGGCGGGATCTCGCACCTGCTGCCGGTGGCGGTGCCGGTGGTGGCGCTGCTGGTGCTGGTGGCGGTGGCGGAGCACCGGTTCGGCCGGCGGCAGACCTTCGGGATGGTGCCGGGGCGGGTGTGACGGGACGGGTGACGGGCGCCCCCGGGCCGGTGCGACCGGAACGGGGGCGCGGTCTCGCCGGGGGTAGGGGGATGTGGCAGGCTGTCTGATATGTCTAGACCAATTTTCGAAGTCATCGCGCTGACGCCCCAGGACGCCCAGGCTGCCGAGTCGGGCGGCGCCGACCGGCTCGAACTGGTCACCGACATGGCCGCCGACGGACTCACCCCCTCCGTCGAGGACTTCGCCCGGATCCGGGCCGCCGTCGGCATCCCGCTGCGGGTCATGCTCCGGATCCGGGACGGCTTCGCCCCCGGCGACCTGGACGAGCTGTGCGCCCGGGCCGCCGCGCTGCGGGCCGAGGGCGCCGAGGAGTTCGTCCTCGGCTTCCTCGACGCCGAGGGCGCCGTCGACCTGGCCGCCACCACGGCCGTCGCCGGGGCGATCGCCGGCTGCCGCTGGACCTTCCACCGGGCGATCGACCACAGCGCCGACCGGGCCGCCCTGCGCGCCGCCGTCGGCGCGCTGCCCGGACTGGACACCTTCCTCACCTCCGGCGCGGCCGCCGGAGTGGACGCCGGCCGCGCGGTGCTGGCCGCCGAGCTGGCCCGCAGTGGCGAGCCCGGCTACACCCAGCGGATCCTGATCGGCGGCGGCCTGCGGGCCGAGCACCTCAAGGAGCTGCGGGCGGAGGGCTTCGACGCCTTCCACGTCGGCGGCGCGGTGCGGGCGGACGGCTGGCGGACGCCGGTCGACGCGGCCAGGGTCGCCGAGTGGCGGGCGCTGATCGACGCGTGAACCCCGGTGGGGGCCGGTCCCGTGGGTGGGGCCGGCCCCCACCGCGTCAGCCGAGCTGCGCGGGCAGCGGCTCGCGGTGCAGCACCGTCAGCCCGGAGACGGCGCGGGTGAGCGCCACGTAGAGGCGGCGCAGGCCGGTCCGCTCGTCCGGCTCGCCGGCGACCACCGCGGCCGGCTCGTCCAGCACCACGTAGTCGTACTCCAGACCCTTGGCCAGCGAGGCCGGGACGAGGGTCAGCCGGGCGTCGGCGCTGGTCTCGGCGCCGGGGGAGAGGTACGGCAGTCCGGCCGCGGTGAGCAGTTCGCCGAGCTGCGGGATCCGGGCGTCGGCGGCGATCAGGCCGGTCGAGCCCTCGTGCTCCAGGGCCTCCCGGCAGGCCGCCAGGACGGCCTCCTCCCACTCGGTGACCGGGCGGATCTCCAGCGAGCCGGGTGCGTCGCGGACCGAGGTCGCCGGGGCCAGGCCCGGGGCGATCGCGGGCAGCAGCCGGGAGGCGTAGGCGATGACCTCCTCGGGCACCCGGAAGCCCTTGGTCAGCTCCTCGATGTGCGCCTCCGGCTTGCCCAGGTGGCGCAGGGCGTCCGGCCAACTGGCCGTCGCCCAGGGGGTGGTGCCCTGGGCGAGGTCGCCGAGGACGGTCGCGGAGCCGGTGGTGCAGCGGCGGCCGACGGCCCGGTACTGCATCGGGGAGAGGTCCTGGGCCTCGTCCAGCACCACGTGCCCGAGCGAGGGCGTGCGCTGCACCAGGTCCGTCGCCTCGTCCACCAGGACGGCGTCGGCGGGCGTCCAGCGGGCGGTCTTCACCGAGCGGCCGGGCTTGGGCCACAGCACCGCCCGCTGCTCCTCGGCGGTCAGCACGCCCTCGGCGCACTCGGCCAGGAACTGCGGGTCGGAGAGCAGCCGCAGCACCAGCTTGGCCGGGTCGACGGCCGGCCAGCACTCCTTGACCAGCGCCTTGACCGCGCTGTTGCGGGCCACCGCGTCCTGCACCCGGTCGTCCGGGGCCTCGCCGCCCTGCTCCATCTTCAGCAGCACGGTGTGCGCGATGCGCTGCGGCAGGGCGTCCCGGGCGGCGCCGTAGCGGACCTCGCGGGCCTTCAACTCCTCGATGATCTCGACCAGTTCGTGCACCGGGACGCGCCAGCGGCGGGAGCCGCGGACCACCACGCAGGGCTCGGTGGGCAGGGTGATGCCGGCCCGTACGGCCCGGCGCAGCACCTCGGCCATCCGGGCGTCGCCCTTCAGCCGGGCCGCCTCCGGGTCGTCCTCGCCCTTCACCTCGACGTGGGCGACCAGCTGCTGCACGGTGGCCTGGCCGACCTCCAGCTCGCCGAGGGCCGGGAGGACCTGCTCGATGTAGGACAGGAAGGCGTTGTTCGGCCCGATCACCAGGGTGCCGGTGCGGGCCAGCCGCTCGCGGTGGGCGTACAGCAGGTACGCGACGCGGTGCAGGCCGACGGCCGTCTTCCCGGTGCCGGGCGCCCCCTGGACGCAGATGGTGCCCGTGACGTCGGAGCGGACGATCTCGTCCTGCTCGGGCTGGATGGTGGCGACGATGTCGCGCATCGGGCCGACGCGGGGCTTCTCGATCTCGGCGGCGAGCAGGGCGGAGGTGGTGGAGCCCCCGGCGGAGCCGGAAAATGTCTCTGTGGCCGGGTCGGTGAGGTGTTCGTCCTCGTAGGCGGTGAGTTCGCCGCCGGTGTAGCCGAAGCGGCGGCGGCGCTCGACGTCCATCGGGTCGGTGCGGCTGGCCCGGTAGAACGGCTGGGAGACCGGCGCGCGCCAGTCGATCACCATCGGGTCGCCGTCGGCGTCGTGGACGTGGCGGCGGCCGATGTAGAAGTTCTCTCCCCCGCCGCCCTCGGAGAGTTCCTCGCTGACCGCGTGCAGGTAGTCGAGCCGGCCGAAGAACAGCGGGGTGTCGGCGAGGTCGGCCAGGGCGGCGATCCTGGCCTCGATCTGGTTCTGGAGGATGACGGCGGTGACCCAGGAGCCGGTCACGTCGCGGATGTCGAGGGACTGGACATCCTCGCGCATCGCCCGCAGTGCGGACCGGGACGCGGACAGGTGGTCGCGTTCGCGCTGGAGGGGGTCGGTGGTGGGGGTGGCGGGCACAGCGAACCTTCCCGGCTGCCCCGGTGGCGGGCGCAGCGGATCGATGGAGCTCACGGTGGGGTACAGCCGGCCGGTTGCCGTGCGGTCGGCGCCTCCCCCGGCTGCCTGCGGACGTCAGCAGGTACCACGGTGCGGGAGGGGGCAGGCGGACGATCTTAGACCCGTCCGCCTCGGGGTTCCAGCCCCGCAGGTCTCAGGGGGTGCCGGGGGGTGCCGTACACCCGGAGGACGAGGGGCGCCGAGGCGGGTACGGCCTTTGGAGTGATGCCCTGGGCCGGTCGGGTGCCTACCGTTGAAGCATGAGCACCGAAACCCCCACCCCCCGTACGGGCCCGGCCGGCGCGACCGCCGTCCAGGGCCGCCACCGCAACCCGCTGAGCACCGCGGTGCGCAACGTCGGCATCGTCCTGGACACCGCCGCGCGCGTGATCTTCCTCGGGCGCGACGGTGTCCGGTACTGAAGCCGGTGTCCGGTACTGAACCCGGCTAGAGCACGTCGTCCGCGTCGATGATGCGGTACGCGTAGCCCTGCTCGGCCAGGAAGCGCTGCCGGTGGGCGGCGAAGTCCTGGTCCACGGTGTCCCGGGCGACCACCGAGTAGAAGTGCGCCGAGTGGCCGTCCGCCTTGGGGCGCAGCACGCGGCCGAGGCGCTGGGCCTCCTCCTGGCGGGAGCCGAAGGTCCCGGAGACCTGGATGGCCACCGTCGCCTCGGGCAGGTCGATCGAGAAGTTCGCGACCTTGGAGACCACCAGGACGCCGATCTCCTTGTTGCGGAAGGCGTCGAAGAGCTTCTCCCGCTGGGCGTTGCTGGTCTCGCCCTTGATCACGGGCGCGTCCAGGACCTCCCCGAGCTCGTCCAGCTGGTCGATGTACTGGCCGATGATCAGCGTCTGGTCCTTCTCGTGCTTCTTGACCAGCGCCTCCACCACCCGCCGCTTGGTCGCGGTGGTCGCGCAGAAGCGGTAGCGCTCCTCCGGCTCGGCGGTCGCGTAGGAGAGCCGCTCGGAGTCGGTCAGGGTGACCCGCACCTCACAGCAGTCGGCGGGCGCGATGTAGCCCTGCGCCTCGATCTCCTTCCAGGGCGCGTCGAAGCGCTTGGGGCCGATCAGGCTGAACACGTCGCCCTCGCGGCCGTCCTCGCGGACCAGGGTGGCGGTCAGGCCGAGCCGGCGGCGGGCCTGGAGGTCGGCGGTGAACTTGAACACCGGCGCGGGCAGCAGGTGCACCTCGTCGTAGACCACCAGGCCCCAGTTGCGGGCGTCGAACAGTTCCAGGTGCGCGTACACGCCCTTCCGCTTGGTCGTCATCACCTGGTAGGTGGCGATGGTGACGGGGCGGATCTCCTTGCGCGTCCCGCTGTACTCGCCGATCTCGTCCTCGGTCAGCGAGGTGCGCTTGACCAGCTCGTGCTTCCACTGGCGGGCCGAGACGGTGTTGGTGACCAGGATCAGCGTGGTCGACTTGGCGTGCGCCATCGCGGCCGCGCCGACCAGCGTCTTGCCGGCGCCGCAGGGCAGCACGACCACGCCGGAACCGCCGTGCCAGAAGCCCTCGACGGCCTGCGCCTGGTACGGGCGCAGCTGCCAGCCGTCCTCGTGCAGGTCGATCGGGTGCGCCTCGCCGTCCACGTACCCGGCGAAGTCCTCGGCGGGCCAGCCGAGTTTGAGCAGCACCTGCTTGATCTGGCCGCGCTCGGAGGGGTGCACCACGACGGTGTCCGGGTCGATCCGGTCGCCGACCAGCGGCACGATCTTCTTGGAGCGCAGCACCTCCTCCAGCACCGGGCGGTCGGTGGTGGCCAGCACCAGCCCGTGGGTGGGGTGCTTGAGCAGCTGGAGCCGCCCGTAGCGGCCCATGGTGTCGGCCACGTCCACCAGCAGGGCGTGCGGCACCGGGTAGCGGGAGTACGTCACCAGGGCGTCGACCACCTGCTCGGCGTCGTGCCCGGCGGCCCGGGCGTTCCACAGCCCGAGCGGGGTCACCCGGTACGTGTGCACGTGCTCGGGCGCCCGCTCCAACTCGGCGAACGGGGCGATGGCGCGCCGGCAGTCGGCGGCCTTGGGATGGTCGATCTCCAGGAGGAGAGTCTTGTCGCTCTGGACGATGAGCGGTCCGTCGTTCACGCGGGGGAGCCCTCCACTGGCTGACAGGTCGGATTGACCCTGACTGACTGGGTCTGACGCAGACCCTCCAGTGTCGCTCATTCCGCGCGGAACGTGTCGGGCTGTTTCCGCGGGCTACCGGGCTACTCCCCCGCGTAGAACTTGCCACTGGACTTGCCGCCCGCGTCGGTGCCGAACCCGAGGACGCCGACGATGCCGTCGAGCTTGTCCTGGCCCTGCACTTCGCCGATCAGGTCGCCGAGCATGATGGGTGCCGTCGGGAACCCCCTGTTCCCGGAGTGCGCCCGGTGCGGCCGCTCGTCGATTCCTTCGAGTGACCACGGTCCGTACTCACTCGTTGAACCGGCCATGAAGAACTCGAAGCGCGTTCTCACCGCCCTCGCCCTGATGGGCACGGCCTTCGCCGCCACCGCCTCCTCGGCGGGCTCCGCCCACGCCCTCGCGGGCATCGGCGAGGGCCCCGGCGGCCTGCTGGCCGCCCCCGGTTTCCTGATCGCCGACCAGGTCGGCGGCGGTTCGCTGCCGGTCGGCCAGGGCGAGATCGGCAGCCTGGCGGACCAGGCCGTCAAGCAGAAGATGAAGGATTCGCAGGGGCACTGACGCTCCGTCACTCGCTGTTATTCGTCCAGCTCCGCGACGCCGGTGATGCGGTGGAGGGCGAAGGTGCGCAGTTCGTCGGCGTGGTGGTCGAAGGCGGTGACGTAGCCGCCTTCGACCTTGACCGGGTCGATGATGCGCTGGCTGGCGATGCCCTCGGCGTTGAGGTAGCCGATCCACATGCGTTCGCCGAGGAGGACGGCGGTCTGGAGGGCGGCGAGGGTCTCGGCGGCGGCGGTGCGGGGGAGTTGGCGCGGGTCGGGGGTGGGTTCGCGGCGGGTGGCGGTGGCGGCGCGGTCGCCGGCCCGGATCACCTTGATGGCGGCGGCGAGGAGGGTGTCGTCGGGGGCGGGCGGGCCGTCGGGGACGGGGGTGGGGGCGGTGCGGGGCGGGGTGCGGTGGCTGTCCGGGCGGGTGATCAGGACGTCGCCCTCGGCGGACTCGGCGGCCGGGGCGTAGCCCATGGTGCGCAGGGCGGCGAGCAGGACGTCGGGGGCGGCCTGGGAGGCGAGGACGGTGGGGGCGAGCCGGCGCAGCCGCAGGTCGGCGGCGCGGCGGTCGGCGAGCACCTCGTTGAGCAGCGCGGGGTCGTCGCAGCGCAGGTAGGAGGAGGCGGCGCCGACCCGCAGGATGCCGTGCCGGCGGGCGACGTCGTCGATCAGGTACGCGAGCGGCTGGGGGACGGGCGTGCGGCTGTGCTGGGCCAGGAAGGCCTGCAGGTCGGCGGCGGTGCGGCCGGCGTCCAGGGCCCGGCGGACCGAGGTCGGGGTGAAGCGGTAGACGGTGGCGCCGCCCTTGGACTCGATGTCGGCGCACAGGGCGAGCGCCTGGGCGAGCGGGGTGAGCAGCGGGCCGGGGGCGATCGCGGTGAGGTCCGGCTGGAGGATGACGTGGTCCAGCGGCTGGGGCAGCAGCGGGGCGAGCACCTCGGCTGGGTCGGACTCGGCGGTGAGCAGGGCGCGGGCGGGGGCGGCGAGGGCGCCGCGGCCGGTGATGCCGAGCAGTTCGGCCTCGGCGAGGGTCCAGGTGGTGAGGTCGTCGCGCAGCTCGTGGCCGTCCGGGCCGGTGGGGCCGCCGCGCAGCGGGCGCTGCCAGCGCAGGGTGGGCAGCAGTTCGGCGGCGGTGGCGGGGGTGCCGGGCGGGAGTTCGGCGAGCAGCGCGAGGGCGGCGCGGCGTACGGACGGGGCGAGGGTGCGGTCGAGTTCGGGGCCGAGGGCGGCGCGCGGCTTGCCCTTGCCGTCGGGGGTGCCGGTGAGGGCGGGGACGCGGGTGGCGGCGAGCCAGGCGCGGGCCAGGACGGACCAGCGTTCGGCGGTGTCCAGTTGCAGCCAGCTGTCGTACCCGGGGGTCGGCGCCCAGCATTCGTCGGCTTCGCCGTCGGGGGCCAGCAGGCCTGACGTGTAGGCGAGTTCGAGCCAGAAGGCGGCCTGCTGCTCGGTGGTCTCCAGGGTCTGGGCGGCGCGCTTGAGGTCCCGTACGCCGAGGCCGCCGGCCCGCAGGGTGGGCGGCGGGGTGAGGCCCCAGGTCTCCAGGAGTTCTTCGACGGTCTTGACGGCGGTGTGCGCCTGGCCGGCCGCGGCGTTGTCCACAGCCTGTGGATCGCGCGGCGCGGCGGCGGGCGCGGGTTCGGGCTGGAGCGGTTCGACGGTGCGGTGGGTGCGGCCGCCGCGCAGGTGCAGGGCCAGCTCGCGGGGCAGGACGACGCTGCCGGGGCTGGTGGGCAGCAGCAGGCCGCGGGCGAGCAGCCATTCGACCGGGCTCTGGGCGTCCTCGGCGGTGACCGGGCGGGTGGCGTCCGGGACGGTGCCGGTGGGCGGCCCCCAGACCAGCCGGTCCAGCAGTCGCAGCGCGGCCTCGGGCGCGGTGTCGAGCAGGGCGGCGCAGCGGGTGCGGTCGGTGAGCTGGGCGGTCAGGGCGGCGACGGCGGTGACCGGGTCCGGGGTGGCGGGCTGTCCGGCGGAGGCGAGCAGTTGCTGGAGCCGGGCCGGGGACATGCCGGTGGTGGCCTCGGCGAGGGTCGGGCCGAGGCCGGTGCGGCCGGGGTTGGCGGCGGTCGGGGCGAGTGCTTCGCGGATGGCGAGCACCAGCCGCAGGGCGTTGTCGGGGCCCCAGAGCAGTGCCCGGTCGCGCAGGGCGGCGATGGCGCGGGGGAGGGCGGCGGCGACGGCGGAGCGGTCGGCCGGGGTGAGCGGGGTGGCGCCGGGGTGCGGCTTGACCTTGGCCGGGCCGGTCAGCAGGGTGCGGACGGTGGTCAGGGAGGTGCCGTCCGGGGCGGTCGCCAGGGCCTCGGCGACCTGCAGGGTGAACCGGTCGAGCCGTTCCAGGGCGCGCAGCGCGGAGGCGCGCGAGGACAGGCGGGCGGACAGCTGGGTGAGGTCGCCGGGGACGGGGTTCAGCAGGTCGGGGCGGGCGCGGAGCAGGGCGGCGAGGGCGTCGTCGGGGCGGGCGCGCAGCTCCTCGGCGAGGGTGCGGGGGCCGACGGGCGTCCTGCTCTGGCGTTGAGGGCCCTGCTGTGTGGTCATTCGACCTAGGTTAGTCGGGAGCGCGGACGGCGGGTGCGCTCGTGGGGCGGGCCGCGGGCTGCGTACGCCGTCGGTTCGCCGGTGGTCGTGTTCGCCGGTGGTCGTGTTCGCTGGTGGTCGTGGCGGACTCGCGCGGGCGGGGCACGGTGGGTACCGTCACGGCCGAGGGCGGTTCGGTGGGCGGTCGCCGCGGTGCGGCGGGCGGCGTGGGCGAGGCGGGGTGTCGGTGATGACGGACGGCGAGTGGTGGCGCAAGAGCGGGCCGTGGAGCGAGCGGGCGCGGGCGGCGGCGCCGTCCGCGCCGTCCGCACCGCCTCCTCCGGCTGCTCCGCCGGCCGCCGGGCCGGCGGAGGACAGCGTGTACGGCCCGCCGGCGGGTGCCGCCGGGGCCGCGCTGACGGGTGGCATCCCGAACGTGTCGCTGGACCTGCCGGGCGTGACCTCGCCCGGGGGCGGCGGGGAGGTGATCCCGCCGCCGACGGTGCAGAGTTCGAGCCCGTGGACGATGACGATGCTGGACTTCTCGGACACGCCGCAGCCCGCGCCCAAGCCGGTCCCCGAGCAGCGCACGGCTGAGGAGGAGGCGGCGCGGCAGCAGGTGGACCAGGCCGGGGCGAAGCCGTCGAAGCGGCAGCGGAGGGCGAAGGCCGCGCCCGTCGCCACTGCGGGCAAGGGGGCGGGCAAAGGTGCGGGCAAGGGCGCGCGCAAGCCGTCCCCGCTGATCCTGCTGTCCTGCGGGCTGCTGGTCGGCGGCGCGGTGTCCGGGTTCTTCCCGGCCATGCTGGCGGGTTGGGGGCTGGGCTATCTGTCCCGTCAACTCTCGGATCTGACGCGCAAGTTCGTGATCCTGGGGATTCCGCTGGTGACGATGAGCGCGAGCACCCTGTTCGCGATGCAGCACGCCAAGCAGGCGGGTGCCGGCGGTGCCGGCGGGGGCGCCGGGGTGCAGGCCGGCTCCCCGCTGGGTCAGTTCAGCTGGTCGATGGCCCCGGGGGTGCTGCGCACCTCGGCGGTGTTGACGGCGGTGGTCCTGCTGTTGCTGAGTCTGCGCCGCCGTCCGCCGCAGCAGGGCTGAGTGCGGTGACCGGCCCGCCGCATCCGCGTGGGGGACGGTCGCGTCGGCGGCGGTTCGGCTAGGAGAGCGCCGTGAAGCCCGTGCAGAGCAGGTCGAGGCTCCGGGCGAACTTCTCGTCCTGCCCCAGGCGCGGGATCAACTCGCCCATGACCAGCGGGAACCGCTCGCAGAGTTCGGCGTAGAACTCGGCGCTGACGGTCGGCTGGGTGGCGGGCTGGTTCTGTTCCTGGAGCGCGAAGCCGGTGACGTGGCTGAGCAGGATGTCGGCGGCGATGCCGCAGTGCTCGGCGGGCAGGCCGGCGTCGAGGAGGGTGCGCAGCAGGCGTTCCATCAGCGAGAGGGCGCCGGTGCTGAGCATGCCGGGGCTCTCGGCGAGGAGTTGGGCGCCGCCGGGGTGCTGCTTGATGCTCCGGCGCAGGGCGGTGGCCTGGGCCTCGACGCGGTCCTGCCAGGGCGCGTCGGCGGGGAGGGCGGCCAGGGCTTCGGTGCCGGCGTCGTAGGCCTGGCGGCACACCCGGTCGGCCATCAGGGCGAGCAGTTCGTCCTTGCCGCGCACGTGGTAGTAGAGGCTGCCCGCATGGGCGTCGAGGCGGTCGGCGACCTGGCGCATCGACAGGTTCTGGTAGCCGACCTCGGCGAAGACGGCCATGCCCGCGTCGACGATGCGGTCCTTGGTGAGCTTCATGCGATCCACCGTACAACATTTTCCAACACCGTTCGAAAACTGTGCTAGCTTTGCTCCATCAGGTTTTCGAACGGCGTTGGAAAGCGCCGGATCCGGGGAGGGGCAAGACCATGGGGGCGATCCTTTTCAACGTGACCACGGCCGCGCTGATGGTCATGATGGTCAACTGCGGGCTGGGCGTGGTCGGTCGCGACACCCTGCGCTCGCGGCCGCTGCCGTGGGCGGCGATCGCCCTGACCGCCGTCGCCGTCGGCGGCGTGCTGCTCCAGCTGGTGTGGTCCGGCGCCATGGACGCGCTGGACGCGGACCCGGCCAAGTCCGGCTGGTGGCGCGAGTTCACCTCGGTGTTCATGCAGAACGGCGGCCTCTTCGGCGACCTGTGGAACCTCGTCACCCTCGCCGCCGTCGCCGCGCTCGCCCAGTGGTACTGGGGCGGCCCGCTGACCCTCGGCTTCTTCCTGGCCGGCATCGTGCTGCCCGGCCGCATCGACGACCTGCTCGGCTTCGGCGACGGCCCCAGCACCGACCCCCGCAACTTCGCCGGCAGCTCCGGCGCCACCTACTTCCTCGGCGCCACCCTCGCCCTCGCCTTCCTCACCCGCACCCGCCTCCCCAAGGAGATCGCCCTGGCGGCCGGCGTCCCGGTGCTCGGCCTCGCGATGTGGCTCGCCCAGGACAACGGCCACGGGCTGGTCTCCGTCTACGGCTTCATCCTCGGCGGGGCGGCCTGGGCGGTCCGCCGCCAGGTGGCGCAGCGCCGGGAGGCGCGGGGCCAGGCGGCCCGACGGTAGCGTGGGCCCGCGGCCCGTCGTCCAACTCCCTTGTGGGAGGCGGCCGGCGGGCCTGTTTCCGTTCCGCGACCCGGAGGTTCCCCGTGGCCCGTCTGTACGTCCGTGCCGGCCTCGACCCGAGTGACCCGGACGCCCAGGTCGCCGTCCTCGTCGTCGACCCCGAGGGCACCCCCGGCGAACGGGCGCTGGACCGGCTCGGCTCGTACTGCTACGAGGGCGACGGCGCCTTCTTCCTGCTGCCGACCGACGGCTGGGCCGAGCGCACCCGGGTGGGCGACCGGCTGGCGGTGTCGATCGCCGTCTACCCGTACGCGCTGGAGCAGGTGGAGGCCGATCCGGCCGACTTCCCGGTCCGCTCGGCCGTCGATCCGGATGCCGCCGTCGTCCTGTCCGCCGAGGTGACCGTCCCGGTCCGGCTCGGCCGGTTCTCCGAGGCCACCGCCGTGTTCACCGGCGCGCCCGGCACCCCGCTGGACGTCCTGCTGGCCGCCGAGGACGACTGGCCGATGGTCCTCGCGGACGGGCCCGTCGCGGACGAGCTGGTCAACTGACCTGGGGCGATACCGTGGTGAGGATCCAGCCGAGGAGGGGCTGGTCAACTGGCCTGGGACGAGGCCATGGTGAGGATCCCGTCGAGGACGGCCGCCGGGTCGTCGGTGGTCAGCGAGTGCCCAGCGCCGGGGACGATCCCGACCCGGGCCGCCGGAACGAGCCGGTGCAGCCGCTCGGCGACGGCCCGGGCGTCGTGCAGGGCGCTGCGCTCGCCGAGCAGGAAGAGCGCGGGGGCGCTGAGCCGGGCCAGCTCCGGGTCGTCGAGGGGGGCGGCGAGCGGCAGGCGGCGGCGGAAGCCGGTCGAGGCGCGCATCAGGGTCATCAGTTCGGCCTCCAGGATGGCGCTGTTGCCGACCGCCCGGGCCAGCCGGGGGCGGAGCGCGCGCGGGGCCAGGGCGGCGAGGCCGCCGAGGATGATCCAGGTGTAGAAGCGCCGGCCGACGTCGGCGAGGCCCGCCGGGTCGACCAGGGTGAGGGTGGCGGTCCGGCCGGGGTGGCGGAGCTGGTGGTGGAGGGCGATCCAGCCGCCGTAGGAGCAGCCGACCAGGTGGGCGGTGGGGACGTCGAGGGCGGTGAGGAGTTCTTCCAGCCAGTCGGCGGCGTCCTGGCCGTCCTTGATGGGGGCGGTCTGCACGCTGGCGCCGGGTTCGCCGATGGTGTCCACGGCGATGACGGGGTGGTGGGCGGCGAGCCGCTCGATGTACGCGTGCCACATCAGGGCGTTGCCGCCGGAGCCGGGGAGCAGCACGATCGGCCGGCCGGGGGCGGGGCCGGTGCGCTGGACGCGGGTGGTCCCGAAGCCGGTGGGGACGTCGAGCGCGGTGCGCGGGCCGGGCCAGAGCTGGGTCAGGGCGCGCTCGTACGCGGTGCGGAAGCGGGCTTCGGCCTTGGCGTTCGTGAACTCGCTGATTCGCATGGTACATGTGTATCACAGGCATGATACGGGTGTACCAAGCGTGCGAGGGCGAACCATGGAGGCCACGTCATGACCGAGAAACCAGGAGCTGGGAAGGTGGACCACGAGGAGCGCCGCCGGCAGATCGCCGAGGCCCTGCTGCGGATCGCCGACACCCAGGGCCTCCAGTCGGCCAGCATGCGGGCGGTCGCGACCGAGGCCGGTGTCTCACTGCGCCTCGTCCAGTACTACTTCACGACCAAGCAGGGCCTGCTGCTGGACGCCCTCGCCCGGCTCGGAACCCAGCTCCAGGCCCGGATGGAACGCTGGATCGGCGAGGCCCGCGCCCCCCGCGAGGTGGTGACCGCGATCCTCTCCTGCATCCTGCCGACGGACGCCGAGAGCCGTCGGATCACCCGGACGTACGCGGCGTACTACACGCTGGTGCTCGGCGACCCCGAGGTGCTGGAGCAGCGGGCGGCGCAGCCGCCAGTCGTGCTGGAGGGCTTCCTGGTCAAGCAGTTGCGCGCCGCCCAGCAGGCGGGCGGGATCGCGCCGGAGCGGGACGTCGAGATGGCCGCCGCCGGGCTGCTGGCGATGGTCAACGGGCTGGGGTCGAGCGTGCTCGGTGGCCAGCGCACCGGTGAGCAGGCGCTGGCCGTGCTCACCCACCACCTGGACGAGCTGTTCCGGACACCGTGCGGTCAGTGACGGCCGGTGACGGTCAGTGGGGCAGGCTCTGATACAACCCGTTCGCCCACTGCTCGGCGTACTCGCAGAGGTGGCTGCTGTCGTCGGCGTTGCTGGCCTGCACCACGGCGGACGCGAAGCCGCCGTTGGCGGTGGACCATTCGACGCGGCAGAGGGTCATGTGGGGGTCGTTGAACTTGTCGATGTACTCCTGCGCGGTGACGGCGTCCGCGACCCGCACCGGGTGCGAGCCCGGATGGGCGCTGTATCCGGTCCGGTAGGTCTGCGCGCTGGCGAAGTTGTACGGGAGTTGGGCGGACCCGTCCGTCCACCAGTCGCACCGGCGGCGCTCGGGTTTGACGTCCTCCTTGCCGTGGTTGGTGAGCCGGAGCTTGTCGACGGTGGCGGAGGGGATGTCGCAGGGCGTCGGGAGGTCCGGGAGGCCGACTGACGGGCTCGGCGACGGGCCCCGCCAGGGGCTGCCCGACGGCGGCGCGGGGAAGGCGGCCCCGGCCCCGGTCGCGGGCTGCTTGGCCTTGCCGTCCCCGGGCCGCGAGGCCGCCAGCAGCCAGATCGCTCCGGCCAGGACGGCGACGACGGCGACCGCGACCGCGATCGTCAGGTAGGGCCGTGACGCCGGGGTCTCCGACGCCGACGTCACCCCAAGCTGATCCGCCCGGTCCTCGTCCTCGGCGGGCGCGGCCGGGAACGGGTGGTCGAGGGCGGTGGCCGGCGCCGGCGCCGGCAGCGGCTGGTCGAGGGCGGTGGGCCGGTCCGGCACGGACTGGTCGAGCATCGCCAACGCCTGCGCGGTGCCGGGCCGTTGCTCCGGGTCCTTGGCCAGCAGGGCGAGGATCAGCGGGGCCAGCCGGCCGGCGTTGCGGGGCGGCTCGGGCGGGTCGAACAGGACGGCGGTGAGCGAGGCGGTCGCCGACTCCCGGCGGAACGGCGAGACGCCCTCGACGGCCTGGTACAGGGTGACGCCGAGGGAGAACAGGTCGGAGGCGGCCTGCCCGTCCACGCCGCGCGCCCGCTCGGGGGCGATGTACTCGATCGAGCCGACGAACGCCCCGGTCACGGTGAGCGTCGAGTCGGCCTCGTGGACGGCGATCCCGAAGTCGGCGAGCAGGACGTCGCCGTCGTCGGCCAGCATGACGTTGGCGGGCTTGACGTCCCGGTGCACCACCCCGGCCGCGTGGGCGGCGCCGAGGGCCGTCAGCAGGGCGCGGGCGACCACGGCCGCCCGTTCGACCGGCAGCGGCCCGTGCGCGGCCAGCCGGTCGCCGAGCGAGCCGCCCGACACCAGCTGCATCACCATCCACGGCATGCCGTCCTCGACCAGCACGTCGTGGACGGCCACGATGTGCGGCCGGTCGCGCAGCCGGGCGGCGTTGCGCGCCTCGCGTTCGGCCCGGGCCAGCCGTTCGGCCCGCTCGCCTTCGGAGGTCGCGGGCGGCAGCCACAGCTGCTTGACGGCCACGTCGATGCCCAGGGTCTCGTCGTGGGCCTGCCAGACCCGCCCGAAGCCGCCCGCGCCCAGCTGCCGGAGGAGCCGGTAGCGCCGGCCGACCAACCGCCCAGGTATCGCCTCTTCGGTCACGGCCCCGCCCCGCTCTCGATCGCCCCCGATGTCACCGCGTGCCGACAGTACGGGTACGGCTTCGGGTGGATCAACCGGAGGCCGCTCGCCCGGGGCCGGCAGTCCACATGCCGGACGACCTGCGGGCGCCATGGTGGTGCGGGGGTTAACACCCGTACGGGAGGGGTGCCTTCCCCGTTCTGCCGGCCCGCCCGGCGCAGCAGACTCGGGGCATGCCCACACAGCCCGTGACGATGAGCAAGGCCGCGCCGGCCCCCGCGGCCCCCACCGCCCTCGCGCCGCCCGCTCCGCAGCCGGAGGGCGGCGGCAGCGACTTCGCCCAGCTGAGCCGCCGGATCGCCGCCGAGGGCCTGCTCGACCGCCGCCCCGGCTACTACGCCGTGCGCATCGGACTGGTGCTCTTCGCCTTCCTCGACGGCTGGTGGGCGCTGTTCGAGATCGGCGACACCTGGTGGCAGCTCGTCCTGGCCGCGGTGATGGCCGTGGTGTTCGCCCAGGTCGCCCTGCTCTCGCACGACCTCGCGCACCGCCAGGTGTTCAGCCGTCGCGGGCCGAGCGAGATCGGCGGGCGGATCGCCGCCAACCTGCTGATGGGCATGAGCTACGGCTGGTGGATGAACAAGCACACCCGCCACCACGCCAACCCCAACCACGAGGAGCGCGACCCGGACGTCTCGCCGGACCTCGTGGTGTGGTCGCAGCGGCAGGCCCGGCAGGCGAGCGGCCTCGCCCGGTTCATCGGCCGCCGGCAGGCGTTCCTGTTCTTCCCGCTGCTGTTGCTGGAGGGCCTCAACCTGAGTTTCAACAGCTTCCGCGCGCTGCGCAGCCCCGCCGTGAAGCGTCCGGTGCTGGAGGGTGTGCTGCTGGTCGTGCACTTCGTGGCCTACTTCGGCCTGGTGTTCGCCGCGCTGCCGGCCGGCAAGGCGGTGGCCTTCATCGCCGTGCACCAGGCGCTGTTCGGCGTGTACCTGGGCTGCGTCTTCGCCCCGAACCACAAGGGCATGCTGATGGTGACCCCGGAGATGCGGCTGGACTTCCTGCGCCGCCAGGTGCTCACCTCGCGCAACGTCCGTGGCGGCCCGGTGCTGGACTCGGTGATGGGCGGCCTCAACTACCAGGTGGAGCACCACCTGTTCCCCAGCATGCCGACCCCCGCGCTCGGGCGGGCCGCCCGGATCACCCGGGAGTTCTGCGCGGAGAAGGACATCCCGTACTACGAGACCGGCCTGCTGCGTTCGTACCGCGAGATCCTCGGCCACCTGCACCGGACGGGCGAGCCGATCCGCTCCGGCGGCTGAGGCGGGGCGGGCCCGGAGGTGCCGGTGTCCCCTCAAGGGCGCCGGTTGGAGCAGGAAGTCGGGCGGGCCGACGTCCTGCTCCGGACCCGCTAGGGGATGTCGGCGAGGGCGACGGTGGTGGTGCGGTCGTCGGCCTCGGCGAGGAGGGTGCCGTCCGGGGCCCAGAGGGCGGCGCCGCCGCAGCCGGTCCAGGGGCCGGAGGGGCCGACGTGGTTGGCCAGCACGACGTGCATGCCGGTGGACTCGGCGATGCCCGGGTAGATCGTGGCCCGCTCGTGGATGCCGTTGCCGGTGCCGTAGAGGGAGCTGGCGAGGTGGACGTCGCAACCGTCGGCCGCACCCCGGGCGGTGAGGTCGGGGAAGTGGTTGTCGAAGCAGGTGGCGAGGGCGAAGCGGAGGCCGCCGAGCTCGAAGCGGCCGTCCTGGTCGCCGGGGGTGAAGACGCCCTGCTCGTGCTCGTAGAGGTGCTGCTTGAGATAGCTCGTGATCAGCGCGCCGTCGGGCCCGTAGACGTACGTGCCGATGGCGGGCCGGGGGCCGTCGGTGGGGACGGCGCAGTTGACGACGGTGGCGATGCCGGTGGCCCGGAGGGCGTCGAGGCGGGAGTCGTCGGGGGCGGTCCAGAGGTGGGGGGCGGCGGCCAGGGCTTCGAGTTCGTAGCCGGTGAGCGCGAACTCGGGGAAGACGATCAGCTCGGCGCCCTGGGAGCGGGCCTGCTCGGCGAGGGCGGTGAGGTGCCGGACGTTGGCCGGGATGTCGGCGGGGGTGCAGGACAGCTGAGCTGCGGCGATCTTCATGGTGTCCAGCATCGCGCGTGGCCGGTGTGCGGCGCCGAAAAATCTTCCGGGCCGCGGCAACCTTTCCGGGACCGGCGACAACCAGGTGTCGTCCGGCCAGGCGGTCGGGTCAGAGGCAGCGGCTGAAAGAGAGCATCGACATGTCCCCTCGCCCCTCCATGTCGTCGGAGGCGTCTCCCGCCGGGGGCCGTGGCCGTCGGCGTCGCCCGTCGTCCGGTTCGGCCCTTGCCGAGGGACGGCAGTCGCACCGCCGCCGTCGGCTGTACCAGCGCCGGGGTTTCTGGGCGGCCGTCGGTCTCGCGGTCGTGGGCGGCTCGGTGGTCGTGGTCAACACGGCCTCGGCCGGAACCGTGGACGTGGACACGAAGCCCTGGTACATGCTGGTCAACCGCAACAGCGGCGAGGCGCTGGACGGCCTCAACTACGCCACCAATGACGGCGCGCCGGCGGTTCAGTGGGCCCGTCACGACGGAACCAACCAGCAGTGGCGGTTCATCGACGCGGGTGACGGCAACTACCGGCTGCAGAACCGCAACTCCGGCAAGGTCCTGGACGACTACGGCTGGTCGAAGACCGCCGGCTCCACCATGGTCCAGTGGCACGACCTGAACGGCGCCAACCAGCAGTTCCACCTGGAGAAGTCCTCGGACGGCTACGTGCGGCTGATCAACCGCCACAGCGGCATGGCCGTCGAGGTCCAGGACGGATCCAAGGCCGATGGCGGCCGCATCGCCCAGTACTGGGACTGGGGCGGCGCCAACCAGCAGTGGCAGCTCGTCCCGGTCGGCAGCGCCGGCGGCACCGGGACCGCGGGCGACCCCGGCGCCGGGGCCGTGCCCACCGTTCCCGCCGTGCCCACCAACTCCGCCAAGCCCACCACTGCGGGCCACCCCGTTCCCACCGGCCAGGCCCCGGGCGGCACCCACCCGTCATCGGCTCCGTCGTCGGCACCTTCGTCGGTACCGGCACCGGCCGGCGGCAGTGGCGGTGGCGGTGGCGGCAACGTGGCGACCCGCTTCATGGGCAGCAGCACGGTGCTCATCGGCGGCTCGATGAACGACGCTGCGGCGATCGCCGCGCCCTTCGACGTGCGGTACAACTACGTGCACAGCCAGCCCGCCCCCTCCTCCGACTACTACACGGCCTCGCGCTGCAAGGCCGAATGGTCGAGCTGGTGGGGCTGCTGGACCGGCGAGACCACCGCGCCCGGCTTCTACGTGACCTGGGGCGACCAACACGTGGCCCAGGCCACCTACCAGGGCAAGCCGCGCCCGCAGAAGTACTTCTGGACCTGGTACTCGCTGCGCGACCTGGGGGACATGGCGGGCCAGGGCGACGGCCCGGGCGAGGTCGTCGCCATCAACCGGGCCGACCTGCTCACCCGCTACCTGAACGACTACCGCTTCTTCCTCCAGAAGATCGGCACGTCGCAGGACATGATCGACATCGAGCCCGACTTCTGGGGCTACGTCCGTTCGCTCGGTGACCCGCACAAGGTTGGCGCGCAGGTCACGGCCTCGAACCCGGCGGACTGCGGATCGCAGGAGAACAGCGCCGCCGGCCTGGCCCAGTGCATGATCGCGATGGCCCACAAGTACGCGCCGAACGTGGGCGCCGGGTTCCACCTGACCTGCTGGGACTGGACGACCAACACGCAGGGATGCGTCAAGGACTACGCGGCACTGGGCGCGAAGAACGCCGACTTCCTGGTCTCCGACGTGGTGGACCGCGACGCGGGCTGGTACGCGAAGCCGGAGAACGGTGGCCGTGACACCTTCTGGAACGACCAGAAGGCCACTGCCGCGCTGACGTTCTACAAGACGATGGCCGAGTCGGTGGGCAAGCCGGTGGTCCTGTGGCAGATCCCGGTGGGGAACATGGCGCAGAACAACACCCTCAACCACTACAAGGACGACAAGGTCGACTGGCTCATGTCGCACCTGGACCAGGTGGCGAACGCGCACGTCGCAGCGCTGCTGTTCGGTGCGGGACAGCAGGAGCAGACCGCGGTCGAGACCGACGGCAACAACCTGATCAACAAGACCATCGCGTACCGCAACGCGGGCGGCACGCCGCTGAAGTAGGTACAGGTAGCCGGTCGGTACCGGCATGACGGCGGCGGCCGGGCCACGGCAATGTGGCCCGGCCGCCGTGGTGTCAGGCCGAGTGGTGGTCGAACTCGCCGGCCTTGACGCCGTGGAGGAGGGCGGAGAGGGCGGCGGGGGTGGTGCGGAGGACGGTGTCACCCTCATCGGACTCACGGAGTTCGACTGCCCCATTGGCGATACGAACTTCCACACACTCGTTGTTCGCGGCGCTGAAGCTGGACTTCTGCCACTGTGACCTACTCATACGTCTTCTTCACATCTTCCATGGCGGATCGAATGAACTCACGTGATCCTTCTTCGGAGAGCGCCTTGGAGTCCAGGCGAGAGAAGATCGCACGGTGCTTGGCCAAGTCTGCTGGGGAGTCGAAGAAGAGCGCGCCTTGGGTTACGTCCATCTGGATGGTGTCCAGCTCGGGGACAGGCCCTTCGGCGAACGTGAGGTTCTCGCCGGAACCCGGAAAGGTGTCGACGGCGAAAGGTACGACGCGGATTGAGATGCCAGGCTGATGAGTGCTGTCGAGGAGTGAGCCGAGCTGACCAGCAAGGACCTTGGGGCCGCCGAACTGCATCCGCAACGCAGCCTCGTGGACGAATACTTGGAACGGAATCGCGCCGGATCGAACGACCTCTTGTCGTTTGATCCGAAAAGCAGTCCTGGTGGCGATGTCCTGTGGCGGCAGCGGAGGGAAGATCCGGTCGAACACGGCCGACGCGTAGTCGCTGGTTTGCAGCAGACCGGGCACGAATGTGGTCGTGCAGATGGTCAGCCGCGTGGCGCGGCTTTCAAGCTCTGCCACCTCAAGGAAGTCGATGGTCAGAGTCCCGCGATACTTCTCCCACCAGCCCTTTTCGCGCTCCGAAGCCATGTCGGCAAGCGCATTGATCAGCGGCTGGTTGGCGCAGTTGCAGGCAGATGCGACGGTCCGCAGACGCTCGGGGCTGACGCCGATCTTCGCCTTCTCCATCTGCGTCATCTGTCCAGGGCTGATGCCGAGAGTGCGGGCAAGCTCGCTGCCGCCAAGGCCGGCTTGCTCCCGCATTCTCCGCAGCTCAGTGCCGAGTCGGCGCTGACGGAGAGTCGGGTTGGAGCGAAGGGGCATGGCGTCCTCTCTGCCGGTGCTGGGGCCAGTGTGCCGCGCTGGCGGTGCGCAGGTCCATCTTGGCCGCTGCCACGATAGAGCGAATTTTTAGGCGCAGACCTCAAAACGCAGGCATCGTGCGTTATGGTCAATGTCACATCGATCCGACGGATCGTCAGTAATGCCTGCTAGCAAGCACCGCAGAGCAGCCATGTCCTTCTCTAGTCCATGGCCTGGCTCACGGTGACGTTTCCGCCGGTTCTCCACCCCACCTCACGCCGGGAGATCTCCCATGCGTCAGTGCAACACGCCCTCCCTCACCCTCGCCCGGCAGTCCCTCCAGGACGCCATGCTCCGCCTGGGCTGGCCGCCCTCGGGCACCTTCGACGCCGAACTCGCCCTCGGTGAGCTGATCGTGAACGCCTGGAACCACGCGAACACCCCCGCGCCGGTCGTCCAGATCCTCTCCGTCACCACCCGCACCCTCCGGGTCGGTGTCTCCGACGAGAGCCCGGTCCTCCCCGAACTCCCGCCGCTCGACCTCCTCGCCGAGTCCGGCCGGGGCCTTCAGTTGGTCGCGGCCCTCACCAGTCGCTGGGGCGTCGACCCCCAGAAGCGCGGCAAGACCATCTGGTTCGAGTGCGAGCTGGACGGTGCCGCGTGAACCGCTACCCCATGCAGCCCACCGATCCCCGGATCCGGGCCTACACCGAGGACCACATCCTCACCTTCCTCGCCGAACTCCACGAGCGCGGCCGCAAGTTCGGCCTGATCTTCCCCTCCGCGACCACGGACAGGACCCTCGACGGCCGCATGCTCGTCTGCTTCAACACGGCCCCGGCCTCGACCTTGTTGAACCTCCTCACCCTGCTCCTCGACGCCGACCGCGACCGAGACCGCGAGCGCCCGTGCGGTTCCTGATCGCCGCCGCCTTCGCGACGCTCCTCGCCCTCGCGATCGCCACGGTCGCCCTGGGTGTGGTCACCGCCCTCCGGGCGACCCCGCCCCAGCCCGACGAGGACGCCTGAGCGCGAACAGCCCCCGCTGTTCTGCCCGCCCCCTCAGTGCTCCTCAGCCTTCTTCTCGAAGCCCGCCAGCAGTCCGCGCGGGTCGAAGGTCACCCGGATCCGGGCGATCTTCCCGTTCTCCACGTGCATCCAGTTCGCCGTCGGCGCCGGCGGCGCAATGCTGGTGTTCAGCTCGAACCAGGTGATGACCTCATCCCCCTCCGCCACCCGCACCTTCACGTCGATCTTCTCCAGCACCTGCCCGAGGCCCCGCAGCCCGCCGAGGGCCGCCTCGATCCCGGATGCCGTGCCCAGTGCTCCGACGAAGTCGACGTCCTCGGCCAGCAGGCCCCGGATGGTGTCGAAGTCGCCCGCCTCCCAGGCGGTGAAGTAGGTCTCGGCCAGCTCGCGTGCACTCTTCGTCGTCGTCATGCCTCCATCCTTTCGCCCCTCCATCCATCCGTCCAACAGATAGATCCGATGCCAGCTATCATCATCAGTTATGGAGATGCACCAGCTGCGCTACTTCGCCGCCGTCGTCGACGAGGGTTCCTTCACGGCGGCCGCCGCCCGCCTGCATGTCAGCCAGTCCGGTGTCAGCTCTCAAGTGGCGAAGCTGGAGCGAGAGTTGGGCCAGCAGCTGCTCGACCGCTCCGGTCGCAGGGTGTGCCTCACCCCGGTCGGGGAGGCGATCCTCCCGCTCGCCAAGAACGCCCTGGCCACGCTGGACGCCATTCAGCACACCGCCGCCGAGTTCGCCGACGCCGTCCGGGGCCGGGTCCGGCTCGGGATGATCATGGGCTGTTCGATCCCGCCGTTCCTGGACACCATTGCCGACCTCGGCCGTACTCACCCCGGCATCGAACTGAGCCTGCACGAGGGGCACTCCGACCTGCTCCAGTCCCAGGTCCTGGCCGGCGCCCTCGATCTCGCCCTGATCGGCTACGCGGGGGAGGTCCCGCAGGGGCTGGAGGTCGGGGTGGTCCTGGACGATCCGATCGCCGCCGTCGTCCCCGTCGGGCACTCCCTGGACCGGACCGGGCTGACCATCGCCGACCTGCGCGGCGAGAAGATCCTCTGCCTCTCCCCGGGCACCGGGCTCCGCGCCGCCTACGACCGCTCCTGCGCCCAGCTGGGCCTGGACCCGCGCGTGGACATCGAGGCCAGCTCCCCGGCGGCCCTGCTCCGGCTGGCCGAGCGCGGCGCCGGGGTCGCGGTGCTCAGCGCCTCCTCCCTGGAGGGCGCCGGCCTGCGGGCCGTCCCGCTGACCGACGCCCGTACGACTGCCCGCCTCGGGCTGGTGGCCCGCCGCGATCAGCACTCCCCGGCGGTCCGCCTGCTCCGGGCCAAGCTCACGGCGGCCATGCGGCCCGCCTGATCGTCATACGACTCACTCCCCAACCAGAAGTGGATCGTCCAGCGCGGCTACCTCAAGCTCGCGGACACCCTCGCTGACGCGACGCGACGCGACGCGATCCGACCCGCCCCGACGCACCAGCTCCTGAGCCTGCCCGCCGACGACGACGGCGGGCAGGCTCAGGCCTTCCAGCGCAGGTCCCGCCCCGAGGCGGCCAACGCGCGCTCCCACGCCGAGGCGTCCTCCGGCGCCGCGACCGGCTCCGCGAACCCCCCGTACTGGCGGAACAGTTCGGCGTTCTCCGCCACGATCTCGCCCACCAGCAGCGCGAGTTCCCCGTCCACCGCGATCTCCCGGCCGACCGCCCGCGCCACGTCCCAGCCGTGCAGCAGCAGTTCCAGGATCAGCATCCGGGCGATCCCCACCGCCGGGAACGGTGAACCGCCCGGGTCGACGTCCCCCTCCCAGGCGGCCGGCGCGCCCCAGGCCGCGACCGCCCGCTCCAACTGCGCCGCGTACGCCGGGCGCCAGTCGGCCTCGGCCGTGAAGTCCCGCGCGACCAGCGCGGCGGGCAGTTCGAGGCGACGGGCCCGGTGCTCCAGGCCGTGCGAGGTGTAGAGCACCCAGTGGTTGATCAGCGCCCGGGTGTCGAACTCCCCGCAGGGCGTCGGCGCGGCCAAGTCCACCTCCGCGGGGACGGCGGCGGCGACCTCGGCGGCGGCAGCGGCGGCACGGGCCAGCAGGGGGTGCAGGGGGTGAGCGTTCATGCCGCCATCCTGCGCCGGGCCGCACCGCCCGGTCTTGAAGAAACGCGACGACTACCCTGGCCGCCATGGACGACCCCGGCCCCGCCCCCGGCAGCGACTCCGCCCCCGCCCCCGGCACCGCCCCCGCCCCCGGCACCGACCTCTGCCGCGGCGTGCTCCACCCGGCCCGGGCGGCCGAGCGGATCAGCGTGGAGCGGCTCGCGCCCGCGCCCGCCGTGGCGCGCTTCGTGGAGTTCTACTGGCTGGTCCGCTGGGACCTCACCGGCCGCCCGCCGTACGAGCAGAAGGTGCTCGCCCACCCGAACGTCCACCTGGTGTTCGAGGCCCCGCGGGCCCGGGTCTACGGGGTGGACCGCTCGCTCTTCGTCCGCCGCCTGGAAGGGGCCGGGCACGTGCTGGGCGTGAAGTTCCGCCCCGGCGCCTTCCGCCCCCTCACCGGGCACCCGGTGAGCGCCCTGGCCGACCGCTCCGTGCCCGCCGCCGACTACTTCGGCCCCGAGGTGGACCGGTGCAACGCCCTGCTCCTGGCCGAGCCGGGCGCCGGGCCCGCCGACGCCTTCCTCCTGTCGCGGCTGCCCGCGCCCGACCCGGTCGCCGAGGAGGTCGCCGCGATGGTCGAGCGGATCACCGGCTCCCCGGACCTGTGCCGGGTGGACGACCTGGCCCGCGAGCTGGGCCTGACCGTCCGCCGCCTCCAGCGGCTGTTCGCCGAGTACGTCGGCGCCTCCCCGAAGTGGGTGCTGCGCCGCGCCCGGCTCCACGAGGCCGCCGAACGCGCCGCGGCGGGCGGGGGATTGGACCTCGCCGCGCTCGCCGTCGAACTCGGCTACGCCGACCAGGCCCACCTCACCCGGGACTTCACCGCCACGGTCGGCATCCCCCCGGCCCGCTACGCGAGTTCGACCTGAACCAGGTCGCAGCCGTGGCTGTAGCCGTAGCCGCGACCGATGCCGTTCGACCGCGCCCCTCCGGACGGCTACGCGCCGAGGAAGCGCTGCAGCTGGTCCAGCATGAAGTTGGCGCCGGTGTACCCGATCCCCTGGAACCACAGCTGGTCGTCCACCGGGAACGCCCGGTGCGCCTTGACCGCGCCGAGCGCCTGCCACCCCGGGCTCGCCAGCGTCGCACCGACGCCCGCCGTGACCGGATCGCCGTACGTCGCGTACAGCAGCAGGTCGCCGTCCGCCTTGCCGAGCTGGTCCGGGGGGATCTCGAAGTCCGACTGGTCGACGTTCTGCGCGTCCGGCCGCCCCACCCCGGCGTCGGCGACCACGATCCCGGGGAAGCTCTGCCGCCCGAACAGCCGGATCCCGCCGCCCGCCACGAAGCGCACCAGGCTCACCCTGCTGCCCGACAGCTTCGCCGCCGACAGCGCCCCCGCCACCTGCCCGGCGTGCTTCTGGTACGCGGTGACGAAGGCCGCCGCGGGCGCCACCCGGCTCAACGCCTGGGCGTGCAGCTGGAAGTCCGCCTTCCACGGCGCCCCGGTGGTCTGGGTGAGCACGGTCGGGGCGATCTCCCGCAGCTGCTCGTACCGGTCGCCGTCGCGGGCCTGGTTGGAGAGGATCAGGTCCGGCCGCAGCGCGCGGACGGAGCCGAGGTCGGGCGCGCCGGCCGGGCCGACCAGCCGGATGCCCGCTGTGCGGGAGGCCGGCCAGTACCCGGGGAAGCGGGTGTCGGAGGCCGGGAGCGCGGCGCCGACCGGGGTGACGCCCAGCGTCAGCGCGGAGTCCAGCACGTCGGTGTCCAGCACGACCACCCGCAGCGGCGCGCCCGGCACCTGCACCGGCCCGGTCGCGGCGTTCACCGTCACCGGCGGCAGCGGGGTGGGGGAGGGCGAGCCGCTCGCCTCGAAGCCGTCCGTGGTCGGCGGCCGAGCGGTGTTCGACCCCGAGCCGGTGCACGCCGTGAGCGCGGCCCCGCCGAGGCCGGCGAGGAACGTACGGCGGGCGATCCGGGGCATCGGCGGGTCCTCGGGCGGTGGGGCTGCGGGGGCCCGTCGATTATGTCCGAAATAGCGTTGGAAAGGCCGTTACGCGTCCACGGCCGCCGCGGTTTCCGCCGTCGCCGCCCACGGAGCCCCCGGCACGACCAGCGGAGTGCCCGTCACCGGGTCCGGCACCACCACCGAGTCCAGCCCGAAAACCTCCCGCACCAGCTCCGCCGTCACCACCTCGCCGGGCGGGCCCTCGGCGACCACCCGGCCGTCCCGCATCGCCACCAGGTGGTCCGCGTACCGGGCGGCCTGGTTGAGGTCGTGCAGCACCGCGACGACCGTCCGGCCGCGCTCGACGTTCAGCCGCCGGACCAGGTCCAGCACCTCCACCTGGTGCGCGATGTCCAGGTAGGTGGTCGGCTCGTCCAACAGCAGGATGTCCGTGCCCTGGGCGAGCGCCATCGCGATCCAGGCCCGCTGGCGCTGACCGCCCGACAGCTCGTCCACACTGCGCTCGGCCAGCTCCGCCGTGGAGGTGCGCTCCAGCGCCTCGGCCACGGCCGCCTCGTCCTCCGCCGACCACTGCTGCCACCAGCTCTGGTGCGGCTGACGGCCGCGCGCGACCAGGTCCGCCACCGAGATGCCCTCCGGCGCGGTCGGCGACTGCGGCAGCAGGCCGAGCCGCTGGGCGATCCGCTTGGTCGGGATCCGCGCCAGCTCCTCGCCGTCCAGCAGCACCGCGCCGCGCACCGGCTTCAGCAGCCGGCCCAGGGCCCGCAGCAGCGTCGACTTGCCGCAGGCGTTCGGGCCGACGATCACCGTCACCCGCCCGTCCGGGATGCCCACGTCCAGGCCCTCGACGACCGTGCGCGCCTCGTAGGCCAGGGTGAGGCCCCGGGCCTCCAAGCGGTGAGCGGTCATCGGGAGCCTCCACGGCGGGATCGGATCAACAGCCACATCAGGTACGGCGCGCCGACCATGCCGGTCACCACGCCCACCGGCAGCTCGGTCGGGGCGAGCAGACGCCGGGCGATCAGGTCGGCCAGGACGACCACCAGCGCGCCGGTCAGCGCCGAGCACAGCAGCGGCACCTGCGCCGAGCGGGCCAGCCGCAGCGCGATCTGCGGGGCCATCAGCGCCACGAAGTCCACCGGCCCGGCGGCGCCCGCCGCACAGGAGGCCAGCACGATGCCCAGCAGCGCCATGCCCAGCCGGATCCGGTCCAGCCGCAGCCCGAGGCCGACGGCCGTCGCGTCGTCGAAGGAGATCGACCGCTGAGCGCGCGCCGCCCACAGCGCCACCGGCAGGGCCGCCAGCAGCACCCACGCCAGCCGGTCGGCCTGGTCGAAGCCGGCGCCGTTCAGACTGCCGGTCATCCACACCTTCGCGGCCTGCGCCTGGAAGCCGTCCCCCTTGGTGAGGAACACCGAGGTCAGCGAGGACAGCGCCACGCTGACCCCGATCCCGATCAGCACGAAGCGCTGGGCGTGCAGCCCCCGCCGCCAGGCCAGCGCGTACACCAGCAGCCCGGCCGCCAGCCCGCCGCCGACCGCCGCGTACGGCGCCTGCCCGGTCGAGCCGACCACCCCGTACGCCATCAGCCCGACCACGGTCACGGTCGCGCCCCAGGTCACACCCACCACGTCGGGGCTGGCCAGCGGATTGCGGGCCACCGTCTGGACCAGCGCCCCGGCCAGCCCGAGCGCCGCCCCGACCATCAGCCCGACCACCACGCGCGGCAGCCGGAACTCCCCGACCACCAGCTCGTCCGGACTCGGCTGCCCCAGCACCACCTTGACGACCTCACCCGGCGAGACGGTCGACTCGCCCAGGCACAGCGAGGCCACTACCGTCGCCGCCAGCACCGCCACCAGCCCCAGGGCGGCGAGCGCCGAGCGCCGGTGCAGCAGGAACGAGGCCCGCCCGGCCCGCACCACGGAGTACCCCCGCAGGGACACCGAACTCATGCGCCCACCTCGCTACGCTCGGCGGGGGCATTCGCCCACACGCACCCCTCGACGGTTCGCTCGCCGCGCTCGCTCACGCCGCGACCACCTTCCGCCGGCGCACCAGCACCACCAGCACCGGCACCCCCACCAGCGCCGTCATCACACCCGCCGGGACCTCCGACGGCGGGAACAGCACCCGCCCCAGGGTGTCGGCGAGCAGCAGCAGGGCCGGGCCGAGGACGGCCGAGAAGGCGAGCACCCAGCGGTGGTCGGCGCCGGCCACCGCGCGGGCGGCGTGCGGCACGGCGAGGCCGATGAAGGCGATCGGACCGGCCGCCGCGACCGCCGAGCCGGTCAGCACGGTGGCGCCGAGCGCGCCGACCGCCCGGACCAGGCCGGTCTTCGCGCCCAGCCCCTTCGCGGTGTCCTCGCCCAGCGCCAGCGCGTCCAGCCCGCGCGCCACCGCCACCACCAGCACGGTGCCGACGGCCAGGAACGGCAGCAGCTGCCAGGCCACGTCCGCCGTCCGGCCGGACAGCGAGCCGACGTGCCAGAACCGGAACTGGTCCATGGTGGCCGCGTCGGTGGTCAGCACCAGGGTGTTCAGCGAGGCGATGAACGCGGACATCGCCGAGCCGGCCAGCGCCAGCTTGATCGGCGTGGCCCCGCCCCGGCCGCGCCCGGCCAGGCCGTACACCAGCACGGTGGCGATCACGGCGCCCGCGAAGCCGAACCAGACGTACCCGGTGAGGGTGGAGACCCCGAAGCCGGAGAGGGCGACCACCACGCCCGCCGCCGCGCCCTGCGAGACGCCGAGGATGCCCGGGTCCGCGATCGGATTGCGGGTCAGGCCCTGCATGACGGCCCCGGCCAGCCCGAGCGCCGCGCCGACGGCCAGCCCGACGACCGTCCGCGGCAGCCGCAGCTCGCGGATCACCACCGCGTCGGCGGAGCCGCCGCCGTGCAGCAGCGCGTCGACCGTCGCGGACAGCGGCACGGTACGGCTGCCGACCGCGAGGCTCAGCAGCACCGCGACGGCCAGCACGGCCAGCGCGACGGCGAGCCACAGTGTTCGGTGACGGGGTGTCCGCCGCTTGCCCGGTGGTGCGGTGGTGTCGGTCATGAGCCCTCTCCGCGGAAAACTCAGGTAAACCTAAGTTCCGTCTCGGAGGCGGGGCAAATCGCCTCGTCCGCCCCGGGGCCCGTTGGGTAGCCTGGCGGCATGCCCGCCACCTCACCCGCCCCGCTCACCGTCGGCTTCGACCTCGACATGACGCTGCTGGACACCAGGCCCGGCATCCGGGCCACCTACCAGGCACTCTCCGCCGAGACCGGCACCTACGTCGACGCCGACCTGGTGGTCACCCGGCTCGGCCCGCCGCTGCTGGACGAGATCCGCAACTGGTTCCCGGCGGACGAGACGGAGCGGGCCGCCGACCGCTACCGCGAGCTCTACCGCGACCACGCCTTCGCCCCGACCGTGGCACTGCCCGGCGCCCGCGCCGCCGTCGAGGCGGTCCGCGCCCACGGCGGCCGGGTCGCCGTGATCACCGGCAAGTACGAGCCCAACGCCCGCCTCCACCTGGAGCACGCCGGGCTGACCGTGGACGTCCTCGTCGGCGACCTCTGGGCGGAGACCAAGGGCGAGGCGCTGCGCGCGCACGGCGCGAGCATCTACGTCGGCGACCACCTCGGCGACATCGTGGGCGCCCGGCACGCGGAGGCCGTCGCGGTCGCCGTGGCCACCGGCCCGTACGGCGCGGACGAGCTGAGCGCCGCCGGGGCGGACGTGGTGCTGCCCGACCTCACCGGCTTCCCGGAGTGGCTCGAGCGGCACCTCGGCTCGCGCTAGGACCGCTGGGGCTCCGCCCGGTCGCGCTGGGCCCGGGCGTTCAGGAACAGCCCGGTCAGCGCGGCCAGGAACCCGGCCGGCATCAGCATGCTCAGCCAGTACATGGCCGTCGGCAGCGGCGTCAGGTGCAGGAACAGCGGCACGAAGGTGACCAGGGTGGCGAGCGCGCCGATGCCGAAGACCACCGTCCCGGCCTTGACGTACACGTCGCCGGGGTCGGCGCTCTGGCTGCTCACGTCCGCTCACTCCCTGGGGTCGCGCCGGGCCGCCCAGGTCGGGGCCCGGTCCGCGGCCCCCAGTCTGGCAGAACGCCCGCCACGGCGGCCCACCGGAGCGACTCGGTCACGTTGCGCAGTTTCCCGGCAGCGATGCGTTTTGATCCCTGCTGGGCGGGGGTATGCACGGGGTGCCGAGGGGCGCTACCAGTGCGTCCCGTGTCCTCAGACCCGGGGGTGTGAGCCGATGGACCGCGCAGAACCGCGCCCCGGCCGTGCCAGTACCGGGTCGTCCGTGACCGTGAGATCCCCGCGCTCCCGCCGGCCCGCCCGGGCCTCGGAGCGCGGATCCATCGCGGAACGCTGATGAGGCAGTGACGGACCGTTAGTCTGCTCCTGGCAATGCGCTGACCGTGAGCGCCCACGGGCGCCGAGCCGAGGTCGGCCGTCTGATGTCCCACCCCACCCAGTGATCTCCGGCCAGAGCCGGGATCCCTCACACCCATTCGAGGACTGTTCGAGATGCCCACCGGCCAGGTCAAGTGGTTCAACGAGACGAAGGGCTTCGGCTTCCTGTCGCGCGACGACGGTGGCGACGTCTTCGTCCACACCAAGGCGCTGCCCGCCGGTGTCACCGTGCTGAAGCCGGGCCAGCGGGTCGAGTTCGGCGTGGTCGCCGGCCATCGCGGGGATCAGGCGATGTCCGTGCAACTGCTGGAGGCGCTGCCGTCGGTGGCCGCCGCCCAGCGCCGGAGCGCCGACGACATGGCGCCGATCGTCCAGGACCTGATCACCACCCTGGACGCGGTGCTGCCCGGCCTCCAGCGCGGGCGCTACCCGGCCAAGCCGACCGGCCAGAAGCTGGCCGGCCTGCTGCGCGCGGTGGCCGACCAGTTCGACGTCTGATCCCCGGACGGCTCCTAGAACGCGAGCGCACCCGGGTCGAGCGGGGGCACCAGCCCCTCCGCGGCGGCCCGGGTGAGCAGCGCGCGGACGGCTTCGTAGCCCTCCTCGCCGAGGTCGGCGGTGAACTCGTTGACGTACAGCCCGATGTGCTGGTCGGCGACGGCCGGGTCCATCTCCTGGGCGTGCGCCAGCACGTACTCCCGGCTGGCCGCCGGATCCGCCCAGGCCTGCCGGACGGAGGCACGGATCGCCTCGGCGAGCTCGCGCAGCCGCTCGGCGCCCAGCGAGCGCCTGGCGACGATCGCGCCCAGCGGGATCGGCAGGCCGGTCTCCCGCTCCCAGGCCTCGCCCATGTCGGCCAGGCTGTGCAGGCCGTACCGCTGGTAGGTGAAGCGGGCCTCGTGGATGACCAGACCGGCGTCCACCCGGCCGTCCCGGACGGCGGGCATGATCTCGTGGAACGGCAGGACGACGATCTCGCCGAAGCCGCCCGGCACCGCCCGCGCCGCCCAGAGCCGGAACAGCAGGTAGGCGGTGGAGCGCTCGGACGGCACCGCGACGGTCTTCCCGGCGAGGTCCGCGGGGGAGTCCACGCCCGGCAGGGTGAGCACCAGCGGGCCGCAGCCGCGCCCGAGCGCGCCGCCGCAGGGCAGCAGGGCGTACTCCTCCAGGACCCAGGGCAGCGCGCCGTAGCTGATCTTCAGCACGTCCAGCTCGCCGCGCTCGGCCAGGCCGTTGGTCACGTCGATGTCGGCGAAGGTCACCTCGGGGGCGTCCGCCCCGGGGACGTCACCGTGCGCCCAGGCGTGGAACACGAAGGTGTCGTTCGGGCAGGGCGAGTACGCGATGCTCAGCCGTTCAGCCACGGCCGGCCTCCTCGATCAGTTCTCGGACGGGCAGTGCGGCGAAGGCCCGCTCCAGGGCGGCCAGCGCCTCGCCGATCCGCCAGGCGGCCCGGTCGCGCGGGCCCACCGGGTTGGACACGGTCCGCAGCTCGAAGGCCGGCACGCCGAAGCGGGCGGCGGCCTCGGCGACGCCGAAGCCCTCCATCGCCTCGGCCGCGGCGCCCGGGTGACGGGCGGCCAGGACGGCGGCCCGCTCGGCGCTGCCGGTGACGGTGGAGACGGTCAGCACCGGGCCGGTCACGGCCTGGACGGCACGGGCCGCCAGGGCCCGGGCGGCCAGCGCGACGACGGCCGGGGGAGGGGTGTGCCGGGCGGTGCCGAAGCCCAGCTCGGTGACGTCGGCGAAGCCCTCCGGGGTCTCGGCGCCGAGGTCGGCGGCCACGATCGCCCCGGCCAGCACGGTGGCGCCGACCGCCGCCCGCGGGGCGAAGCCGCCGGCGATCCCGGCCGAG